>NZ_JBIQDM010000006.1:0-196101 GCF_045371165.1 Enterococcus pernyi
TTTGGTTTGGATGGCACAATGGATATCCGCAAATTCGCAGGGAAAAGAGTCTTTCCGATGTTACGACGAACAAACGACCCGAACGGAAATACGATCAATGGACAAACAGTCGACATTCGATTCCCTGAATATGTTTTGACGATTCCTAAGCGATAAAAAAATCTCCCCTCGTTTTGAGGGGAGATACATAAAGCACATGACTTGAACAATAAATAAAATCATAGTAATTTAAAGATGTCTTGATACTATTGATCAGGACTTTACAGGACGCCCATTCTTCGGAGTGGGTCTTTTGATTTAGTTAAAAATGACCATACTTTGACCATACTTTTCATTTTTTGTTGAGGATAGTAGTAGGTCTAAAACTATTAACAATCCTATTAAATCAACATTTGAATATTGTGGACGATTATTGAAGGTAGGAAATTTGATAGTGTCTGTTTATCCAGTAGCTCAAGAAGCTTAATGAACAGTTGGCTCTATTCCTTGCCTAGCGAGGGATAGAGTTTTTTCATTTTTTCTGAATCAATAATGATTTCCGGCTCAAACAGAGTCAGGCTTTTTTTGCGTTAGGAGAATGATTGGCTGTAAAAATAGTTGGTTTACTATTTTCGCTAGTTCTAACTGGAAAAAGATATCGCGCAAAGTAAAAAAGAGATAATCGTTATCTGTTATCTGAAAAAATAGTACACGTTTAGACTTGTCTAAATTGCTTAATAAATAAACAACGAATGTTCTTTTTTATTTTAAGCGTGTCTTGTTTTCTTTTTTGATATAAATAGTTGACGAATAGTGATTAAATCAATAGTATTAGGTTTTAAGGACAAGAGAAGAGGGGCGAAAATATTGGCAAAACGAATTGACCGAATTTATACGTATGTCAAAGAAAAGACCGCTCATTTATCTATAGATGAAAACGATCAAGGTGTAACGACCCAAGAGATCGCGGAAGTTTTGGGTATTCAACGTACCAATAGTAGTAAAGATCTCAACAAATTAGTACGTGAAGGAAAACTAAAGAAAATGGATGGTCGTCCAGTTCGGTATGTCTATCAAGAAAGACCGACCATTGAGAAACCATTATCCAAATATGTACCTAGTTATAAAGAAGAATTGACTCACGTGAAAAAAACGAGTCTTCAAGTAGATACGAAAGATATTTTTGCCAAAATCATTGGCGCCAATGGTAGTATGAAAAATTCAGTGGAACAAGCAAAAGCTGCCATTTTGTATCCTCCCAGAGGGTTGAACTGTTTGATCACTGGTCCGACTGGTTCTGGAAAGACTTATTTTGCTCATGCGATGTTTCATTTTGCTAAAACCAACCATGTGGTGGAAGAAGACACAGAGTTGATCGTCTTTAACTGTGCGGACTATGCTAACAACCCTGAATTACTGATGAGTCATCTTTTCGGGTATGTCAAAGGTGCGTTTACAGGTGCGGAAGAAGAAAAAATGGGAATCATAGATCAAGCGGATGGCGGGATGCTTTTTTTGGATGAAATTCATCGACTCCCACCCGAAGGACAAGAAATGATTTTTTACTTTATGGACCATGGTACCTATAGTCGATTGGGCGAAACAACGAAATCTCATGAAGCGAATGTTCGAATCGTCGGTGCAACGACTGAAGATCCAGGTTCGGCATTACTTGAGACATTTGTACGCCGTATCCCGATCAATATCAAGTTGCCTGCTTTTGACCGACGTCCAGCGAATGAAAAAATCGATTTAGTCAAAATCATGATCGCTCACGAAGCGAATCGTACGCAAAGAAAAATTTCTTTAACAGAAGATGTTGTGAAAGCGCTAATAGGCAGTGTTACTTATGGAAACATTGGACAGTTGAAGTCGAATATCCAATTGGTATGTGCGCGAGGATTTCTAAACCACATGAACAAACCTGAAATATCGATCACGATCGATGATTTAACTGAAGGGATTCGAAGTGGTTTGATCCAACTAGCAAGTAATCGAAAAGAAATGGCAGAGTTATCCAAGATACTTGATCCTAAAATCACCGTTTTTCCAAACGATGATGTGATGCAGTTACAGGCAGACTCCTATGAGTTGCCTTATAATCTTTATGACATTATTGGTGATAAAGCTGCTTTGCTCAAGTCAGATGGCTTGGACCAAGAAGCAATCAATCACTTTATCTCAACAGATATCAATATCCATTTAAAGTCATTCTATAAAGATCACGGTTTTTCATTTAATGCAGATAATAAGTTGGCGGAATTTGTTGACCCTAAAATTATTGAAGTAACGAATCAGATTTATCTCATGGTGAAGCAATCTTTACCATATGAGTTTCAACAAAATTTTATTTATGCGATGAGTCTGCATATCAGCTCTTTTCTAAAACGAATCCATTTAGGAGAAGAGCGGCATACAAATGATAATATCCGAGAAATGGCCATTGATTTTCCTGAGGAATACGCACTGGCGAAAGAAGTACGGAAACATATCGAAATGTATTTCCAAGTGGAGATCCCAGAAAGTGAAGATTACTATTTGACTGTATTACTTGTTTCATTACGAGCCAATCAAGCAAGTGGTCGGATCGGGGTCGTTGTGGCTGCACATGGCAATAGTACCGCAAGCAGTATGGTGCAAGTGGTTCAACAGTTGCTAGATGCGGATAACGTCCGGGCAGTGGATATGCCACTAGACATGGACCCTAAAACTGCTTTAAGTCGGATTGAGCGTAGTGTGCAAGAAGTAGATGAGGGGAGTGGAACGATTCTTCTGGTGGATATGGGTTCGCTTGCGTCCTTCAATGCTCAGATACAGCAAGATACGGGTATCCCTGTCCGAACAGTCGATATGGTCACGACTTCTTTAGTTTTAGAAACAGTACGTAAAGTGTCGGTGCTGGGAACAGATCTTGACTTGCTTTATGAATCCTTGAAGAATTTCCGAGGGTATGCTGAAGTCTCAAGTGGAAATGTTGCAGAAGCGGACGACAAACAACGAAAGGCGGTAGTGGCGATCTGTGCCTCAGGAGAGGGAACAGCACAACGAATCAAATCATTGATCGAGCGTGCAGTCAGTAAAAGACAAGAAGCTCAATTGGAAGTAATTGCTTTGTCCATCGTTGATTTGAAAACTAAGCTACCAAAGATCCAAAAAAATTATCAAATCATTGCGACGACTGGGATTACGGACCCACATATCGATGCACCATTCATTCCTTTGGAAAGATTTATTGATCAAAACATTGAGGTGATTTTAGATCAATTACTGTTAGAGTCAGAGTTAGATGAAACCGAAGATGTTTTATTAAATGAAGAAACAGCCAAAAGTACATGTGTGTCATTTATCGCAGATAATTTTACATTTATCAATGGAGAAAAGTTAATCGATCCTCTCTGGAAATTTGCAGATGGGTTAATGGATTCAGCAAGCATTGATGTAAAAGAATACGGATTTATGATCAACCTTGTTCTACATGCGGCGGGAATGATTGAGCGTGTCATCTTAAATGAACCGCTCTCTTTAGAAAATCAAGATAATCGTTCGATTAAAAACGATCCGCTCTATGTTAAAATTGTTGAGCCACTAAATGATTTAGAAGAAAAGATCAAAGTGAAGTTTCCGTTAGAAGAAGTGTATTATCTATTGAAAATGATCACTAACCATTTGGAGAAAAAAGAATACACTAATGAAGATATACACAAAAACGATACACTAAAATAGTGTATCGTTTTTGTGTATTGTATAAGAAACCATTAAATAAAGTAGTGTATCTTTAAAAAGTTGGCACGGTTCTTGCTTTTAATAAAGTGTGCTTAACGGAAATGCTTCCGACAGAAGTGGGAAGATGTTTTGAGTAGTGATTTAATAAAAAGGAGATTTACGAATGGATATTCGATTAGCACGTATAGATGATCGTTTGATCCATGGGCAAGTTGCAACTGTCTGGTCTAAATTGACTGGCGTTGAACGTATCATCGTCATAAGTGACGTAGTAGCGAAAGACAAGTTAAGAAAGTTTCTTTTAAAAGAAGCTGCTCCACCAGGGATCATGGCAAATGTCATCACTGTTGAAAAGATGATCCAGATCTTTGAGAGTGGACTCTTAGCGCGAACGAAAGTGATGCTTTTATTTACTAATCCTAAAGACGTTGAGAAAATTGTCCGAAGTGGTATCCGAATTGATTCTCTAAATATCGGGGGAATGAGTTTTTCTGAAGGGAAGACCATGATCACAAATTTTGTGTCCGTCGATCAACGAGATATCGAAGCCTTTCATTTTTTGGATGGTCAAGGTGTGGAGTTGGAGATTCGGAAGGTACCCGCTGATCGGAAAATCTTTTTAATGGAATTGCTGGCCAAAGCCAAGAAAGCATAAAATTGTTGTTGCGTAACGGTCAAATGTATCTGTTGTAAAAGGCAAGCACTTATTTTTATTTTTGATTTTGTTACAACAAAAAGAAGTAGGAGGTATAAATATGGTAGGGATTATCCTAGCAAGTCATGGGCAATTTGCTGAAGGAATCTTACAGTCGGGTTCAATGATCTTTGGCGAACAAGAAAATGTCAAAGCTGTTGTTTTACAACCGAGTGAAGGTCCAGATGACTTGAGAGCCAAATTAGAAGAAGCAGTCGCTTCCTTCGATAACCAAGACGAAGTCTTATTCTTAGTTGATTTATGGGGCGGAACACCGTTCAATCAATCAAACACATTATTTGAAGAACACAAAGATAAGTGGGCAATCGTAAGTGGTTTGAACTTGCCTATGCTGATCGAAGCATATGCTTCACGTTTTTCAATGGAATCAGCACATGAAATTGCTGCTCATATCATTGAAACAGCAAAAGAAGGCGTGAAAGTCAAACCGGAAGAATTAGAACCAGTAGTAGAAACAAAAGCTGCGGCACAAGAAGCTGCACCTTCAGGAACACCTGGTAAGTTCACTTATGTTTTAGCACGTATTGATTCACGTTTGTTGCATGGACAAGTAGCAACTGCTTGGACAAAAACAACAAATCCAACACGGATCATCGTTGTATCTGATGCTGTAGCAAAAGATGAGTTACGTAAAAAATTGATCCAACAAGCTGCACCTCCTGGTGTAAAAGCACACGTTGTACCAGTTGAACAAATGATCAAACTTGCAAAAGATGATCAACACTTTGGCGGACAACGCGCATTGCTATTGTTTGAAAATCCTCAAGATGTCGTGCGTGCAGTTGAAGGTGGCGTACCATTAGAAACAGTGAACGTCGGATCAATGGCACATTCTCCAGGTAAAGTACAACCGAACAAAGTACTTGCTTTCAGTCAAGACGATATTGATTCATTCAATAAATTGAAAGAATCTGGCGTGAAATTCGATGTACGTAAAGTACCGAATGACTCTAAAGGAAACATGGATGAAATTTTGAAAAAAGCGCAAGAAGAACTAAAAAATCGTGCTTAATTAATTATCAGAAAAAATGGAGGATTACTATCATGGATTTAAATATTATTCAAGTGATTTTAGTCATCATCGTTGCATTTTTAGCTGGTATGGAAGGAATTCTTGATGAATTTCAATTCCATCAACCAGTTGTTGCATGTACGTTGATCGGCTTAGTAACTGGAAATCTAGTTCCTTGTCTTATCTTAGGTGGTACATTACAAATGATCGCTTTAGGTTGGGCAAATATCGGTGCCGCTGTCGCTCCCGATGCTGCATTAGCATCTGTTGCATCTGCAATTATTTTAGTTTTAGGTGGTCAAGGTTCAGCCGGCGTTTCTTCAGCAATCGCGATTGCTGTGCCACTTGCTGTTGCTGGTTTATTATTAACAATCATTTGTCGTACGATTGCGACAGCGTTTGTTCATTTGATGGATGCTGCTGCAAAAGATGGTAACTTTAGAAAAGTTGAATTATGGCATATTGTTGCAATTTGTATGCAAGGTGTTCGTATTGCGATCCCTGCTGGTTTGATCTTAGCTATTGGTGAAGGTCCAGTAAGAAGCTTGCTTGAATCTATGCCTGTTTGGTTGACAGACGGTTTAGCTATCGGTGGTGGAATGGTCGTTGCCGTAGGTTACGCAATGGTTATCAACATGATGGCTACAAAAGAAGTATGGCCATTCTTTGCAATCGGTTTTGTATTGGCAACTGTATCAGAAATCACTCTTATCGGTCTAGGCGCAATCGGTGTTGCTTTAGCTCTTATTTACTTGGCACTTTCTAAACAAGGTGGTTCAGGTAACGGCGGAAGCTCAAACACTGGTGACCCACTAGGCGATATCATCGATAACTATTAAAGGAGGCGTTCACGAAATGGCAGAAGAAAGAATTCAATTATCTAAAAAAGATCGTATTTCTGTTTGGTTGCGTTCGACTTTCCTTCAAGGATCATGGAACTACGAACGTATGCAAAATGGTGGTTGGGCATTCTCAATGATCCCAGCGATCAAAAAATTATATAAAACAAAAGAAGACCGTGCGGCTGCGTTGACTCGTCATTTAGAGTTCTTCAACACTCACCCATATGTTGCTTCACCAATTCTAGGGGTGACTCTTGCACTGGAAGAAGAACGTGCAAATGGCGCACCTGTTGATGATGTTGCGATTCAAGGGGTTAAGGTTGGTATGATGGGACCTTTAGCTGGTATCGGTGATCCAGTCTTCTGGTTTACAGTAAGACCAATCCTTGGAGCTCTAGCTGCTTCTCTAGCGATGGCTGGAAATATCTTAGGCCCAATCATTTATTTCGTAGCTTGGAATATCATCCGTATGGCATTTATGTGGTATACACAAGAATTCGGCTATAAAGCGGGTTCTAAAATCACAGAAGATTTATCTGGTGGTTTGTTGCAAGACATCACTAAAGGTGCTTCGATCTTAGGTATGTTCATCTTAGGTTCATTAGTTAACCGTTGGGTATCAATCGGCTTTGCGCCAGTAGTATCAAGCGTTAAACTTGACGAAGGTGCTTACATTGATTGGAGTAGTTTACCTGCAGGTGCAGAAGGTATCAAGAGTGCGTTGGAACAACAAGCAGCTGGACTTTCTCTATCTGACTACAAAGTAACAACATTACAAGACAACTTAGACAGCTTGATCCCTGGATTAGCTGCGTTGTTACTAACATTGTTCTGTATGTGGTTATTGAAGAAAAAAGTTTCACCAATCGTTATCATTCTTGGATTATTCGTAGTGGGTATTGTTTTCCACTTGATCGGATTAATGTAATCTAAGGCAATAAAAGACTAAATAAGCTGTGACAGAAATCAATCATTGATTTTTGTTGCAGCTTTTTTCATAGAATGCGACGAGACTTTACTTCAGCTTTCTTCTGATCGAATGGTGGACGATTGTGGAGAACCGTTTATTGGAGACAGTATCTATGCTCGAAAAGGTATACTATTTATGATAAGATGTCTTTGATATAGAAGTAAAAAACGTGAAATTAAAAGGATGGCTAAGCTGAACGAATAGCCAAATCATTGAAACGGTACGACTTCTAAGTACTGTAACTTTAGATTGATTAGAAATGGAGTGCTTGAAATGGTACAATCCCTGAATACAAAAGTTGACTTAACGATGAATGCGACATCTTATCTAGGTGTGGCAGAATATGGGAAGATCATGATTGGTGATAAAGGTTTTGAATTTTACAATGATCGTGATGCGCGGAAATTCGTCCAGATCCCATGGGAAGAGGTAGATGTCGTGATTGCCTCTGTGATGTTCAAAGGAAAATGGATTCCACGTTTTGCGATTCGCACAAAGAAAAACGGAACTTATTCATTTTCTGCAAAGCATCCCAAGGAAGTTTTGCGAGCAGTCCGTAAGTATGTTGATCCAAGTCACATGGTTCGCTCTTTAAGTTTGATCGACGTAGTCAAGCGAGGCATGATCGGTATTTTCAAGCGTAAATGATTTGTAGTTAGCCCTCATCGTTTGCCTGCTATTTATTTCTTATGATAAAATTAAAGAGTAAAGAGGGAGGTTATACGATGAGTTGGTTATGGACATTGATTGTTGGTGCAATCATTGGAGCGATTGCTGGAGCAATCACAAGTAAAGGAAATTCAATGGGATGCATCACAAATATTATTGCTGGTTTGATTGGTTCAACGATCGGTCAAGCGATTTTTGGCAACTGGGGACCAAGCGCTGCTGGTATGGCACTTATTCCATCTATTTTAGGGGCAGTGATCTTAGTTGCAGTTGTCTCATTTTTCTTTGGTAAAAGATCTTAGAAATGAAAGTCTAAAGCGTTTTGACTTGAGGGAAAAGCTCAAGCCAAAACGCTTTGTTCGTTTCTATTGAAGGAATTTATCTTTCCTATGCCTTTAAAAAAGAAAGTTTGCTATAATGATAAAAAGAGTGCAAAGAAAGAAGGAATTTACACATGATGTTACGAGTAGAAAAGTTACGCAAAAAAATGCGAGAAGCGAATCTAGATTCATTTTTAGTGACAAGTCCTTACAATCTCCGCTATTTGACTAATTTTACAGGAACGACTGGGTTAGCGGTCATCACATTAGAGAAAGCCTTCTTTATTACGGACTTCCGTTATACAGAACAAGCAGCTGCGCAAGCGCAAGGTTTTGAGATCATCAAAAATGTCGCGCCGATTTTTGAGGAAGTCGCTGATTTGACTCGAAAAGAAGGATTGAAGAATCTAGCATTTGAAGAACGTACAGTTTCATTTTTAGAGTATTCAGTATTGGAAGAATTACTGGATGCAGAGTTGATCCCAGTTTCTGACATGATCGAAGAATTACGGGAAGTAAAAGATGAAGATGAATTAGTGATCATTGAAAAAGCTTGTAGCATCGCTGATATGGCTTATGATCATATCCTTAAAATGATCCAACCAGGGATGACAGAGATCGAGGTCGCGAATCAATTAGATTTCTATATGCGTTCACTAGGTGCATCAGGTGTGTCTTTTGAAACCATCGTGGCAAGTGGTGTTCGTTCAGCAATGCCACACGGAGTGGCTAGCCAAAAGATCATTGAACAAGGTGATATGATCACGATCGATTTTGGTTGCTATTATGAAGGATACGTTTCTGACATGACACGTACGTTTGCAGTCGGCGATCCTGGAGAACAATTGAAAGAAATCTATCAAATCGTTTTAGATGCCCAATTGGCAGTTCTAGAAGCAGCGAAACCTGGAGTGACAGGTATCCAACTGGATGCAGTAGCAAGAGACTACATCAGCAAATACGGCTATGGAGAAGCATTTGGCCACTCCACTGGACATGGTATCGGCTTAGAGATCCATGAAGGTCCTAATGTATCTGCGCGAGCAGAGAAACCATTTGTTGTGGGCAATGTCATTACGGATGAACCAGGAATCTACTTACCAGGAATCGGTGGCGTCCGGATCGAAGATGACTTATTGATCACTGCTGAAGGAAACCGGGTATTGACTCACTCACCAAAAGAATTGATCATTTTGTGATAATCAGCGTTTTTCAATAAATGTAAATGTCAAAACTCAGACTTTGTTATAGAAAATGGGCTCATTTAATGATACACTATAAGAGAAATCAAGCGATTGTAAACGGCGCGTTTTTTCACGCATGACTGATTTACAGGCGACAGTTTTCCTAGGTACATGACTTCGCTTTTTGAAGTGAAAGATGTATGTAGGCAAAAGGAGGAATAAATAAAAATGGCAGACGAAAAAAACTTAGTCTTACATGCTAATCAAGATTTAGGAGAAATCGTGATTGCACCAGAAGTGATCGAAGTCATTATCGGTATTGCAGCTTCTAAAGTCGAAGGGGTCTACGGAATGCGTGGGACTTTTGCTAGCAATGTCACAGAATTGCTAGGTCGCGCAGCGCATGGTAAAGGTGTATATTTAGTCAATGACGAAGAAGGTTTGAAAGTTGACTTATATTGTTATTTAGAATATGGCGTATCAGTACCAAAAGTAGCGATGGAAATGCAGGATCGTGTTCACCAAGAAGTACTTTTCATGACCGACATTGCATTAGCTGAAGTCAATATCCATGTCGTAGCAGTTGTACCAGAAAAATTGGAACAACCAGCAATCGATGAACTTTTTGAGGACGAAGAGGAAGAAAATGAATAAAGAGTTATCAAGACACGAGATCCGCGAGATGGCATTACAGGCATTGTTCCCATTAGATTTTAACACTGATCTGACAAAAGAAGATGCAATTTTCAATGCGATCGAGTTGGACCATCAAGAGATGATCAATGAAGAGCAATCAGAATTTGTTCCAGTATATCTAGACACACTAGTTGGTGGCGTCTGTGCAAAAAAAGCATCGTTAGACACGATCATCGAAAAGCATTTAAAAAATAATTGGCGGATCAACCGCATTTCCAAAATGGATCTGATTATTTTAAGAATCGCAATTTTCGAAATGATGTACGTGGATGACGTGCCTGCAACTGTTGCATTGAATGAAGCAATCGAGTTAGCTAAAACATTCAGTGACGACCGTTCACGTAAGTTTGTAAATGGTATGTTATCGAATGTGTTAAAAGAATTAGAAGCTGGGGCGTAAGTCCTAGCTTTTTTCTATGATAGTTAGTAAATCTGGTTATGTTACAAGTGGTTTATATGGTAGAATGAAAGCAAAAATATCTGGGAGTGATCGTATGTCAGAATTGATGAATGGAAAAGAATTAGCAGAAAAAATGCAAGCAGAACTTGCGTTAAAAGTAAAAGAGCTTAACGAACGACAGATCAATCCCGGATTAGTTGTTTTATTAGTTGGAGAAAATCCAGCAAGTCAAGTCTATGTTCGTAACAAAGAACGAGTTGCGAATCAATTAGGTATTTATTCAAAAGTAGAGCGTTATAGTCAAAAAATCTCCGAAGATGAGCTTCTAAATGAAATTGAAAAATATAACAATGATCCACGCTTCCATGGGATCCTTGTGCAGTTGCCTTTACCAAAACATATTGATGAAGAGAAAGTGTTATTAGCAATCGATCCTAAAAAAGATGTTGATGGTTTCCATCCATTTAATCTAGGACGTCTATTTGCAGGGAATCCTGATAAGATTCCTTGTACGCCTTATGGGATCATGAAGATGTTTGAAGCATATGATATTGATTTGACTGGCAAGCGTGCAGTAGTGATCGGTCGCAGTAATATTGTCGGTAAACCCATGGCGCAACTTTTGTTGATGGCTGATGCGACAGTCACCATTGCTCATTCAAAAACGAAAGACCTTCCAGCGTTAACACGTGAAGCAGATATACTCGTAGTAGCGATCGGGCGTGGCCATTTTGTAACAAAAGACTTCGTCAAACCAGGTGCGGTAGTTGTCGATGTGGGGATGAATCGGGATGAGGATGGAAAACTGATCGGTGATGTCAAATTCGATGAAGTCGCTCCTCTTGCAAGCTATATCACGCCTGTCCCTAAGGGAGTAGGTCCAATGACGATCACGATGTTGATGGCACAAACGGTCCAATCAGCTGAAGCAGAGCGAGGAGAGTTATGACGCAAGAATATTTAACAGTTACCACCTTAACCAAATATTTGAAACGAAAATTTGAAGCAGATCCATATCTGGAAAGAGTTTATCTAACTGGCGAAATCTCGAATTTCCGTATGCGAGCGAATGCGCATCAATATTTCAGTTTAAAAGATGATCATGCAAAAATCTCTGCGATCATGTTCAAAGGTGCTTTCCAAAAGTTACGTTTTCAACCAAAAGAGGGCATGAAAGTGTTGGTGATCGGTCGGATCTCCCTTTACGAGGCCAGCGGTTCTTATCAAATTTACGTGGAACATATGGAACCTGATGGCGTCGGTGCGTTATATCAAGAGCTAGAAGAACGAAAAGAGAAATTGATGAAAGAAGGTCTATTTGCTGGACCTAAAAAGGCATTGCCGAGATTTCCAAAACGCATCGCCGTTTTAACAAGTCCTAGTGGTGCGGTCATTCGTGATATTATCACGACGGTCAAACGCCGTTACCCAATCGCGCAACTTGTTTTGTTCCCAACTGTTGTGCAAGGAAACCAAGCAGCAGATGATGTCGTCCGCAATATCCAACGCGTTGAAGCGTTAGGAAATTTCGATACAATGATCATCGGACGTGGTGGTGGGTCGATCGAGGATCTTTGGCCTTTCAATGAAGAACGGGTGGCTCGTGCGATTTATCAAGCAAAAACACCGAGCATCTCTTCTGTCGGTCATGAGACAGATACGACGATTGCTGACTTAGTGGCTGATGTTCGAGCAGCGACACCGACGGCAGCAGCTGAGCTGGCTGTTCCAGTATTATCGGAAGAGTTGATGCGGATCAAGGAAAGACAAGCCCGCTTAGAGCAAGGGTTTTTACGCCAAATCCAACGAAAACAAGAGCGGTTTGCCCGCTCAAGACAATCCTATGTCTTTCGCCAACCTGAACGACTTTATGAGGGACAAACGATCAAGCTAGATCAATTGCGGCAACGCTTGTATCAAGCAACGCAACAAATTTACCATGCGAAAGAAAAACAAACCATGACCTTAAGTCATCAGTTGCAACAAGTTGCACCAATTTATCGAGTGAAATCAGCCAAGCAAGAAACAAGCTACTTAGAAAAACGACTAGAAGAAAAAATGTACCAATATATGCAACAACAGCAACAAAAGTTTCAACAGACGGTTCAATCACTTGATTTACTTAGTCCTTTAAAAATCATGGGTAGAGGGTATAGCTACACCACGTTGCATGATCAGGTGGCAAAAAGTGTCGATGAGATCCAAGTCGGTGATGAGTTAGTCATTCATTATGCAGATGGACAGGTCAAAGGCAAAGTGGAACAGATCAAAAAGGAGACAGAATAAGATGGCAAATCCAACATTTGAAGAATCATTGCAAGAATTAGAAAAAATCGTCATGCAATTAGAGCAAGGAGACGTTCCATTAGAATCAGCGTTAGATGCGTTCAAAAGAGGAATGGAATTAAGTAAGCAATGTCAAGATACTCTTTCTAAAGCAGAAGAAACCCTTACAAAAATGATGACTGAGACGAATGAAGAGATCACTTTTGACGAGAAAGAGGGGACACAATGAAACTAACCGATTTTTCTGCGACTCACCTTCCTTTGGTAGAAGAAGAAATGGTTTCTTTCATTACGGAATATACTTCGGATGTATGCTTGAAAGAAAGTATGATCTATTCGATCCATGCAGGAGGAAAAAGAATCCGCCCACTTGCTTTATTAGCAACCGTGGCTTCTTTTGATGCCAAGATCGATGCTTCAGCTTATCAAGTAGCAGCAGCATTAGAGATGATCCATACGTATTCATTGATCCATGATGATCTTCCAGCAATGGATAACGATGACTTGCGTCGAGGAAAACCAACCAACCATAAAGTCTATGGGGAGGCAATCGCAATTTTAGCAGGGGATGGATTATTGACGGGTGCCTTCCAGTTGATCAGCATGACCCACTTAGCGAACTCACCAAAATTGTTATTATTGCAACAATTGGCTGTTAGTGCTGGGACACAAGGCATGGTTGCAGGCCAAGCGGCAGATATCCAAGGGGAAACGAAAGATTTGGCGCTAGAAGAACTAGCATTGATCCATGAACGAAAGACTGGACGTTTGATACGTTATGCTTTGCTAGCAGGTGGGATTTTAGCAGAACAACCAGAAGAAGTTTTGGTACAATTACAACAAATTGCCGCTCATCTTGGGTTAGCTTTTCAGATCCGTGATGATTTATTGGATGTGACTAGTACGACAGAAGCATTAGGGAAAACAGCTGGCAAGGATGAACGAGCGGATAAAAATACGTATCCACGTTTATTAGGGATCGAGCAGACAAGAGCTGCGTTGCAACGAGAAATCCATTCCGCCAATAGGATTATTGCCGAGTTAGAACAAGAAGTTTGTTCATTTGATGGAGAGATTCTTCGTCAGTTGGTCAAACGATTTGATGAGAAGTGAGGAAGAGGATGGAAAAAGAACGAGTAGATGTATTAGCCGTCAAACAAGGGCTATTTGAAACAAGGGAACAAGCAAAACGTTCCGTGATGGCAGGGTTGATCTATAATGAAAAAAATGAACGTTTTGATAAACCAGGAGAAAAAATCCCCGTTAGTAGTGAATTAAAAGTCAAAGGGAAAAAATTGCCGTATGTTTCTCGTGGTGGGTTGAAACTAGAAAAAGCATTAAAACAATTTGATCTAACAGTCAAAGATAAAGTATTGCTTGATATTGGGGCATCCACGGGAGGGTTTACCGATGCTGCCTTACAAAATGGAGCAAAAATGAGCTATGCCTTAGATGTAGGCTACAATCAGTTAGCATGGAAAATCAGACAAGATCCAAAAGTGGTCGTGATGGAACGTGTTAACTTTCGTTATGCAAAACCTGAAGACTTTGATCAAGGTGTACCAGAAGTCGCTGTCATTGATGTATCATTCATCTCTTTGAAGCTGATGCTACCGCCATTACATGCAATTTTGAAGCCAGAGGGTGAAGTAATTGCATTGATCAAACCACAATTTGAAGCAGGTAGAGAAGCGGTCGGTAAAAATGGCATTGTTCGAGAAGCAACAACCCATCAACAAGTCATCGAACAAATTTTGACGTTTGCCACAGAGCAAGGGTTTGATGTATTAGATCTAAGTTACTCTCCTATTACAGGTGGAGAAGGAAATATTGAATTTTTAGCGCACTTAAAAAAAGTATCAGATAAAGGAACAATCTATGCGAACGTTGATCCAGCTCACATCGTTGAAATGGCTCATGAACAATTCACGCATAAGCGGTAGTCTGGAAATTGACAAAAAAGACTATGAGTTCTTCTTTATTAAGCGCTTAAAATAAGCTATCATTGAAAGAAGAAGGATTGGTGAAGGAGCGGATTGAGCATGAGAAAAAAAGATCGACATCGTTTGATTACTCGATTACTAAATGAACAAGATATACGTAAACAAGAAGAATTTGTTGAAATATTAAAAAATAAAGGGATTTCTGTTACACAAGCAACGATCTCAAGAGATATCAAAGAGCTTAAATTGATCAAAGTTCCCGCAGTTGATGGTGGCTATCGCTATAGTCTGCCTGCTGAAACAAGTGAAGATGTGAGCACAAAGCTAGAAAAACTATTGAAGGACGCATTTGTAGCAGTTGACCAGATGGAAAAATTTGTTATTTTAAAGACTTTGCCGGGCAATGCTTCTGCAGCTGCAAATTTAATCGATAAACGTTACAAAAAAGAATTATTCTCGATTATCAACGATGATGACAATGTGTTGATGATCACACGATTGGAAGAAGATGCTGTTCAATTAAAGAAAGATTTTCTGCATTACCTTTAATCTAAGGAGTGATTGCAATGCTACAAGAAATCAGTATCACCAATTTTGCGATTATTCCTGAATTGCGTTTGTCGTTTCATGAAGGAATGACAGCATTAACAGGAGAAACCGGAGCCGGTAAGTCAATTATTATTGATGCTTTGGGCTTATTAGCAGGTGGTCGCGGATCAAGTGATTATATTCGTCAAGGTGCCGATAAATGTATTCTGGAAGGGTTGTTTGAATGGCCTAAACAAGAAGGTTTTGAAGCTTTGATGGAAGAGTTAGGGATTGAGTCCGATGGTTCAAATCTGATCGTCCGTCGAGATATGTCTTTAGCAGGTAAGAATGTTTGTCGAGTGAATGGACATATCGTGACATTAGCGAATTTGCGACGCGTAGGTAGTTATTTAGTGGATATCCAAGGTCAAAATGAACATCAGGAACTATTACAACCTGAATCACATCTTGTGTTACTTGATCGTTTTGGAGACTCGACATTCCAACAGAAAAAAAGAGCGTACCAAGAAGCCTATCAAGCGTATCGTGAACTTGAAAGAAAAGTACGTAAGATCCAACAAAACGAAAAAAACTATGTCCAACGTATCGATATGTTGAATTTCCAACAAGAAGAAATCGCAGCCGCCCAATTAGAAGTTGGTGAAGAAGAAAAACTTCGAGAAGAGCGCGATAAATTAAGTAATTATCAAAAAATCGTCGATGGTTTAGCTACTGCTTATGGGGCGCTCAGTGAAGGTGAACAAAGTAGTCTTGATGGGGTGGGAATGGCTGTTTCCGAGATCCAAAGTATTGCCCACCTTGATTCAGAGTATGAAGCAATTTTTGATAATATCCAGAGTGCCTATTATTTATTGCAAGATGCAGTAGGGGACATGAGCAGGCAAATCGATCTGCTTGAACTGGATGAGAATCGTTTGGAAGAAGTGACGCAACGCATGGAAACGATTCGCCAATTGAAGCGTAAATATGGCGATTCAGTTGAAGCTATCTTAGCCTACTATGAAGAAATCACAGAAGAATTGGATTCATCTGATTTTACAGAAGGTCAACTTGATAAAATGAAGAATGAACTGACTCAAAAAGAAGAGTGGGCGTTTCAATGTGCAGAAGAACTCCATCAAGCAAGAAAAGCGATCGCCAGTGACTTAGAACAGTCGATTCTGCGTGAATTAAAGAGTCTTTATATGGAAAACACCGAATTTGAAGTTCGTTTTTCAACGCAAGCAAATGGACGCTTAGATGAGCAAGGTTTTGATATTGTCGAATTTTATATCACGACAAATCCTGGAGAACCATTGAAGCCACTAGTCAAGGTAGCATCAGGTGGGGAATTGTCACGAGTATTACTTGCTCTGAAAACCATTTTTTCTTCGGAACAAGGTGTGACTAGTATCATTTTTGACGAAGTTGATACTGGTGTTAGTGGCAGAGTGGCACAAGCCATTGCGGATAAAATATTGAAAATATCCAAATATTCCCAAGTACTTTGTATCACGCATCTTCCTCAAGTGGCGGCGGTAGCGGATTATCAATATTACATTGTAAAAGAAGTCGTCGGCGGAAGAACACAAACATCCGTCGCCGAATTAGCTGCAGCTGAAAGAGAAAATGAAATCGCACGAATGTTAGCGGGAAGTGAAATCACGCCTTTAACGATCGAACACGCCAAAGAGTTGTTACGTTTGGCGAAAAAATAAATAAAAAATAAAAATCACCCTTTGCCTACATTGGCTAGGGTGATTTTATTTTGCTTTTTAGGGAATAGAGGTAAAAAAACAGTTGAAATCTTTCCCGACAGAAAAAGTAATTAGTTATTTTTATATTGTATTTTATTATATTTTTTTTTTGATTTTGAGAATGAAATTTGTAAATCCAAAAGCTGTCGATAGTCAATCAATAGTTAATTCGCTTACAAAGTCCTATCATTTTTTAATCATAAAAATTTTTTTTAATGACAAAAAGATAAAATCAGTAGTAATGTTTTCCCAGATTTTGATTATGTTTGAAAAAAAGCACTACACATAAATTAGTTTAAACGTATGATTATTGAAAATAATTCTTTTTTGAACGCTAAGAACAGATACTTGAGGTTAGTAGGAAAAGGATGTCATAAATAGTCTAAAGTATTTCTGTAAATAAACAAGAAATATTATCTCTGTAACTACTACGGATAAAAGATAGGTTTGTAAGAATGTAATAGATTAGTAAATGAATAACACGAATATTCTTAGATCAATAAAAGCTATCATTGATTCGCTTAAAGTATTGTATTAAAAGTATCGTCATATCGTCTATGTAAATGATTCGTTTCCGCTGGTGATTTATTTGTTATAGAAATAGCAAACTCAATGATTATTGTTCGTTGTTTTTGTCCAAATGGTGGTTACGTCGTATTTTTACTCATAGAGAATACCTACAAGAAAGGGAGGAAGGGACAATTCATCTAAAATTTTTTTGTAAATGGGTGATTTAGGAACATCCACTTTTAGAAGTTTCCTAAGAAAAAGGATTGGAACAAAACAAATACATAAAAATGCGAGGAGTGTAAGATATGCCAATAATTGATTTCAGAGAAACAGGTGGAAAGTTCATTAATCGAATGCATGACGCTAATAAGACAAATACTCAAGAAGATTTGAGTAGATTAGCTGTTCGGACAGGAAATGAATCCCTAAATGTGAGAGCAAACCCAATTATTTCTTATCTTTATTATTCGACAGGTATTCTTCAAAATATAACACTACAGCCGATAAATCAAAGGAATGATCGAATTGTAGGAAATGCAAGCACCTCATTTGGAGAAAGAAATCAAGAAAATCCTTCGTTTGATTTAAATACTAGAGCAAATGCAACTCAAAGCTATCGTAATGTATTACAGATCATTCCCCAAGTCAGTATAGATCAAAGAGTTACAGCGCCAAATGAGCTAGCTAATATGACAGGTACGCTTCCTAAACAATTTAATAGTGAGTATGTTTCTAAAAAGAAATTGAAATTTAAACGTAAAGAATCTAGTGAACATAAGGGCAATACATCTCGCAATACAAGTGATGTAATGCAACAATCCCTAAATGAAAGTAGACAGATCAATCCAAGACATCACCGAGCGCTCTCCAAAAAATCCTCCTATTTAATTAAGAAAGTCACAAGTGAGTTACATGATCAGAGAGTAAAAATTCTGAATAGTATTCAAAATGATGAAATGTTTAAGTCTGAAGTAAGATCATCCAACCAAGAGCAAACATCCCAAACAAAAGACAATGAGCTAACGAATAATGGGAATACTTCCTGGCAAGAAGAAAAGTTTCACTTGTCACAGGAAGGTGTAGATTCAATTAAGAAAGATACAAGTGAACTACATGATCAGGAAGTAAAAAGTCCGAATACTATTCAAAAAGATGAGACTTCTTTTGTTTATAAAATCCCTAAGTTTGAAGCAAGAACATCCAAGCGAAATCAGGAAACAGACTCTCGTAATCGAACAACCAATATGGAAAATCAGGGAATGACAAAGAAATTTGTACAAGGTTCTCAGCAAGCCTCTTCATCCCAAACAAAAGATAGTCCAAATTCAGATTTTAGATTGCGAGAAGAAAATGAGTCAACAAGCACTGGAATAGCGTCATGGCAAAAAGGAAAGTATCACTTGTCACAGGAAGGTGTAGATACAACTCAGAAATCGACGATTGAACTACAGGATAAGGTAATACAAAGTTTGAAGAGTATTCAAAATGATGACATATCTAAGTTTGAAGCAAGACCATCCAAGCGAAATCAGGGAACAGACTCACGTAATCGGACAATCTATATGGAAAAACAGAGAATGACAAAGGAATTTGTAGAAGGTTTACAGCAAGCCACTTCATCCCAAACAAAAGATAATCCTGTATTTGAAGCAAGAAATGTAAGAGGTGAAAACGAAGAAAGCTTAACACACGGTATAGGAGAAAGTCTAATCAAGTTCGGAGAGCAAGCATATCCTTATCGTTCTAAGGCTGAAATATATTAACAGGCGATTCCTACGCAACTGTCTCAAAATAAATCACAGGATCTGTATAACAGCTTGGCGAATCAAAAAACTATTGATTTAAAAGATACACGGACAGGTGAATATATTTTAAAAATGATAGAATCATCGGATGGACAGAATTTCCCCGCAGAATTGAAGGATTTTTTGAAAGATTTACAGCAAGCTCCTTCATCCCAGACAAAAGACATTCCAATTCCAGAGTTTAGATTGAGAGAAGAACATCATATAGCAAGCAATGGGATCGATTCCTGGCAAAAAGAAAAGTCTCATTTGTCACAGGAAAGTTTAGAACCAAATAAGAAAGAGTCAAGGGAACTATATGATCAGTTGGTACACGGCACGAGCAGCATAAAAAAAGATGAGACTTCTTTTGTTTATGGAATGCCTAAATTTGAAGCCAGATCATCCAAGGGGGATCAGAGAGCAGAATCACTCGATCGGCTAACGAATATAGAGAATCTAGGAATCTTTAAGAAGTTTTCAGATGGGCTAAGCATCGATAAATTTTCGTCAGCCAAAGCAAAAAACGACATTGATAAAAACCTACAAACGTTTATTGAAAAACAAAACGGAAATAAGCCAAGGTTATCTGTGCTTGTAGGGAATGCTAAAGTAAAAAGTCAAAATATAATTAATCAAGAAAAATAGCGTTCAAGAGCAAATCGAAAAGAACCAAGTTTGAGCATATAGTTAATTGAAGACAATAAAAAGATGACTAAAAAATTAGGATAGTAGTACTTTTCTACCACAAACGTTATCAAGGCTAATGGGAAAACAGAATGTTGACTACGGTAAATAATGAATGCCAATTAAATAAATAGAAGGAGTGAAAGGAATGCCAGGAGAAAATCATAACGAGAGAATAGGACGATTCGACAACAGTGTTATAGACAAGCAAGATCCGCATGGGTTAGAGCGTGAGTTAAGGGCTCTGAGTAATCAAAGAAGATTTCATCTGAATAGAGGGAAATTTTCTGCTTTCACGGGAGCGGTATACGCAACCAGTGTGTTAAATATGTTAACACCAGTGGTTGCGCATGGCCCTAATCGATTGAATGTACCAAAAGAAAAAAACAACGAAATGAAAAGAACTTCCGAACAATCAATGGATTATCTACGTACCTCCAACATCACAGCTAGTCATACACAGAGCAATAACGTTTCCCCTCACAACATGACAATTGATTTAAAAAATACACTTAATCACTGGGACGTTGAACTTAACAATTTAATGGTTTCAAATAAAAAGGATATTAATAAAAATGTTCATCAGAGACCACGAAGAACACTAAATCAGCGAAGCCAATTTAGAAATCTTACAGCAGAAAATGTTGCAGAACAAATTAAAAATACTTTGAAAGGTTTTGTTGAGGAAATCCAGAAGCCCCCGACAGCGGTTGGACAAGTAAATCTACCATTTGGGGAAGCCCAGAAGCCTCAAACAGCGATTGAACCAGTTAAAAAAACGTTTGAGGAAATGTACACGCCTAGCACAGCACTTGAACGATTGGATCACCCTCCCAAGATAAACGAGGCATTTTGGGATAAAGTAACTAAAGTCTTTACTGATTTTTTCAGGCAATATGAAATACCTACTGATAGAGGTGGTGGGCAAGGAGCAAAGGATCAATCCATGTTGTCCTATGTTTCAAATTTGATGTCTTTTGCATTGCCTGATCTCCAATTATTTACTATTAACCTAGGGAAAGCAAATAAAGACAATATATCACCCCAATCGTTTGATCAACCTACTTCCTCTGACCATAGTTTGGGACAAGAAAATTTTGCAACTCAAATTTTGGATGCAACGAAAATACTAATCAATGAGTTTACGAATCATGATTTATCCAAAAGCTTATCGAAGGATATAGCAAGTTACAAAAACCTCAGGGATGAGCAAAATTCAGGGCTTACGCAAGAAGCGAAGATTTCAAGCCAATCCAATCAACGCCAATTTGATTTCTCAGCCTGGAATGAGCAATTTTAAAAATACTGAGGTAATTCTTCATCCTCAGGCTACTGATACCCCGGTTCCAAGTAAGAAAGAATTGGAACAGGAGTACTTAAAAAGAAGAAGACGGATGATAAAGGAATGGGATGAGCCAGATAGAGTGAAGAATCAAAGAGAAATGTCCGCAGATCGCGAAAATTCACATCTGGCAAACAGTGTGGAAAGAATGACGACTAATAAAGAAGTGGGGATCGATCCGAATAATTTCGATCCGAGATTAGAAAAAAACTTTAATAAATTTAAAGAAGCTATGAAAGGAACACAGAAAAATTCTCGGCAGAATTTGGCTTTAAATAATCGACATTCGAATCCATTGCCCAATACTTTGATGAACCAACAATCTACTCAAACAGCAACAGGTAAAAAAGTGTCAACCTTAGAGAATAGTGGGGCTCAATATCAGAAAAAGCAAAAAGAAGGAAGTAATCAAGTAAGATTCGAACAAGTGGGTCATTCAACACGGTCGGGGGCTGGAGTTCGAATTGAAAACAAGAAAAGTTTTTCGATGCTAACAAGTGATGCGAGAGTAAAAGCCAACATAAAAATATATCGAATCAAGTAAGACAGCAACCAAGAACAAACAAAAAAGAGGTTAGTTTAAGTATGTAGTAACCAATGTGACAGGCTCTTGATGATAATAATTAATAACAGGAAATGGAGGTTACGCCAAATTTGGCGCAACCTCCATTATTTTTACATGACACTGATTACAGCAGTTAGAACGACTGAACCGATTGTCAAAATCAACATTGTCCAAATCACTAATTTTGTGACTTTCGCAAAAGTGCTTGTTTGTTTTTTTTCTCGCATCGTGATTACCTCGATTTATTATTGTTAAGTTGATTTTACATGCTTTTCATTGATTCTACAAGAGGGCATCTCTATAAAAACTTACCTTTTTTCAAATAATAAGTGGTCAGAAGTGAAATGATCACGGTCAATAGTATCAACCAAAGAAAAGCATCATCCCTTTCGGCAATTGGTAGTTTAATATTCATACCGTAAATACTTCCAATGATTGTTGGAATCGTTAAGATAATCGTTAAAGAAGTTAAAATTTTCATAATATTATTTAAGTTGTTTGAAATGATGGCAGAGAATGTTTGGTTCATCTGTTCGACAAGCTTTAAGCGGATACGAGCGGTGGTCTTTGCTTGTTCTGTTTCGATAATCACGTCTCTGAGGTGATTCATCATCGCGTGATTATTTTTTACCGATTGGTTCTCGGCTAGTTGTTGTAACGCTTCAAGATTCGAGGCAGTCGCTTCTTTGAAATAAACCAAGCTTTTTTGGATATCCATGATTTGATACAATTGCTTATTTTCAGTTGAGACTTTTAGTTGTGTCTCCAACAGATCACATTGGGCAAGTAAGGTAGAAAGATAAGTGTTATAGGACTGAGTGATCTGCCAAAGTAACTGCATAAAAATATTTAGAGTGGTCGAAAGATCGTTTCTTTGAAACGTTTGATGAAAGACTTTTTTCAAAAAAAGTGGTTCGTGATTCGTAATTGTGATAAGCTTCTTTTTGGGCGTGAGAATAATCGAAAACGGATAAGTATCTACTTGGAAATATCCGCTAGGACTTGTTTTTGGAAAAGGGTATTGTAATAATACCAATGCTGGTTTTGTCAGCTTTTCTTGATTAAATTCTTCTACCCTGGAGTTTTCTGCATCGTCTAAGACAGACGTGAGGTAATCTTTAGGTATTTGGAACTGTTTGATCAATTGATTGATTTCTTCTTCTGTGGGTCGCTCGACACAATACCAAATGGTTTCAGCCGTTTCTTCCATTGAATCAACCAATTTCTGGTCTTCAAGTGTAAAATACTTTATCATTGGGAACCTCCTCAATACTTCTTTCTTCTATTATAACCAATTCTTGAAAAGAACACATTGAAAGAGACTACCCACTGATCATCAATCTTGATTTGTCAAACAACGGCTGCAACAACATAATAAAACAGTATAAATTTAAACTAAATGAAATCGTTGTGTAAACTAAATTACGTATACTGAACGCAACGATAAAAAAGGAGATTTGTCGAATGGGTAGTTTTTCACCACTTGTATTGTTTTGGTACATCTTTCCGGCAATCGTGATTTTTGGTTGTCAATTTCTAGTAAAAATATTTGCATTGACTCGGCGTTTCAAAGTCAAAGCACCTGATTTAGCCGTTCCTTTTTTGTGGGGAGGCATCCATGCATTGTCTCGTAATACCGATACGTCTTCATTTTTGCCCTTTTTATTGATCACTATCCTTTTAATGGCAATCTGTATCGCGTTATTCCAAGCTTATTATTATGACGAACTTGTGTATTCACGTTATTTCAAAATGACTTGGCGTCTTACTTTTTTGGTAACCTTAGTCATGTATATCGTTTTGATCGTCCTAAACATTCTTTCGTTTCTCTAGTATGGCGCAATCAGGCTGTTAAAAGACTTTAAAAAATCTTTTATCAGCTTGATTGTTAAAATTTTTTTTACTAATCAAAAAGTTATTCTCAGATTTCCCATAAAAGGTGGTAGAAAGTGGGGGATTGTGGTAGACTGATTTTAGTTAGTGGAGGATTGGGGGTAGTTTCGATGTTAATGGGCGAATTTCGGCATAATATTGATGCAAAAGGTCGCTTGATCGTGCCTTCAAAACTGCGTGAAGAATTAGGCGAACAATTCGTGTTGACTCGTGGATTAGATGGTTGTCTTTTTGGCTATCCGATGAGCGAATGGAACGAATTAGAGTCGAAACTCAATGATATGCCTCTAGCAAAGAAAGACGCTAGAACCTTTGTCCGTTTTTTCTACTCAGCAGCTACAGAATGTGAGTTGGACAAGCAAGGACGTATCAATATCCCTAATACATTAAGAAACTACGCAACTATAACGAAAGAGTGTGTCATTGTTGGAGTGTCAAACCGGATCGAAATTTGGGATGAAGCCAAATGGCAAGAATTTTCAGAAGCTGCGGAAGAAAACTTTAATGAAATCGCTGAAAATATGATTGATTTCGGATTATAAGAAATAGGAAGAGGCTGACCAATGACTGAAACATTTCAACACTATACAGTCATGTTAAAAGAAACGGTAGATGGACTTGCAATCAAACCGAACGGAATTTATGTGGACTGTACACTCGGCGGGGCCGGACATAGCGAATACTTATTAAGCCAATTGAATACAGAGGGTCATCTTTATGCATTTGATCAAGATCAGATCGCAATCGATCACGCAAAAATCCGTTTGGCTGAGTATGTCGAAAAAGGTATGGTCACTTTTATCAAAGCAAATTTCCGTGAGCTTGAAGAGCGCTTGACTGAATACGTACCTAAGGTCGATGGGATACTTTACGACTTAGGCGTATCTTCGCCACAGTTAGATGAAGCAGAACGTGGATTCAGTTATCATCAAGATGCGCCTTTGGATATGCGAATGGATCAATCGGCACCTTTGTCAGCATATCATGTGATCAACGAATATCCTTATAACGAATTAGTAAAGATCTTCTTTCGTTATGGAGAAGAAAAATTTTCAAAACAAATTGCCAGAGAAATTGAACGGGTGAGAAAAGATCATCCGATTGAAACAACCGGGGAATTAGTAGAAATCATCAAACAGGTGATTCCTGCCCCAGCAAGACGAAAAGGCGGTCATCCTGCAAAACGCATTTTTCAAGCTGTGCGAATTGCAGTCAATGATGAGCTAGGTGCGGAGCAAGCCTCCTTAGAGCAAGCAATCCGCTTATTGAAGGTCGGTGGCCGGCTCAGTGTGATCACTTTCCACTCATTAGAAGATCGGATCGTCAAAAACATGTTCAAAGAATATAGTACGATCAAAGATTTACCACCAGGGTTGCCGGTCGTGCCTGATGAGTTCCAACCTGAATTAAAAGTGATAACGAGAAAACCGATGTTACCATCTGAAGAAGAAGTGGCAGAAAACAATCGTTCTCGTAGTGCAAAATTGCGTATCGCTGAAAAAATACGAGAGAAAGAGGAGTAGAAGAATGGCAGAACTAAAGAAAGTCCAACAATATCCATATGATTTACAAGAAATTGAACTACCAGAGCAACCTCTGCCAGATTCACCCTCAGAGAAAGAAATCGTTCTTCCTCAATCTCCAGCAAAACGTTTGAAGCAAATCTCTATTTTCGAAAAGCTTGCCGTAGTGTGTATTGCTTTTTCTGTCATCGCACTTTGCGTATTAACAGTGATGTTACGAACTAATATTAGTGGTATGGAAAAGCAAATCGGGGCGCTACAGGTTGAATATAATGAAAAAAATCAAGAAAAAATCAGTTTGGAGCAAGAGAAAAGTGAACTTTCTCGTACCGAGCGTGTTAAAAAAATCGCAGAAGAAAAAGGGTTGTCAATCAATGACGACAATTTAAGGAAAGTGAAGTAAATGAGTCTTAAAAATAAATTCCGGCGGTTTATGGAAAAGAAAAATCTAAATCCGATGAACAATCGCAAAAAAGTAGGTATCATTTTATTTGCTACGAGTATTGGATTGTTCTTTTTATTTGCCGTTCGTTTTGCATACATCGTGATCGGTGGACATGTGGCTGGTACATCATTAGAAGAAAAAACGAACCAGCTTTATCAAGGTAGTGAAGAGGTCAAGGCAAAACGAGGCACGATCTTTGACCGTAATGGGGTGGCACTAGCAGAAGATGCCACGTCTTACTCGATCAAAGCAATTCTTTCCGAAACATACACGACTGGAAACAAAAAATTATATGCACAAGAAAAAGATTTCGATACACTTGCGGATATTATCAGCAAAAACCTTTCAATGGAAAAAAGTAAAGCCTTGAAGGTGCTACGCGATGGAGCCGAGCAAAATCTCTACCAAGTAGAATTTGGGAATTATGGACGTAATATCACCCAAGAGACGAAACAAAACATCGAAGCAGAGATGAAAGCGGCTGATGTTAATGGGCTTTATTTCGATAATCATCCTGCACGTATGTATCCTAGTGGGATATTTTCTTCCCATTTTATTGGCTATGCGGTACCGGATGAAGAAGAAAATGGTCTGGTTGGCCGACTTGGGATCGAATCTGCTTATAATGATATTTTGAGTGGACAAAACGGAAAGATCTATTATCAAAAGGATAATTTCCAAAATCCATTACCAGGTACTGTAGCAGAAGAAGAAAAGGCAACAGACGGTAAAGATGTGTATACGACTCTTGATAGTCGTCTGCAGAGTTACTTAGAAACATTGATGGATCAAGTCAATGAAGAATATCAACCTGAAGAATTGACTGCGATATTGATGGAAGCTAAAACTGGCGAGATCACTGCGATGAGCCAACGCCCGACGTTCAATCCTGAGACGATGGAAGGGTTGACTGGTGAAGATGCTGTGTGGCGTAACATCCTTGTACAAGATTCTTATGAACCAGGTTCAACAATGAAAATCTTCACGACAGCAGCAGCAATCGAAGAAGGTAAATTCGATGAAAATGAGTCTTTCCTATCTGGACAGATCAAAGTAGCTGATGCCACGATCAATGACCATGACTTTGGTAAAAAAGGAATGCTGACCATGCGTCAAGCTCTTTCATGGTCTAGTAACGTGGGTATGGTAATGCTGGAACAGCGTTTAGGTGGCAAGTGGTTTAACTATTTGCAAAAACTAGGATTTGGGCAAAGTACTCACTCTGGTTTAGATGATGAAGTTGCGGGTGCTTTACCAACTGCTAATATCGTTGACCAAGCGATGAGTGCGTATGGTCAAGCGATTGGTGTCACGAATTTCCAAATGATGAAAGCTTTCAGTGCGATCGCCAACAACGGCACTATGATCCAACCACGTTACATTAGTAAGATCGTTGATCCAAATACTGGAGAAGAAGTCTCTACTGAAACGGAAGTGTTAGGACAGCCATTTTCGAAAGAAACGACAGAAAAAGTTCGTGAGTATATGCGAGATGTCATAGAAGATGAAAATTACGGTAGTGCTTACGGAGTATATAATGTTCCGGGATACAATATTGCAGCTAAAACAGGAACAGCCCAGATTGCTTCTGATACAGGAGGATATCTAACAGGTGATACCGCGTATCTGTATTCGATCGTCGAAATGGTACCAGCTGAGGATCCCGAATATGTCCTTTATCTGACAATGAAACATCCTAAGACATATGACCGCACGGCTTTAGCAAAAATTGCGAACCCCTTACTGAAACGAGCAATGGATTTCAAAGAAGCTGAAACAGCTACGCCAGAAGAGAAAAAGACGGAAAATATCACTGTTTCTGACTATCGTAATTTAAATCCTGATATTGCCGCTGCTGATGCACAAAAGAGCGGTTTGCAACCAGTAGTCATTGGCGATGGAAATAAGGTAGAAGCGCAATCCACAGCAAATGGGGATGAGCTGATATCGGGAGAAAAATTGATTCTATATAGTGGTGGTACTGCATTGATGCCTGATGTGACAGGTTGGTCAAAGGCGGATATCATGAAATTAGGAAAAATACTTGGTGTCGAAGTGACATTCCACGGTGATGGTTACTGTACAGAACAAAGCCTCGCACCTTATGAAAAAATATCTGACGAAACATTAAGTTTCCATCTAAAAGAATAATAGGAGAGAAGAGAGCATGGATTTGACACAAACATTAATTCCCATTGCGAGTAGTTGTGCAATGACGATTGCAACAATGCCGTTATTTATTGGTTATTTTCAAATGAAAAAACAAGGCCAAGCCATTCGTGAGGAAGGACCTAAATGGCATAATGTAAAAGCCGGAACTCCAACGATGGGGGGATTGGTGTTTTTAGTCAGTGCGCTCTTGACTGGTATCTGGGTAGGCGCTTGGCAACAACAGTTAACGCCTACTCTTTTCATCCTACTTTTTGTACTTGCCCTATATGGAGCAATTGGTTTTTTGGATGATTTCATCAAAATCTTCAAGAAAAGAAATATGGGATTGAACTCAAAGCAAAAATTGATTGGCCAAATTGTTGGGGGAATCATCTTTTATCTCGTTTATCGTGGTGAAGGATACCCTGGAACACTGAATTTTTTTGGAATTGCTCTTCCATTAAGTTGGTTGTACGGATTATTCGCGATTTTCTGGTTAGTTGGCTTTTCCAATGCTGTTAACTTAACAGATGGTATTGATGGCTTAGTAGCTGGATTAGGAAGTATTTCTTTTCTGACCTACGCAGTTATCGCTTGGCACCAACAGCAGTATGATGTCTTAATTATCTGCTTGAGTGTTTTAGGTGGTTTACTAGGATTTTTCGTCTATAATCGCAAGCCTGCCAAAATATTCATGGGGGATGTCGGTTCCTTAGCATTAGGAGGATTGTTAGCAGCAATCTCGATCATGCTCAATCAGGAATGGACATTACTATTGATCGGTCTGATGTATGTCATCGAAACAGCTAGCGTGATGTTACAAGTATCTTCTTTCAAGTTGACTGGTAAAAGAATCTTTAAAATGTCACCGATCCATCATCATTTCGAGATGAGTGGTTGGTCTGAATGGAAGATAGATTCTGTCTTTTGGATAACAAGTGTAATTACTTCATTGATCACATTGTGGATCGTATGGTAGGAGATGACGAGAATGAAAAAAATAACAACTTATGAAAATAAAAAAGTCCTTGTATTAGGATTAGCAAAAAGTGGATTTAGTGCGGCCAAGTTATTACATGAACTGGGCGCACTTGTCACCGTTAATGACGGAAAACCGTTTGATGAAAATCCTGAAGCCCAAGAATTGCTTTCTTTAGGGATCAAAGTAGTGACTGGTAGTCACCCAATTGAATTATTAGATGAAAAATTTTTAATGCTGGTCAAAAATCCAGGTATTCCTTATACACATCCATTAGTTGCAAAAGCTCAAGAAATGGGTATTCCGGTAATTACGGAAGTTGAACTGGCTTACGAAGTAGCGGAATGCCCAATTATCGGCATAACAGGCACCAACGGAAAAACGACGACAACAACAATGACTGGGTTATTGTTGAATGCGGGGAAATCAGCAGGTATCACTCGTTTAGCTGGTAACATTGGCTTTCCTGCAAGTAGTGTGGCACAAGAAGCTAATCCGGAAGACAAGATTGTTATGGAACTTTCAAGTTTTCAATTGATGGGAATTACTGATCTTCGTCCCCATATTGCAGTGATCACGAATATCTATGAAGCACACATCGACTATCATGGCTCTCGTCCAGCCTATGTCAAAGCTAAATGGCATTTGCAAAAAAACATGACGTCAGAGGATTATCTTGTACTGAATTGGAATCAGAAAGAATTACAGGAACTAAGTAAAAAAACAAAAGCGAAAGTGTTACCTTTTGCGACAGATCAAGTCTTAGCGACAGGTGCTTATTCTTTTGAGGGAGTTATTTATTACGACAAAGAAAAAGTCATGGAGATCTCAGAAATAGGTGTTCCAGGGGCGCACAATGTTGAAAATGCGTTAGCAGCTATTACTGTTGCAAAACAATATAATGTCTCAAATGAAGAAATAAAAGAAACATTGAGTCATTTTCATGGCGTACCACATCGTACACAATATGTTGGTGAGGTGCAAGGACGTAAATTTTACAATGATTCGAAAGCCACAAATATCTTAGCAACCAAGATGGCATTAAGCGGATTTCAACCAGAAAAATTAATTTTAATCGCCGGTGGACTTGATCGGGGCAATAGCTTTGATGAACTCATTCCATCACTTGAAGGAGTGAAGGGATTGATCACTTTTGGTGAAACTAAAGAGAAATTGAAGGATGCTGGTGAAAAAGCGGGCATACCAACGGTCTGCACAGCAGAGTCTGTGGAAGCTGCGGTTCCTGTAGCTTTAGAAAATAGCGAACCAGGAGATGTGGTTTTATTATCACCAGCCAATGCAAGTTGGGATCAATATCCTAATTTTGAGATCCGTGGTGATCGCTTTATGGAAGCCGTTAGAAAATTAAAAATAGAAAAGTAGAAACGAGCGATAAAAACTATGAAAATTTTGGTAACAGGTGGAGGAACCGGTGGACATATCTATCCCGCGCTAGCCTTCGTCAATTATGTGAAAACACAAGAGCCGAACGCCGAGTTTATGTATGTAGGTGCAAAACGTGGTTTGGAAAACAAAATCGTTCCAACCACCGGGATTCCTTTTCATACCTTAGAGATCCAAGGATTTCAGCGAAAGTTTTCACTAGCTAATGTCAAAACGATCCAATTATTCTTAAAAAGTATCCATCAAGCGAAAAAAATACTAAAAGAATTTCAACCAGATATCGTGATCGGAACCGGTGGTTATGTTTCTGGGGCAGTTGTGTATGCTTCTGCTAAGTTAGGGATTCCGACAATCATCCATGAACAAAATAGTGTACCGGGGATGACAAATAAATTTTTGAGTCGTTATGTGGATCGAATCGCGCTTTCTTTTAAAGATGCAGCAACCTTTTTCCCAGAGGACAAATCAGTTTTGATCGGTAACCCGCGAGCACAAGAAGTTGCAGATACGATGAAAACAGATATTCTAAAAAAATTTGATCTCGATCCTAAGAAGAAAACAGTCTTGATTTTTGGAGGAAGCCAAGGGGCATTAAAAATCAATCAAGCTGTTACTTCTTATTTGGATACATTTGAAGCGACGGATTATCAGATCCTTTATGCATCAGGAGAACGTTATTATCAAAGTATTAAGGAAAAGTTAGGAGAAACAAAAGCAAATATCAGTATTCAACCTTACATCAATGAAATGGCAGCGGTGATGGCGGCAAGTGATCTATTGGTCGGACGAGCAGGGGCGACCTCCATTGCTGAGTTGACCGCACTCGGGTTACCTGCGATCCTTATCCCAAGTCCTTATGTGACAAACGATCATCAGACAAAAAACGCGATGAGTCTCGTTCGAGTTGGGGCGGCTAAGATGATTGCGGATGGAGAGTTGGATGGTGATTCATTGGGTGCCACGATAAATGAGATCATGACAGATGAAACACTACAACAAAATATGTCAACTGCCTCTAAAACATTAGGTATCCCGGATGCGTCTGAGCGTTTGTATCAACTAGCAAAATCGTTAATCATAGAATAAGGTGGTGGTCATAGATGAGTAAGAAAAAAGAAACAAAAAAAACGCCTGAGAAGTCAAACGATGAAAACTCGCTGACGCCTTGGCAAATGGCCAACCGAAAATACTTAGAAGAACATAAAGAACACACAGATCATCAGACAGGAACAAGTGAAAAAAGCGAGCATAAAGAAGAACAAAAAGAACCTACACCTCCTAAAAAAGAAGAACTACTTGTTGAAGAAGATGATTTATTAGACTATGAAGAAATCGAACATAAGAAAGACGGGGGACCGTATAATGGTTCGTTTATTGATCGCTTGCCTAATTTAAAAAATTATCGAAACAAAGTTTTATACAAAAGGCTGAGTTTAATCATTTCCATTCTTTTGATTCCTTTGTTATTTTTGATTTATTATGTTTCCCCGTTGAGCAAATTAGAGGGCGTTTCTGTTTCCGGAAATGAAGTTGTTTCGAAAGAAGAAATATTGAAGGATACGCAATTAGCATTGAATCAGCATATTTGGGGACAGTATTGGCAGCGCCAAAGTTACATCGATCATTTGAAAAAAGAGCAGCCTCGAATAAAATCTGCTACGATCGGTTTTAGTAGTGTCAATACATTTGATCTGTCTGTCACTGAATATAAAGAGATTGCTTTGATTTTAACGGACGGAAAATATAGCCCTGTGATCGAAGATGGAACAGTGTTGGATGAAATAGTTGAAAGTCCAACAAAAAATCTGCCGATCCTAGAAGGATTTACTGACTCAACAAAAATCAAAGATTTAGCAAAAGAATATAATAAATTATCTCCAGAGTTACAAAAAGCCATTTCGGAAATCAAATATACGCCTCGTAATACGAATCAAAATTTGATCCAGCTGAATATGAACGATGGGAACCAAGTGATCGTCAATATTACTAACTTAGCAACGCAAATGAATTTTTATGCGCAAGTAGCTAGCGAAATGGAAGAAAATGGTGTGATCGACATGGAAGTAGGGATTTTTTCTTACCCTTACTCAAATAATAGCGAAGAAGCGCAAGAAGATGGATCAGAAGAAAGTACAGAGGCAAGTGCGCAAAGTGCGGATCAAACTTCTACTTCAGAAACGGGCGTTGATGAGCCTCAAATAAGTGAGAATCAAGGCGAAATGAATCCAACAAATGAAAATACGACCCCATCTTCGTCAAGTTTAGATGAAAATTAAGAAAACCACTGTAAAATGTGATAATCTACTTTCTAAAAACTGGTAATTTATGGTAAAATTGGAAACAGTGAATATATCTATTAAGTATATTTTTAAAACGGACGTTATTGGTTCGCATGTATATGGAATAGTTAAGTAGGAGGGAATCCCATTCATGGCAAAAACAGGAATGTACGTAGGCCTTGATATTGGAACGACATCTGTCAAAGTTGTCGTGGCTGAATATATCGACAGCCAAATGAATATTATTGGAGTAGGGAACGCAAAATCAGAAGGGATTAACCGAGGCATCATCGTTGATATCGATAAAACAGTACAAGCGATACAGCGAGCAGTGCGTCAGGCAGAAGAAAAAGCCGGCATTCAAATCAAAAGTGTAAGCGTGGGTCTACCAGCAAACATGCTTGAAGTAGAAAACTGCCAAGGGATGATTGCAGTAAACGGAGATTCAAAAGAAATCACCGATGAAGATGTCCGCAATGTGGCTTCAGCTGCACTGGTTCGTTCAATACCTCCTGAACGTCAAATCGTGTCAATTTTACCACAGGACTTTACGGTAGATGGATTCGAAGGCATCAAAGATCCTCGTGGGATGATCGGTGTCAGATTAGAAATGTATGGTCTATTATTTACTGGACCAAAAACAATCATTCATAACATTCGTAAATGTGTTGAAAATGCGGGATTGATCGTCAATGAATTAGTGATCACACCTTTAGCGTTGACTGAATCAATTCTTTCGGATGGAGAAAAAGATTTTGGTACAATCGTTATCGATATGGGTGGCGGACAAACAACAACAGCTGTCATGCATGACAAACAGTTGAAATTCACGAGCCTAGATCAAGAAGGTGGCGAATTTGTCACAAAAGATATCTCCATTGTTTTAAATACTTCCTTCAACAATGCAGAAGCATTAAAAATAAATTACGGGGATGCATATCCAGAACGTACCTCAGAGCAAGAAGAATTTCCGGTAGATGTGATCGGCCAAACAGAACCTGTTCGAGTCGATGAACATTACCTATCAGAAGTAATCTCTGCTCGAATGGAACAAATCTTCAATAAAGCAAAAGAAGCGTTAGATCAAATCGAAGCGTTAGAGCTGCCTGGCGGTATCGTCTTAACTGGTGGGGCAGCAAGCCTTCCAGGTGTCGTTGATTTGGCACAGGAAATATTTGGCGTTAATGTGAAGCTTTATGTACCAAATCAAATGGGTCTAAGAAATCCAGTATTTACAAACGTGATCAGTATCGTTGATTACTCTGCGAATTTAAGTGAAGTATACCAATTAGCTAAAATCGCTGTTATGGGGGAATCAGCACCTGTTCATTATACAACCAATGAGCCGGAAGCTCACACATCTTATGAACAATACGATGTGGCAGAAGAAACAACGTATAACGAAGAACCAGAAGAAAAAAATTCTGGCGAAAACGTAACAAGTAAAATCAAAGGATTTTTTACCAATATATTTGATTAATCATCGTGGGAGGAAAAAACATGGAATTCTCAATTGATAATAACATCAATGACGGCGCAGTCATCAAAGTAATCGGCGTCGGTGGCGGAGGCGGAAACGCTGTAAACCGTATGATTGAAGAAAACGTTAAAGGTGTTGAATTTATCACTGCCAACACAGACGTCCAAGCATTAAAAAATTCAAAAGCTGAAACAGTGATCCAATTAGGACCTAAATACACACGTGGTTTAGGTGCAGGTTCACAACCAGAAGTTGGCCAAAAAGCAGCTGAAGAGAGTGAACAATCTCTACGTGAAGCATTAGAAGGCGCAGACATGATCTTCATCACTGCTGGTATGGGTGGTGGAACTGGTACTGGTGCTGCACCGATCGTTGCTGGAATTGCTAGAGAATTGGGTGCATTGACAGTAGGTGTTGTCACTCGTCCATTTACATTTGAAGGACCAAAACGTGGCCGTTTTGCTGCGGAAGGTATCGCACGTTTGAAAGAAAACGTAGATACATTATTGATCATCTCAAACAACCGACTTCTTGAAGTCGTTGATAAAAAGACACCAATGCTTGAAGCATTCCGCGAGGCAGATAATGTCTTACGCCAAGGTGTGCAAGGTATCTCTGATCTAATCACTGCACCAGGTTACGTAAACTTGGATTTTGCTGATGTGAAAACAGTGATGGCAAACCAAGGTACTGCTTTGATGGGTATCGGAGTAGCAAGCGGTGAAGAACGCGTGATCGAAGCAACGAAAAAAGCAATCTCTTCTCCATTATTAGAAACATCGATCGATGGGGCAGAACAAGTCCTATTGAACATCACTGGTGGCTTGGATATGACGTTATTCGAAGCACAAGATGCTTCAGATATCGTAGCAAATGCAGCAACTGGCGATGTAAATATCATCTTAGGGACATCGATCAATGAAGAAATGGGCGATGAAATCCGTGTAACGGTCATTGCTACAGGTATTGATGAAACAAAAAAGGAACGGAAGTCTAGTCGTCCAGCTAGACAAACGTCAACTCAAACGCAATCTTCTGCTCAAAGCAATCGATTAGACATGGACCAAGCAAAACCAATTACTGCTGAGGATGAAAGCAGTTTTGGTGATTGGGACATCCGCCGCGAACAAAATGTTCGTCCAAAAGTGGATGAGTCTAATTACGAAACTATTGAGAAAAAAGAATTTGATACATTCAATCGTGAAGAAACAAAAACAAAAGGTGACGACGAATTGAATACACCGCCGTTTTTCCGTCGTAAAAAATAAAAGGAGGAAGAGCACATGATTGCTGACAACTTGCAGAATATCAAGCAAGACATTCAGGATTCGTGTGCTCTTGTTCATCGTGACCCGAAAGAAGTGACATTAGTAGCTGTTACAAAATCTGTAGAGTCACTCCAAGCTGAAGAATTAATCAATGCTGGAGTCACACATTGTGCAGAAAATCGTGTCGATAAATTGTTGCAAAAAAAACAAGATTTGCTTAAATATTCTGAAGTGAAGTGGCATTTAATTGGTAATTTACAACGCAGAAAGGTAAAATTGATTGTAAATGAAATTGATTACTTTCATGCGTTAGACAGTTTGAAATTAGCAGAAGAAATCCAAAAAAGATTAGAAAAACAGCTAGCTTGTTTTGTGGAAGTCAATGTGTCTGGTGAAGTATCGAAACACGGTATCTCACCAGCGGAGCTTCTACCTTTCTTAGAATCTTTAGCAGCCTATCCAAATATACAGGTAGTGGGACTTATGACTATGGCACCGAAGGACGCTTCTGCTGAACAAATTCATAAAGTATTTGAAACGCTGAGAGAATTGCGTGATCTTGCCCAATCAAAACAATACACACATGCACCATGTACCGAACTGAGCATGGGGATGAGCCAAGATTTTCAACTTGCAATTGAAGAAGGAGCTACATTTATCCGTGTAGGAACAGCGCTATTCAAAGACGAGGAGGAAGAATAATGTCACTTTTAAACAGGGGAGCAATTGCTAATTTTTTCGGATTAGCGGATGAAGAAGAGTACGAATACGAAGATTATCCTGAACAACAACAGGTTGCCAAGCAACCAACTAAATCAAACACACAGTATCAACAACATTCTCCAGCTGTTTCACAGCCGATTGAAAAAAAACAACGTCCAGCGACGACATCTCGTCCGGTTGGTCTTGAGAATGCGCCGATGAACGAAACAAAAAAAGTCATTGAATTACATCAAACTTCTACAAAAAATACGCAAAAAGACCAACGACAAACGAGACCATCTGTTCAACCTAACACACAGGTAGCAGGAAAAATCACAGTGATGGAACCTCGTGCCTACTCTGAAGCGATGACGATTGCTAAAAGGATCATTGCGGGAGAAGCAACATTAGTCAATTTTCGATTAGTAGAAGAAAAGCAGGCTCGACGTATCGTGGATTTCCTAACAGGGACAGTCTATGCGTTAGACGGCGATATCAAACGAGTAGGTGATGAGATTTTCCTTTGCACACCTGCTGGTCTGGAAATCGATAGTTCAACGGCTCAATCTTTCGCAGATGGCAGTATGTTTGATCTGTAAAGAGGAGGAGTAAACATTTATATTCTTTTTATGTTACTTAATTTAATTTCACGTGCTGCATACTTTTACAGCATGATTCTAGTAGTTTATGCGTTACTATCTTGGTTTCCTGGAGGGTACCAATCTAGTCTTGGACGTATATTAGCAAAGATTTGTGAACCATATATCAGCCTATTTGATCGTTTGCCGTTAAGATTTGGACCAATTGATTTTACGATCTTAGCATCGATTTTGATTTTGAATCTTGCCGTACAAGGATTGCAGCATATCGTTTTATGGATGATTACGTTCGCTATTTAGCGTAGAATAAACAGGGAGATAGGAGGGGATCAAGTGGATGCGAATGTATATCAACATTTCCGAGTAGATGAACGTTCTTTTATCGACTCTGTCGGAGATTGGATTGAACAGGTCCAGAGTCAGTATGCACCATATCTGACAGAATTTCTTGATCCGAGACAGTGCTACATCTTAGAGACCCTGATACGTCAAAATAGTGACTTGCGTTTTCAGTTATATGGTGGGTATGAGCAAGCGGAACGGAAAAGATGCTTGATTTTCCCAGACTATTATGAGCCTGTTGATGAAGATTTTGAAATGTCATTATATGAAGTCCATTATCCCAGTAAATTTGCCAGTTTAAGCCATGGGAAGATCCTAGGTACATTAGTTGGTACAGGGATAAAACGTTCATATTTTGGTGATATTATTTCAGATGATGAACGATGGCAAGTTTTCATTGCAAATGAAGTCGACCACTTTGTCGTTAATCAAGTGACTAAGATCGGAAAAGTAGCTGTACGCTTAGAGGAAATCAAGTATACAGATATGGTCTTGCCAAAAGATAGCTGGATGCAAGAAAGAGGAACGGTCACTTCACTTAGACTGGACACTGTGATATCGGAAATCTATAATATATCCAGACAACGTTCGAAGCAACTGATCGAAGCAGGTAAAGTAAAAGTCAATTGGACAGAAAATACAAAACCAGACTTTCTACTTGAGTTATTGGACATTGTTTCGATCAGAGGGTATGGTAGAATACAGATCCAAGACCTTGAGGGGAAAACGAAAAAAGACAAGTGCAGGGTGTTGTTTGGTGTATTACGTAAATAAAACAAGAAGGTGGTTTACTCATGGCTTTAACTCCATTAGATATTCAAAATAAAACATTCCCAACAAAAATGCGGGGATACAATCAAGACGAAGTAGATGATTTCTTAGATTTAGTCGTTCGTGATTACGAAGAAGTAACACAAAGAAATCGTGAATTAGAAAAAGCAGTAAAGCATTCGGAAGAAAAACTTGAGTACTTCAATGAATTGAAAGATGCGTTGAATCAATCGATCATTGTGGCACAAGATACAGCTGACAAAGTAAAAACAAGTGCAAGCAAAGAATCAGAAGTGATTGTTACTTCTGCACAAAACAAAGCGGACGAAATGGTCGCAAATGCTGAAAAACGTGCGCACCAATTAACTACAGATGCTGAAGAAAAAGCACGTCGTATCTTGACAGATGCGACTGAAAAAGCAAGACAATTAGCGACAGAAACAGAGGACTTGAAGAAGAAAACTCGTGTATTCCATCAACGAATCAGCTTGATGTTGGAATCTCAACTTGAACAAGTAAAAAGTCCAGAATGGGATGAGATCCTACAACCATTTTCTAGTTATGTAACAGATAGCCATGAAGTAATCAAAGAAGTTTTGGCAAAACAGCTTGACAATGAAAATGAAAGTGATGTACACTCTGAAACAGGAGTATACGAGTCTCCAGTGACTGCTTTTGATACGCAAGCAATCGATCTTTCGATCATTCCTGGAGAATACGAAGAAGAGTAGAACAGAAAAGCATTTTGACATTCTTAAAGCGAGCCAATGACAGTGTAAGATTGGTAAGACCCTGCAAAGTGAAAGATCCTCTACTTGATTTATTTCTGAACACTAGTAAGAAATAGCGGTTGACCTCGTTATCGGTCTTTGAGAGTTACGATCGTAACTAAATTTGGGTGGTACCACGGCATGTTCGTCCCTAGGATGAGCATGCTTTTTTGCGTTCTGTAAACTATAGTTAAGGAGTGTTTGTATGAAAATGAAAGAAACCTTACAACTAGGAAAAACAAGTTTTCCTATGCGTGGGAATTTGCCAAACCGTGAAGGTGAATGGCAAAAAGAATGGGAAGAAAATCAAATCTATCAACAAAGACAAGCGTTGAATGAAGGCAAACCAAGCTTCATACTTCATGATGGGCCTCCGTATGCAAACGGAAATATCCATTTAGGGCATTCTTTAAATAAAATTAGTAAAGATATCATCATCCGTTCAAAATCAATGTCTGGTTTTCGTGCGCCGTACGTTCCCGGTTGGGATACGCATGGCTTGCCGATTGAGCAAGTGTTGACGAACAAAGGGATCAAAAGAAAAGAAATGACGATGGCTGAATATTTGGAAAAGTGTCGTGAATACGCCCTTTCACAAGTAGACAAACAGCGAGAAGACTTTAAACGTCTAGGTGTTGCTGGTGATTGGGAAAATCCTTATGTCACTTTAGATCCTTCCTATGAAGCTGCACAGATCCGTGTGTTTGGTAAAATGGCTGAAAAAGGATATATCTATAAAGGATTAAAACCAATTTACTGGTCACCATCTAGTGAATCCTCATTAGCTGAAGCTGAAATTGAATATAAAGATGTCAAATCTCCTTCAATCTACGTCGCCTTCACTGTGAAAGATGGCAAAGGTCTTTTGGAAGAAGATACTGCTTTCGTTATTTGGACAACTACACCATGGACATTGCCAGCTAACCAAGGGATTGCTGTAAATCCAACATTTACGTATGTCTTAGTAGAAGCTGATGGTCGCAAATTTGTCGTTGCCAAAGATTTGATGGAAACGGTACAACAAGCAATTGGCTGGGAAGCAGTCCAAGTCTTAAAAGAATTTGCAGGACAAGAGATGGAATACATGACAGCGACACATCCATTCTATGATCGTGAATCTTTAGTGATATTAGGAGATCATGTGACGCTGGATGCCGGTACTGGATTAGTTCACACTGCACCTGGACACGGGGAAGATGACTATATTGCAGGAAATCGTTACAAATTACCTGTTGTTTCTCCCGTTGATTCTAAAGGTGTATTTACTGATGAAGCTCCTGGATTCGAAGGAATCTTTTATGACAAAGCAAATCCAATGATCACGGATCTATTAAAAGAAAAAGGTGCCTTGTTGAAATTGGATTTCTTCACCCATAGTTACCCACATGACTGGCGTACTAAAAAACCTGTCATTTATCGTGCAACACCACAATGGTTTGCTTCAATCAATGATTTCCGCCAAAACATTCTTGATGAAGTGGAAAAAGTTGATTGGATCATTCCATGGGGAAAAACACGTCTTTACAATATGGTACGTGATCGCGGCGATTGGGTCATCTCACGCCAACGTGCTTGGGGCGTCCCACTACCAATCTTTTATGCTGAAAATGGTGAAGCAATCATTACACCTGAGACGATTGAACATGTCGCTGAATTATTTGCGGCCCATGGCTCAATCATTTGGTTTGAAAAAGAAGCGAAGGACTTACTACCTGAAGGCTTTACGCATCCAGGATCACCAAATGGCGAATTTACTAAAGAAACAGATATCATGGACGTATGGTTTGATTCAGGTTCTTCTCATGAAGCAGTTTTACGTCAACGCCCTGAGTTATCTTTCCCAGCAGATATGTACCTTGAAGGCTCCGATCAATACCGTGGTTGGTTCAACTCAAGTATCACAACAAGTGTCGCGATCAATGGTGTTGCGCCATACAAAGCAGTTCTATCACAAGGGTTCACGTTAGATGGAGAAGGTCGAAAAATGAGTAAATCATTAGGCAATACGATCGTTCCAGATAAAGTGATCAAACAATTTGGTGCGGATATTCTACGTCTATGGGTATCTAGTGTGGACTACGAAGCAGATGTTCGTGTGTCTATGGATATTTTAGGTCAAGTTGCTGAAGTTTATCGAAAAATCCGAAATACGATGCGTTTCCTATTAGCAAATACGGATGATTTTGACCCTAAGAAAGATGCAGTAGCGTATGAAGATCGTCGTTCAGTTGATAAATATATGACAGTTCGTTTAAATCAAGTCATCAAAGAAATCCGTGAAGAAGGATATGATAAGTATAACTTTATGCAAATCTATCGCACAGTGATGAATTTCTTAACAGTTGATCTTTCTTCTTTCTATCTTGATTTTGCAAAAGATGTTGTTTATATTGAAGCAGAAAATGATCATCAACGTCGTTGTATGCAAACTGTTTTTTATGAAACAGCTGTTTCATTAACAAAATTACTGACACCGATCATTCCTCACACAACAGAGGAAATCTGGTCCTTCTTAAAAGAAGAGGAAGCTTATGTTCAATTAAGTGAGTTACCAGGATATGTTGAATATCCTAACCAAGATGAGTTATTAGATACATGGGCGGCCTTCATGGATTTCCGTGATAAAGTCTTAAAAGCACTAGAAGAAGCAAGAAATAGTAAATTGATCGGAAAATCATTAGAAGCAAAATTAACGATCTATCCAAATCAACAGGTGAATCAATTATTGACAGCAGTTGCTGCTGACATTCCTCAATTATTGATCGTCTCACCAGACTACTTTACGGTTATGCCAGAAAACATTGAAGCGCCTGAAAATGCTTTAGTCTTTGATGATGTAGCGATTTTAGTCGAAAAAGCAGAAGGTGAAACATGTGATCGTTGCCGTCAAATCCGTAAAGATGTTGGAACTGATGAAAAATTACCACACTTATGCGGACGTTGCGCACAGCTTGTTGAAGAATTCTATCCAGAAGCAGTCGCAGAAGGTTTTGAATAGAAGTTAGTAAAAAACAACCAAACACATCTTGTGTTTGGTTGTTTTTATTACATCAAAGAGTATTTTTAAGCGAATAGCAAATGATTGGTCACTAATCCAATTTACCACGTTCACGGTACCAATGATCTGGTTGCCAGATCCATTCGAACCCGTCTTTTTCTAAAAGCTCGAATGCTGCTTCAGGACCCATAGAACCAGCTTTATAATTCGGGAAATCTGGTTGTACTTGATCCCAAACTTGGCGGATCACGTCAACGATATGCCAAGATTGTGCGACTTCTTCCCAATGAGAGAAGTTGGTGCTATCACCGTTCAACGCATCTAACATAAGCTTTTCATACGCTTCAGGACTATTTTCGACCATTTCAGCACTATTGCGATATTCCAGTTTGATTGGATCGGTGGCGAAGCCTTGACCAACTTTTTTTCCATTTAATGTAAATGAAAAACCTTCTGTTGGTTGAATATAGATAGTCAAAACATTTGGTGGTAACGTTGGATCACTACAAGGTTCGTCGATCGATGTTTTAAATACATTGACAGGTACTTGTTTAAAGACAATATTGATTCGTGTACCTTTTTCAGTAAGACGTTTTCCAGTACGTACATAAAACGGTACGCCAGACCAACGGAAATTATCGATCGTGAATTTTCCAGCAACAAATGTTTCAGTTGTTGATTCTGGATCAACGTTGTCTTCTTCACGATAGCCTTTGAATGTCTGATCATCTAGTTGACCTGCAGCATATTGCCCACGTACAAAATTTTCTAAGACTTCTTTTTTTTCATAAATACGAATCGCTTTTAACGCTTTGATTTTTTCTGATCGGATTTCTTTTTCGGAAAAGGCAACGGGTGGTTCCATCGCAAGTAATGCTAATACTTGAAGGATATGATTTTGGACCATATCTTTTAACGCACCACTGTGGTCATAGTAGCCGCCACGATCTTCAACACCTAAACTCTCACCAAAAGTGATTTGGATGTTGTCAATGTAACGATTGTTCCATTGAGACTCAAAAATATTATTGGCAAAGCGAATCGCAGAGATATTTTGGATCATTTCTTTACCTAAATAATGGTCAATACGGAAAATATCGTCTTCTGGAAAGACTTGTCGAATTTTTTCATTCAATTCAAAGGCTGAATGGAAATCAGAACCAAAAGGTTTTTCGATAATCAATCGATTGAAGCCAGTTTCAGTGATGATTTTCTGAGATTTCAAATGTGAAACGATCGTACCGAAAAATTGTGGAGCCATGGCTAAATAGTACATTCGATTACCATTCAAGTGGTATTTTTCATCTAAACGATCAGATAATTCTTTTAATGTTTGGTAATGAGAAGAATCATTGACATCATGAGATTGGTAATAAAAATGGCTAGCAAATCGTTCGGCTTCTTCGGCAGAAGGATTTAATGTTTCGATTGTTCCTTTAACCACTTCACGATAGTGTTCATCACTCCAAGGACGACGTGCTGTACCGATCACAGCAAAATGTTCGCTCAAGTTGCCCTTTTTGTATAAACGAAAAAGGGAAGGATACAATTTACGTTGTGCTAAATCTCCTGTACCGCCAAATATAGTAAATAATACGTTTTTTTCATTCATTATTTGGGTAATCTCCTTTACAGTTTATCAACAAAAATTGTGCTGGCGGCTTTAAAGCTGACAGGAATTTTTTTAGTTTTATTTTGGATGGTGATTGGTCCTTCATAGGCCGCTACATCAGTGATTTCATAAGTTTCATCAATATTGACATCGATTGTGACTAAATAGTCTAATAATTCCTTTTCATCAAGGACACGAGCAATCCGAATTTTGGTACCGACTGGGTAGGATTCCAGTGTTTGACGACGCTCTTCATGGACAACCTGTTCCTTTTTAGGGATAATGCCTCCATGTGGGCAATGTTTAGGATGATTTAAATAACTTTCTAAATGATCCGCAAGCTGTTCAGAAGTCACATGCTCAAGGACCTCAGCATCGTCATGAACCTCATTCCAGTTGTAATCTAAATGTTCGACTAAAAAAACTTCCCATAATCGATGTTTACGTATCAGGCTACTTGCTTTTATCAGTCCGCTATCAGTCAATTGTACACCTTGGTAAGGAGAGTGTTCGACTAGTTTTTCTTTAACGAGTTTAGAAATCATTTCGCTTACTGAAGCAGGTGACACTGCTAGGCTAGAAACGATTTGTTTATTATTGACTTTTGTTGTGTCACCGCCTAATTCCAGAATGATTTTTAAATAATCTTCTCGGTTTGGTGTCATATGCGATCATCCTTTCATGGTAAGAAACCATCACTTGTAAGTGTAACAAAAAAAACACAAATTGACTATTTTATGAGAAAAAAATAGGACGGAAATGTCGGTTTTTTTATTTTTCGTATTCCATCGTTTGTCCATCTTTCTAAGTAGTTATTTGAGATGTGTAGTGATCAAATAGCCGCTAATTGAAAAGTACTTTGCTCTTATCCTAGCATAATTTGTTCGATCGTTGTGACCTAGAGGAAATTGCATGGATGAAACTTGTAAAACGAGACAAAGGGTTTAGAAAACAGCAATTTTCTAAACCCTTTGTCTCGTTTTTATAAAAAAGAAGTACGTTAATGAAGTGATTGGCAGTGTATCATCTACTAAGCTAGGATAATCATGATTTTTTTGATAATAAATAAGCGGAATCATTTGCTTCATCGTACAATAACATGTCGTTGTAAGAAAACGTTAGGTAAAAGCCATACTGATCTCTAACTATCAATTTTTCGGAGGTAACTTCGACTAATAGTGTTCCTAAAGAACGGTCATCAAGCCAAAAAGAATAATCAGAATGGATGGTCAGTTCATGGTGTGTTTGGCTGGTATCCGTAAATGACCAAGTTCCACAGTATTTATTCAAATGATCGACCTGTGCTTCTTTCTTTTTATGATCGAGTACTTTTTTTCCAGCAAGTGTTGCGATACCGGCAAGTAGGATATAGATGATTCTTTTTTTCATTTTTTTCCACTCCTTTGTCTTCATTTATGATAAAAGCATATTTTGCTTATTGTTCCTTTTCTTATAGTTTACTAAAGAAAGTGCATGATTTCTCTAAGACTTTCGACTGGTTTTTCAAGTGTTTTTAGTAAAAATATGGTAGGATACAGTAGTAGGGAGACAGGTGATGACTATTGGACTACCAAGATGTTGAAATTGCTTACTTCATTGAACGACCAAATCGCTTTATTGCTTTTTGTTTGAACAAAAAAGGAGAAGTAGTCAAAACTCATGTTAAGAATACAGGTAGAGGCAAAGAGTTGTTGCTTCCTGGTGCAGAGGTGGCGTTAGTACACATTCCTGGAACAAAACGTAAAACTGCCTATGATCTAATTGCTGTAAAAAAAGAGCAGCAGTGGTTCAATATCGATAGTCAGTTACCAAACCGATTAGCGATTGATGGAATTTTAGATGGGACGATCCACTTACCAAATTTAAATGGTGATATTGAGTTCTACAAACGTGAAGTGACCTTTGGAAAGTCTAAATTCGATATTTATTTAGAAACAAGTTGCGGTCAAAAAGCATTTGTAGAAGTCAAAGGGATGACCCTGGAAAACAAAGCAATAGGTGCTTTTCCCGATGCACCGACCATTCGTGGACTTAAACACGTCAATGAATTGATCCGCGCGCATCAAGAAGGCTATGAGACCTATATTCTTTTTATTGCACAATTTGAACACTTGCATCAAGCAACGATCCATGAACAGATGCAACCAGAATTAGCCACTGCTTTTCGTTTTGCTCAACAAGCAGGTGTTCAAGTAATCGTATATAATTGTCAAGTAACAGAAAAACAAGTGGTATTGAAACAAGCAATCCCATTTGACCTAAATACAGTTTTTGAAGATCCTAATTTATAGAAAGAAGGCGTAAAGATGATCCATTTAGGTATAATCGGCACAAATTGGATTACCCATCAATTTGTTCAAGCAGCATTAGCGACACGTAAGTATGAATTAACAGCTGTTTATTCAAGACATTTAGAAAAAGCGCAACAATTTGGCGCAGAATATGAAGGCGATATCGCATTCGCAACAGATTTAACTGTTTTTTTTGAGTTAGAACACATGGATACGGTCTATATTGCTTCGCCAAATAGTTTGCATTTTCAGCATGCGAAGCAAGCAATTTTGGCAGGGAAAAATGTGATTGTAGAAAAACCGGCATTTAGTACACCAAAAGAAATGGAAGAGATCATTCATTTGGCAAACCAAGAGAAAGTCTTTTTCTTTGAAGCCGCGCGAAATATCCATGAAGCTGGGTTTAAAAAAATTGCAGAATTTTTACCTTTGAAAGATGAGATCATTGGCGCAAATTTCAGCTATATGAAATATTCTTCTCGTTATGATCAAGTATTAGATGGGGAAGAACCGAATATTTTCTCTCCGCGTTTTTCAGGTGGAGCAATGATGGATCTCGGCGTTTACCTTGTCTACGCAGCTGTAGGTTGGTTTGGCAAGCCGCAAGAAGTCCATTATTTCCCTAGAAAAATAGCTACAGGTGTTGATGGATTAGGTTGGGGGATCTTGCGCTATGCTACTTTTGATGTAGCAATCCAACCGGGCAAAATTGGTGATTCATATCTACCTTCCGAGATTTATTTTGATAGTGGAACAGTGATCATGAATGGCGTCAATGCAATTGAGCAAGCAGAGTACCATGACCGTAACCACGAACAAATTGAAAAATTAGAGATCGTAGCTTCTGAAAATCCAATGAGTGAAGAGGCAGAAGATTTTGCGAATGTGATCATGAACCCTAAAGATCCACAATGGGGATTACAGTATGAAGAATGGGTCGAACTTGCACGAAACGTGAATCAAGTCGTTTATGATTTGCGAATCAGTGGTGGGATCGAATTCGATGCAGATAAAGAGGGAACTGAGTAATGACTGATTTTGTAAAACATTTTCCAACTAATTGGCAAAATAAATGGGAAGAAAAAGGGTTCACTGTCCCATCGTTTATCCAACAAGAAGTATTCACTGACTTAAAAGAAGGTAAAAGCTTGATTGCTGTTTCTCCAACCGGTTCAGGTAAGACCTTAGCTTATCTATGGCCTTTACTATTGAATGTGAAAAAAGGAGAGGCAAGTACCCTATTGATCCTTGCTTCTTCGCAAGAATTGGCGATCCAAGTTGCTGAGGTCACCCGTGAATGGGCAAAAGATTTAGCAATCTCTGTCCAATCTGTTGTGGGCGGTGCAAATGTCAAACGCCAAATCGAAGGACTAAAAAAGAAACCGGAAGTATTGGTAGGCACACCAGGTCGTGTATTGGAGTTGATGAAACAAAAAAAAATAAAGGCTCATCAAATCCAAACAATCGTATTTGACGAGGCAGATCAACTTTTTGATGAAGGAAATCGACCATTTATTGATCAAATCATTCATCAAGCGCCAACCGACTACCAATTAGCTTTCTTTTCAGCAACAGCCGATCGTTCCATCCAGCAAATCGAATCATTGACAAAACAATCGCTGAAAGTGGTCGACGTTACTAAAATGGATGATTCAAGGAAAGGACTTAGTCACTATTTTATCCGTGTTCCTGCTCGAAAAACAGAGGACTATCTAAGACGATTAGCCCATGTGGAAGGTTTCCAAGGTCTTGTTTTTTTCAACCAGTTGAGTGAGTTAGGCATGATGGAAGAAAAAATGAGTTATCGAGGAATCCGCGTGGCGAGTTTAGCATCTGACCAAAACAAGCTGTTACGAAAAGCGGCATTGAATCAATTCAAAGAAGGCAAAATCAGCATGTTGTTATCAACGGATGTAGCTGCTCGTGGGCTAGATATCGCGGAACTGCCTTATGTTGTCAATGTCGACGTTCCAATGACAGAAGAAACATATTTGCATCGTGCAGGTAGAACTGGTCGAATGGGGCAAGAAGGACAAGTCATCACCTTTGTGAATGAACATACACTAAGAGACTTAAAAAAAATGGCTCGACAAACAGAAACAGAACTCACTGAATTATTTATTTATGGGGGAGGCTTACAGACAGAAGCCCCTGAAAAAGCCCCAACAAAAATGCTCCCAAAAAAGAAAGAATTAGGAAAAAAAGAAGCAAGTGAAACAGTTACAAAAAAAGTTGCTTCTTCTCCTAAAACAAAACACAAAAACAAGCATAAAAAAGATAAAAATAAAGGAGCAAGGCGCAAATAAGCGCCTTTTTGTGTTATTATATTGAAAATGGAAACAGGTCGTTTGGTTAAAGGAGAGTTATCATGAACGAAAGACAGGAAGAAATCTTGGATTTACTTACGGAAAATCATAAAGGATTGACAGCAACGGATGTTGCGAAGCAATTAGAGATTGATCGTAGTAATGCAAGTCGTTATCTAAGTGATTTATATAAAGCGCATTACATCGTGAAAAGCACTGGCAGACCTGTAGTTTATTCTATGCCTCCCAAAAAAATAGCTTCAGATAAAGTTCATGTGGACGCTTCTACACAAGTCACTTTTGAAACCCTAGTAGGGGAGAATGAATCATTAAAAGTAAGTATCCAACAGGCTAAAGCAGCGATTTTATATCCGCCAAGAGGATTGCATACGATTATTTTTGGGGAGACAGGAACAGGGAAATCGATGTTTGCTGAATGTATGTACCATTTTGCAATCGATTCGGAAATGCTTTCTCCAGATGCCCCATTTATTTCATTTAATTGTGCAGATTATGCGCAAAACCCACAGTTGTTGTTTGGACATATCTTCGGAATAAAAAAAGGTGCTTATACAGGTGCAACACAAGATAGCCAAGGTTTGATGGCTAAAGCAGATGGGGGGATCTTATTTTTAGATGAGATCCATCGCTTACCTCCAGAAGGGCAAGAGATGCTCTTCACGTTTATCGACAAAGGCGTTTATCGCCCATTAGGGGAGAGCGCACAAGTCCATGAGGCGTCTGTTCAGATCATCGGAGCAACGACAGAATCATCTGAAAGTTTTTTGACGACATTTAACCGCAGGATACCGATGGCAATCACTTTGCCAAATCTGGCCTCTCGTTCATTAGATGAGCGGTATGAAATCATTTCCTTGTTTATCAAGCAAGAAGCGAATCGCTTGAATCAGCGGATCGATATTGAAAAAGAAGCGATTTTAGCTTTTATGTTATACGACGCAGAGGGAAATATCGGGCAAGTGAAACGTGACCTGAAATTAGTCTGTGCTAAGTCATTCCTTCATTATCGTATGCACCAAGAAGAAAAATTAGTCATTCGAAAAGAAGAGTTATCCCTGCAAGTCCAAAAAGGATTATTACGAATCAAAGAAGTCCCTGAACGATTAGATCGCTTCATGGATAGTAAGAGTCAATATTTGACATTTGAGCCAGGATTCGCTGATGTGGTTTGGTCTCGGGACCCAGAAAGAAACATGCAAGTGTACAATGATATTGAAGAAAAGGTGATGTCACTTTCTGAAACGGGTGGCGAAAATATTGATCTTGAGGCGTTGATCTCGAAAGATGTCGATGCCTATTTTCAAACGTATGTAAAAGAATTGACGAAAAGTACGATCCCTAAAGATTTACTTCCAGAAGACATCTGGCGTTTGACAAATGAGCTATACGATGTTGCTGAGAAACGACTAGACCGAATCTATAACCAAAAAGCACGCTTTGCCTTTGCCTTACATTTGCAAAGTACATTGGATCGTGTGAAAGATGGACATATGATCGTTCATCCAGACTTGAATAATATACGAAAGAAGTTCAAAAAAGAATTTCAAGTTGCAATCGATTTGTCTACGATCATTGAAGAAGATCAACAAGTAGAGATACCATTTGATGAAATTGGCTTTATCAGTATGTTTTTATCGATCAACCTCGGAGAAAGTGAACCAGTCAAAGAAAATAAAGTCGACGTGTTAGTCTTGATGCACGGGCGACAAACCGCTTCAAGTATGTTGGAGATGGCGCAAGCTTTACTCGGAACAACGATCGGTCAAGCGTTCAATATGCCATTAGAGATGGAAGTTCAATCCATGTACGAAGAAGTATTGAAATATGTAAAGAATCGTCAAAGCAATTTAACAAATGGGTTGATTTTACTGACTGATATGGGTTCACTGAATACATTCAGCGATTTGATCTATGAAGAGACGGGGATACGTACAAAAGCAATTACGATGACCAGTACCATGATCGTCATCGAAGCAATCCGGATGGCAAATGTTGGTAGAAGCTTAGAAGATATCTACCAAAGTATCCAAATGTCTTTTGAATCGATTGTCAAAGATCAATTTAAAATCGAAAAGCAGGAAATGAACGAACGGAAAAAAGCAGTGATCGTGACTTGTTTTACTGGAGAAGGGGTGGCAGCAAAACTGTATCAACGAATTGTGCCCGTTATCAATCAGGATAAAGTTGAAGTGATCCAAATGCAGTTTTTGGAACGTGAATCATTTAAACGCCACATTGATGCGTTATTGGAAGAATATGAGATCAAGGCGATTGCCGGAACTGTTGAGGTAGATTATCAAAATATCCCATTCTTCTCTGCCTATGACGTATTCGATGATGAAAAACTCAATACATTGAAACGCATCGCAGATGACGAAGTTCCGACAGCGAAAATTGTTGATTCATTAAAAGACTCATTGAATGCGATATCATCTGTTGAGCGTTTGATTCAAGCTTTGCAAAAAGCGGTCCAACAAATCCAAACAGACTTATCGATCATCGTTGAACCAGGTGTGGATACGGGTATCGTGATCCATGTTGCTTTTTTGATTGATGGTCTAATCAAACATGAAAAATTGCGTACATTTGATGATTTCCCCATTTTTGCAAAAATGTATCGCTTAGAAATGGATATTGTTCGAACGAATTTGATCGGGGTCGAACGAAAATATGGTGTGAAAATCCCAGAACATGAAATTGCTTTTATCACACAAATGTTTATAGAAAATAAAATAAAAAAATGATTGAAATTACACAGTGTACACACTAACGATTAGTGTGTACACTGTGTTTGCTTGATTAGTGTTGTGAAAACGCTATTTTACCTATTTAGTGTTTGGCATGCTTCTTGCATTATAGTTATAGTGTAAAACCAAATTTAAAGGAGTGGAAAAAATGGAAAAAAAAACAATCATGTTAGTATGTTCTGCAGGAATGAGTACAAGTTTATTAGTAACAAAAATGCAAAAAGCAGCAGAAGAAAAAGGAATGGAAGCAGATATCTTTGCGGTTTCAGCTTCAGATGCTGACAATAACCTTGAATCAAAAAATGTAGATGTTCTATTATTAGGTCCACAAGTTCGCTTTATGAAAGCACAATTTGAACAAAAATTAGCGCCAAAAGGAATTCCATTGGATGTTATCAATATGCAAGATTATGGCATGATGAACGGTGCAAAAGTACTTGAACAAGCTGAAAAATTAATGAAATAATCAATCGTGAAGCTGGAGGTAGAATAGTGGAAGATCAACAAAATCTAGAAGCCATCATGGGATTGATCATGTATGGTGGAAATGCAAAAAGCGATGCAATGGAAGCGATTTCTGCGGCGAAAAAAGGAGATTTTGATTTAGCGGAGCAAAAAATCCGCGATGCTGAAGCCTCTCTGGTAGAAGCGCATCATTCACAAACTCAAATGCTCACGCAAGAAGCACAAGGAAATCATATGCAAGTAACGCTGTTGACTGTGCATAGTCAAGATCACTTGATGACATCGATCGCATTTACAGACCTTGCAAAAGAAATCATTGATTTATATCGTAGAACTTACGTTGAATAACCATAACACTTCTTTTTTGAACGGAAGAAGAAAAAAATTTTTGAACGGATTTTTTTAATTTGGTATAAGGAGTTATTCTTTATATAAAAAACTTATAGGAGGAAGTAATAATGAATGGATTAACAAGTTGGATGGAAAAATACATCCTTCCAGTTGCCGGAAGAATCGGGGCGCAAAAGCACTTAGTGGCATTGCGTGACGCTTTTATCGGTACGATGCCTGCAACAATGGCTGGATCAGTAGCTGTAATGATCAACGCAATTATTCGTGATTTACCACAGCAATTTATTAGTACGTATGCTGACAGCTTAGCAGCAGACAAAGGTTTTTTTGCTGTATTGAATGTGATCATCGGCATCAATGGGTTCGTTTGGAATGGTACCTTAGCGATCGCCGGACTGATCTTTGCCTTTTCATGGGGATATAATTTAGCCCGTGCATATGGCGTGAATGATTTAGCAGGAGGGATCGTTGGTTTAGCAACACTGATCCAAGGAATCGCTTTTGGCCCGTCATTATCAGCTGCATTGAATGTCAATGTTCCACAAAATGTGGCAGATGCGATTAATGGCTCGGAAATTGGGGCAACGATTGCTGATGGCACTCTATCAGTTGGTTTGTGGGGATGGTTGAAATTAGATCATTTAAATGGTAACGCCTACTTTACAGTAATGATCATGGGTGCAATCTCTGTTATCATTTTCTGTAAATTGATGCTTGCTAATATCACGATCAAAATGCCTGACTCAGTACCACCCGCAGTTTCTAAAGCATTTGCAGCAATCCTACCAGCAACGATTTCATTATATGTCATCGCTATCATTAATTATGTTGTTGGACGTGTGGCAGATGGTCAACTGATCATTGATTTAGTACAAAAATATATTGCAGAACCTTTCTTAGGCTTATCACAAGGTATTGGTGCTGTATTAATCGTTACGATCTTCGTTCAGATTTTCTGGTTCTTTGGTATCCATGGTCCGAACGTATTAGCACCAGTATTAGAAGGTATTTGGGGTCAAGCACAATTGATCAACATCGATATCTTCCAAAAAGGTTACAATGGCAAAACAGGAACACCTGCAGTATTAGATGCGATTGAAGATGGTAAAGCTTACATGTGGGTACGTGGCTCATTTGATGCGTTTGCATGGTTTGGTGGATCAGGTGGAACAATCGTTCTATTGATCGCTATCTTACTATTATCAAAACGTGCAGACTACTTGACTGTAGCAAAACTTTCGATTGGACCTGGTATCTTCAATATCAATGAACCAGTGATGTTTGGTTTACCAATCGTCTTGAATGCGATCATGTTTATCCCATTCTTGGTTGCGCCGGTTGTTGCAACAACAATTGGTTGGGTAGCTACTTATCTAGGATTAGTCGCACCGGTATCCCAACAAGTGACTTGGGTCGTCCCACCGTTCTTGCTATCGTTCCTTGCAACAGGGGCAGACTGGCGGGCGCCGATTGTCACATTAGTATGTATGGTTGTGACCTTCCTGATCTGGGCACCATTTGTGATGTCAGCAAATAAAATGGATCCAGCAGCAGGAGAACCTAAATAATCAGTTGAAGTAGGGGCTATGGGCGATGACGATCCGTCAAATCCCTAGCCCTCGCTTCATTCGAGTGAAACTAAAAGTAATCAATAAAAAAAGAAAAGAGGAGAACAAATGATTTCAATCGCTAGTGCTATGCAACAAGATGCAATCAAAGAATTATTAGAAGGATACAACGAAGAAGGCATGACCTTTACATTCAAAGAAAAACAAGGAATCAAATTATTCTTTGAAACAAGTGCAGAAGATAAAGAAGCAGCTGCCAAAACAGCAAAAGAATTGATCAAAGCTCAACCATGGGGCACGGTATTATATTTCCAAGCAGCAGCAGTCTAAGAAACAAGATAAGGGTGGTTCAAATGATAAAAAATGGATTGTTTTTGTGTAGTATTGGTTCACTGATCATACTATATAGTTTAAATCCGGGAACACAACAATATGACATTTATAGTATGGTCACTGGGTTGTTTTTTGCAGGACTAGGGATTTACTTCTTTTTAAAAGGTAAGAAAAAAGAAGAAGCAAAGGAGAAAAAGAACTAATGGAAATAATTAAAACACTAAACATTCCGGCATCGTTTTTCTATGATAAAGTGATGGATTCTGTTCTTTTTGATGTCCGCAAAGCCACTGGGAAATCAGTGACACGCAAACAATTAAAGAATCTTGAATACGTCAAACAATTCTCTCAAAATAATCGTGCACGCATTATCATTGAGGAAGTCATTGATAACCAATCTTATAAATTTCGTACCTCAACGACTAAAAATGATTTTGTCGTTCATTATCAAATCAAACCAATTGATGAAAAATCGTGTGAAGTCCACTATACAGAACAAATGGAATCACACGGTATGTTGCAGAAAATGAATGATATGATCTTAGGAACGATGTTGATGTATTTTAAAAAGAGACGTTTTAAAAAGATGCTAGGGATGATTGAAGAATCCTATTAAAAGAGGATGGTAAATCAAATCGTCCATCCAAGAGGATAACTAATGATCAAAATAAGAATAAGTTGTGGAAACAACGTTTGGATCAAAAAAATGAAGCGCTAAAAACCAAAATCGTTTGTTCTATTTTGGCTTTTTAGCGCTATTTTTTGTAAATCATTTTTTGAGAGATACTACTTTGTGAAAGTAATGAAGGTCCGCTTGCTATTATAAAGAAAATAATAGTACAATTGGTATAGATATTTAAAGGGAGAAGGGAAAGTATGACGAATGTTATAAAAGAATTAGGGAACCAAGCGCTAGAAGAAATGTACGCTTTAGCAACCTATGCTTTTAATTCACAAGATACAGACGAACGACGTGAACGATTTAAAATGATTGTTGAGAATTCATGGAACTACGGCTTTTTAGATCCAGAGGGCCATTTGACAAGTCAAGTAATGGCCACACCTTTTTCAGTGGATTTCTATGGAAAAAATTACTTGATGGCTGGGATTGGATACGTTGCTTCCTATCCTGAAGCGCGAGGACAGGGCGGTATCAATCGGATCATGGAAAAAATCCTTGAAGACTGTCGAGAAAGAAATGTCACGCTGTCTTATCTAGCACCATTTTCTTATCCTTTTTATCGTCGCTATGGCTACGAACAATTATTTGATCGAATCAGCTATGAGTTGGCGAGCCGTGATATGCCAGCTGTAAAGAAAACAACTGGTTATATGAAACGGACAAGTTTTGAAGAATCAGTGGATGCCATACGATCCATTTATACAAATATGCCGGAGAGTACGCGAGGCGGTTTGGTCCGAGAAGAATGGTGGTATTCCTACAAGTTTAAACAACGAAAAGAGAATCAATATGCACTGTATTACGACCGTGAGGGGAATGCTACAGGATATGTCGTTTATAAATTAGCCGCCCCTACATTTATCATCGTCGAAATGGGTTATCTGAATCATGAAGCATTGAAAGGATTGATGCGTTTCATTGGTTCGCATAGTGGCGCATTTGATTCGTTTGAGTATACATGTGGTTTTTCTGGCTACAGTAAAAATTATTTATTGGATAATCCATTTGCTAAAACCACGATCACGCCTTATATGATGGGGAGAATCGTAGATGTTGAGAAATTTATGCAGACTTATCCATTCCGACATGCAATCAACTTTTCTATCCATGTGACAGAAGATCCGTATGCAAAATGGAACGAAGGATTTTTTGATATTTCTTATGTCAATGGAGTACTTGAAGTAAAGAAAGTCCAACAGACAGAATTACCTGTGGTCAGTGGAACGATTCAAAGCTTGACACAATTATTGTTAGGATATCAAACAGTTGAAGAGCTTGATTTCCATGAAAAAATCAAAGTAGAAGGCGCATTGGTGGCTGAACTTAGTCAATCACTGCCTAATCAACAACCAATTCTCAATGATTATTTCTGAGTAAAGACAATCAGATGATAGGAGGAACATAGAAATGGAAGCAATGACGAATTGTCAAAGTTGTGGAATGCCACTTGATTCAGTTGAGATTTTAGGGACAAACAAAAACAATAGCAAGAGTGAAGAATATTGCATTTACTGCTACAAAGATGGCGCATTTTTAACTGATTGTACAATGGATGAAATGATTGAAGAGAGTGTCCAGCACATGAATGAATCAGGCATGCTGAAAGAACAAGGCAAGACAAAGGAAGAAGCACGTGAATTCATGCATCAATTTTTCCCAGATTTAAAAAGGTGGAAACATCAATAAAGTTTATTCCAATAGCAAAAAATGGATGCTACCTCATTATCGAATAAAATGACTTCACATAATGTATTTGGTAATAAGTAAAAAATGGAATTTTATTTTTGTCGCTATTTTTTAAAAAGCAGAAATATAATAGGGGATTGTGACTTGAGGGATCTCATGATTATTAAAACTGAATAAACAGTGTCCATAAGAAATAAGCCCGTCCCCCAAAATACAAGAACAAATTTCTGGGGAGCGGGCTTATTTCTCGGAGCTGAACATCACTATCACAAACTCATGATAAGTTTAAGACGTTCCTGACTGGAATCGAACCAGCGACCTATCGCTTAGGAGGCGATCGCTCTATCCTACTGAGCTACAGGAACAAGCATCAATACTATTATTTTAGCGCTTTGAAGGCATACATGCAAGCTGATTTTTAGAGCAAAACGTTTCCAATAAAGGAATCCTGAGTGGTAGAATGAGGGTGATAAAGGGGGTTTTGATTATGTCTGATAAGCCAAAAGAAGAAGTAATTGCAGAACGTTTAGATGAAGCAAAAAGAGAACGTGAAGAAATTACGAAAGAGGCAATCCAAAAACACGAAGAAGAAAAACCTGTAGAAAAAGAAAGTCGCAAATTTACGTTTACTAAAAAAGAAGATTTATTATAAACATATCTATGGAAAAACAAAAAAAGTTCTGGGATTTCCAGATCTTTTTTTGTTTTATTATTACGCCCAGTCGCCATTTCTGAAGATCGGCACGCGTGAGCCATCTTCGCGGATACCATCAATATCCATTTTATCTGAACCAACCATGAAATCCACATGCGTCTGGCTTCGATTCAAGCCTGCAGCTGCCAATTCTTCATCGGTCATTTCTGTTCCACCTTGCACACTAAACGCATAGGCTGAACCAAGTGCTAAATGGTTTGAAGCATTTTCGTCGAATAATGTGTTATAGAAAATGATACCAGATTGTGAAATCGGTGAAGGATCAGGAACTAGAGCAACTTCGCCTAAACGACGTGCACCTTCATCGGTATCTAGTAGTTTTGCCAAGACTTCTTGTCCTTGTTCCGCTGAAAAATCAACGACTTTACCGTCTTTAAATGTAAATTTCATTCCAGTAATGGTCGTTCCTGCATAACTTAAAGGTTTCGTACTTGAGATATACCCATCCACGCGATGACTATCAGGTGCGGTGAAGACTTCTTCTGTTGGCATGTTTGCCATGAATTTTTCATCACGAGCATTATAGCTTCCAGCGCCTTCCCACAAGTGATTTTTCGGCAAGCCAATTACGATATCTGTCCCTGGGGCAGTATAATGTAAAGCTGTAAATTGTTCTTTGTTCAATTCTTCTGCTTTTGTCGCTAGTTTTTCATCGTGATTTTTCCAAGCAATTACAGGATCAGATTCATAAATGCGAGTCGTTTTGAAAATCTCATCCCATAATGCGTCGACTTGTTCTTCCCCTGGTAGATCAGGGAATACTTTTGCTGCCCACTGTTTCCCAGCAGCTGCGACAACTGTCCAACTTACTTTATTTGATTGTGTCGCTTTTCTTAGATTCATCAATGCTTTTCCAACTGCTGATTGATAAGTGGCTACACGATCATTGTCAACTCCTGCGAATGCATCTGGATCAGAAGAAACAACGCTGATTCTGCTCGCACCTTTTTCAATCCAATCATCTGCTTGATCGATTTTATATTGTGGAACTGTAGAGATTCGATCATCTGCAGCGTGAGTCAAGAATTCTTTTTGAATGATATCATCTGTCCATTGAACGATCACCTCATCTGCACCTAATTGGTAAGCCTCTTTCGTGATCAATCGGGCTAATTCCGCTTGCTCTACATTGATTTGTAAGACTACTGTGTGCCCTTTCGATACATTGACCCCTGTTTCTGCAATTAAACGGGCGTATTTTTTTAAATTAACATTAAAATCAGCTAACATAATTAAATTCCTCCTCATCGTATTTTTTGTAATTCCTCATTGTATGATAACATTTTATTAGAAGTGAAACAAATAAACATCTGATAAAATAATCATTTGTTTTTAATTAGAAAACACAAAAAAGCGTTGATATCCGAGTATAATGACAGAAAAATTTGTAAAAAATAAAAAAACAAGTTTTGCTTATTGAAAAAAAATGGTACAATAGTATTAATCAATGGTGGAAGCGTTATAAAAAATTTCAAGGAGATTAGAAAATTATGGCAAGAAAAAAAACGATAACAAAGGAGCAGATTTTGGCAGCCGCCTATGAAGTTGCTGCCAATGAAGGATTTTCAAAATTCACTGCGAGAAACATTGCAAATAAAATGAACTGTTCTACTCAACCAATCTATCTAGAGTTTAAAAATATGGATGATTTGAAACACGCGCTATTTGAGCAAATCTACGATTATCTAAAATACGAAGTCTTTCCTGTAGAACATACCGGCAATACGATTGTCGATCTAGCGTTGAATTACATCCATTTCGCAAATCGTGAAAAGAAATTATATAGCTCACTTTACTTGGAAGAGTATGGCGGCGGAAGAGAGATGCAAAATTTCTCCTATAATTACTTTATGGACGTAGTGAAAGAAGATCCAAAATACATGGACTTGTCAGATGATAAACTAGTCTCGCTTCACAATGGGACTTGGATCATTGCAACAGGTATCGCAGCTTTGATGTCATCGAATATCATCCATCCGACGGATACACAAATCGAGAAGATGATCCAAGATAGCATCAATGCCATTTTAAGCTTAAAAGATCCGATTGAAGTAGACTGATCTGCTTATTTGAAAAATTGATCGACCCCATTTGATAGTAATGCCTTGATTTACAAAACGTAATGCTTCTAAATAAAAAGAAGGATGTGGTAAACACATCCTTCTTTTTGTGATTAAGATAACATGGATACAAGAGATTTTGCGAACGCTTCAAGATTTTCAATATCTTCTTCCTCAGCGTTTAAATCAACTTTCACGCTTTCGGCACCTTTAACAGCACCAGTTTTTGCAAAGGCAGCATCAAAATCGTCCACTGACTTACAAAACTCATCATAGAAAGTATCTCCAGAGCCACACACACCGTAGATTTTTCCAGGTAATTCAAGTTCTTGTAAATCTTCATAAAAATCAACGATTTCGTCCGGTAGATCACCGTCATCGTATGTATAAGTAGCAACTACGCAAATATCTGCTTCTTGAAAGTCTTCTGCATCTACTTGTGTGCATTCATTGATTTCAACATCGATATCCATATTTTCCAGAGCCTCTGCAACAATATCGGCGATTTCTTCCGTGTTACCAGTCATACTTGCATAAACGATTTTTGCTAAAGCCATAAGGCGCCTCCTAAATTTTAATGAATAGCATTTCAACAACTACCAATTATACCAAAAGTTTGAGAAAAAGGAAGCAAGATTTATAAAGGTACTATGGGATTTGGCTAAATACTTCCTACTATGTTAAAATAAAAAGGATTTGTAAAAAGGAGACGAGAATAGATGATAACATTAAAATCAGCACGTGAGATCGAAGCAATGGCAGAGTCTGGTGCATTATTAGCAGATGTCCATAAAAATCTGCGAGACTTCATTAAACCAGGAGTAACTAGTTGGGATATCGAAGTATTTGTACGTAATTATATCGAAAGTCATGGCGGAGTCGCTGCCCAAATTGGATTTGAAGGATATGAATATGCGACGTGTATCAGTATCAATGATGAGATCTGTCATGGTTTTCCTCGGAAAAAACCACTTAAAAGTGGCGACTTAGTGAAAGTGGATATGTGTATTGACTTAAAAGGCGGAATCTCTGATTCTTGCTGGGCATATGTGGTGGGTGAATCCACACCTGAAATTGATCGATTGATGGAAGTGACAAAAAAAGCACTATATATCGGCATTGAGCAAGCGCAAGTTGGTAATCGTATTGGGGATATTGGTCATGCGATCCAAACGTACGTCGAAGGAGAAAATCTAGGAATCGTACGAGACTTTGTTGGACATGGAGTAGGACCAACGATCCATGAAGAACCAACTATTCCTCACTATGGTGAACCAGGTAAAGGATTACGTTTAAAAGAAGGTATGGTCATTACGATCGAGCCAATGGTCAATACAGGAACATGGAAAATGAAAATGGACCCAAATGGTTGGACAGCTTATACCAGAGATGGTGGATTATCTTGCCAATATGAACACACATTGGCTATCACCAAAGATGGTCCAAGAATCTTGACTTCTCAAGGTGAAGAAGGAACTTATTAAGTTCTTCTTTCAACGAACAGTTTGCAAACTGTTTAATTAAATGGAGAAAGTTGTGGATGACCTTCTTCTTCAAATAATGGATAAAAGTTGTAGGAAAGCTAGTAACTAAGATAGTAGGGTGGCAATTGGAAAAATATGTCTATTATTTTCTGGTTTGCCACCCTTTTCCTCAGTGTTATTAGCTTTTTTTACAACCTAGATAAACGGTGTTCGAAAAGCTGACCTTCAACATTAAGCTAAAAAATCAAAAAATATGGGGAGCTATTTTCTGATTTTCTATCTTACTGCTCAGGTCAAAGCGCTTTTCTCACAACCTTGAACAGGAGATTACTATGAATATTTTGAATAAAATAAAACAACATAAGAATTTAATGCGTTTTATTGAGACGACGCAAAAGAGGATCGTTGATTCTGAAATGGGAACGACTTCAGTAGTTGTGGCTTATTATTTACTCTTATCTTTGTTTCCATTGATTATTGCGCTTGGAAATATTCTACCGTATCTGCAAATCGATCAAGAAACTGTCTTGACTTATATTCGCCAAGTGATTCCTGAAACGATCTATCAGTTTATTGGACCGGCGGTAAAAAATTTGTTGACACAAAGTTCTGGTAGTTTGTTGTCATTGTCAGCTATTGCAGCTTTATGGTCAGCTAGTCAGAGTATCAATGCATTACAGATTGCCATGAATAAAGCGTATGGAGTTGAAAATAGAGAAAATTTCATCATTGTCCGTTTCTTTTCCTTAATAGTTATCATCTTGTTCATGATTGCGATTAGTGGTGTCACTTTAGTGCTTGGATTAGGACAAATGATTTTAGAGGCGATTCAACCGATCTTTAAAATACCTGTAAACTTTATTGACCAATTCCAAACATTGAAATGGCCGATTACTTTGGTGGCTTTATTTGTGATCATGTTTATGATTTATTGGATTGTACCAAACGCGCAATTGAAATTTAAAGCAGTGATTCCTGGTGCTGTATTTGCAACGACTGGTTGGATGTTGTTGTCACAAGTTTTTGGAATTTATGCTCGTTATTTTGCAACGCGTGTGAGCGGTTATCAAATCATCGGAAGTTTTATCGTTTTGATGCTTTGGTTAAACTTTGCTGCGACGATCATTATTCTTGGTGGAATCATCAATGCTGTTGTGCAAGAGTACATAACAGGAAACGAAATAAAAGAACGAAGAAGCATCACATCAACATGGCTTGGTAAACTAAAAAATAAATTTTCTCAAAAAAAGAATTAGAAACACGAGTTCTTATTGTAAAATAGCGACAGTGTTTTATAATTATTAATGACTCTTTAAATAAAGTAGGTGCCCGTATGCTGGTTTCTTTTAGTATTGTAATAAAGATTTTTTTGACAATTTTATTGTCTTTGATATTGACCCCCATTTTTAAAATAATTTCAGTTCAAACTGGAATGGTCGATAAACCGAATGAACGACGAATAAACAAAGTGCCGATGCCTTCAGCTGGTGGCTTACCTATCTTTGTTTCCTTCGTGATATCTAGTTTGTTTTTATTCAAAGATATCATCCCTAAATTTTATATTCTACCTATATTATTGGCTGCGTCCGTCATCGTATTGACCGGATTACTTGATGACAAATATGAACTTTCACCTAAGCAAAAAAGTATTGGTATTTTATTAGCGGCTTTGATCATCTATTTTGTCGCTGATATCAGGATCGATTCTTTTACCTTACCGTTCTTAGGATATATCCAATTAGGTTGGCTTAGTTTTCCTGTCACCATTTTTTGGATTTTTGGGATCACTAATGCAGTCAATTTGATTGATGGTTTAGATGGCTTAGCAGCAGGGATATCTTTGATTGGCTTGATGACCATTGGTATTATTGGTTACTTTTTTTTACATGCCTCAACAGTTTATATACCTATAGTTATTTTTTGTTTAGTCGCAAGTATCATCGGCTTTTTTCCTTACAATTTTTATCCTGCCAAAATTTATTTAGGGGATACAGGTGCACTTTTCTTAGGCTTTATGATGGCGGTTTTATCATTGCAAGGATTAAAGAATGTTACTTTCGTTTCATCGATTTCTTTGTTGATCATCATGGGGGTACCTGTTACAGATACTTTTTTTGCAATCATTCGTAGAAAAGCGAATCGAGTATCATTTTCTACGGCAGATAAGAAGCATTTGCATCATCGATTGCTCGCTTTAGGCTTTACCCATAAAGGAGCTGTTTTGACGATCTACTCCATCGCTTTGATGTTTTCATTTACTGCAATGATCATGAATTATACGGGAAGTCTTGGAACGATTGCTTTGTTCTTAGTGATGCTATTTGCTGCTATTTTATTATTTGAATTGATCGGATTGATCAATGAAAAATACCAATTCATTCTAAAAACATTACGGTTTTTAGGGAATAAAGAATACCGTACACAAGTGATGCAGAAATACTTTAAGAAATGGAAAAGACCTTAATGGAGAACAATAAAAAAAAGCCGATTTTAATTAGCATTGTGACAGCAAATAGTAAAAAAATATTCCAGACATTAGATACGATCATTGCGACGATCGGTGAAGAACCGGCAATTGAATTTCAAATTTTTGATAATAACTCGACACCTGAATACCAAGAACGATTACGCGAATATTTAAAATATCCGTTCATGAATATTTATTTCAATAATGAAAACCGAGGCTTTGGATTTGGTCATAACCATACCTTGCTCCAAAGCGCTGCAAAATATGCGGTGATTTTTAATCCAGATATTTTAGTAGATGAGCAGACGGTGATCGACCTGGTTGCGCTCTTAGAAACGCATCCTGAATGTGCGATGTTGGCACCTAAAATCTTGAATGAAGATGGGACGACTCAATACTTGATTAGACAGCGTTTAGCTCTATTCGACTATGTACTACGTTTCATTCCTTTCAAATTTGTCAAAAAAATGTTTGATCGGCGATTGAATCGCTTTGAATGTCGTGATTTGCCAGAGGATCGTGATTCTTATGTGCGCATGATTTCTGGTAGTTTTATGGTAGTAGATGTTGCGAAATTTAAATCAATCAATGGGTTTGATACTCGCTACTTTATGTATTTTGAAGATAATGATCTTTGTTTAAGTTTTGAAAAAGCAAACGAAAAGATCCTTTATACGCCACGTTATAGTGCCATCCATCTATATGGAAAAGGGGCGCATCGTAACTTCAAACTTTTTCGAATATTTTTAAATTCAATGATGAAATTCTTCCATAAGTGGGGGTGGACTTTCTTCTAATGACACCAGAAATAGCAGTAGTGATCGTATTGTATCACCAAAAAATCAACCAATCGCCTTCTTACGATTATTTAAAAGCAGCTATCCAAGCTGGGACAGTGGAGTTAGTTATTTTTGATAATAGTCCTGTTGCACATGCTGATGTGCTTTATTCAGAAAAGAACGTCCATTATCATCATGATCCAGCAAATCCAGGCCTAGCGGTTGCTTACAATTATGCAATTGACCACATTTCAGATACGGTACAGACACTTATAACATTAGATCAGGACACTCAGTTAGGTACTGATTATTTGGAAACTGTAGCCGAACTCACTTGGACAAAGGAGCGAGTAGCTGCGGTCCCCTTAGTATTTTCTGGTACAAAACAAATCTCTCCGGTGTGGGCAGACCACTATATCAATCGCCACTTCGAAGTGATCGAAGAGCCAGTAGTAACACGTCAACGGATTATGGCAATCAATTCTGGCGCGGCATTCTCGCTCACATTTTTAAGAGAGATCAATGGCTATAATACAGTGTTCCCACTCGATTTTTTAGATCATTGGCTTTTTTGGCAAATCAAACAATTAAACAAAGAAATTGTAGTTTTAGCCACTAGCATGACTCATGATCTCTCAGTATTAGATTATAAAAAAGTTAACGTAACACGCTATCAGTCGATATTGGCTGCTGAGTCGATCTTTTACCAAGAATACGACCGTCAGCATTTAATGCAACATCGGAAGCAGTTAGTATTAAGAATGACAAAGCAATTTTTGACTGTCAAGAATCGTCAAATCTGGCGAATGACTTTACGTTCGTTTGTTGATAATTGGAAGGTGTGAAATGATGCGATCGGTTTGTATAGCAACCTTTAATGGTGGCGCGTATTTAAAAGAACAATTGGATAGTATCTTAAAGCAACTTTCTCCAGAAGATGAAGTGATTATTTCGGATGATGGTTCAGTCGATGATACTTGGTCGATCTTAACAGAATATGCACATAATGATCCACGTATCAAACTTTTTGAAGGTCCCAAACAAGGTTTGATCAAAAATTTTGGCTTTGCGATTGAACAAGCTCAGGGAGACCTGATATTTTTAGCAGATCAAGATGATGTATGGTTAGATGGGAAAGTAGAGAAAATCACACAATACTTTAGCCTTCATCCAAAACAACTAGTAGTTATTTCAGATTTAGTGATCGTAGATAGCCAGTTGAATGAGATCCATTCCTCATACTTTACCTTTAGGAGATCCAAAGAAGGCTGGTTGACGAATTTGATTCGTAGTAACTATATCGGTGCAGGGATGGCTTTTCGCTCTTCATTAAAAGAGACGATCTTACCGATACCTGACAATGTACCGATGCATGATATGTGGATCGGTTTGCTGGCGGGGAATCATGCGGGCTTTATTCGAGAACCGCTGACTCTTTATCGGCGACACGATTTTAATGCAAGTGAAATTGAAACGAAGAGTAGTTGGCGCCAGAAAATCACTTGGCGGATTCATTTGATCCAAGCACTCATTCAGCGGAAATGGAAAAAATATCCCTAAAAGATATTGTTAAATTCTCAAGAAATCCATGACAAATAGTAGGATTGATGAGATAATAACGAAAGTGAAAATTTAAAGAAAAAGGAGCGCTTATATTCATGAAAGGAATCATCCTTGCGGGAGGAAGCGGAACACGCTTGTATCCACTAACAAAGGCAACCTCGAAACAGTTGATGCCAGTCTACGATAAACCAATGATCTATTATCCAATGTCTATTTTGATGTTGGCAGGTATCAAGGAGATATTGATTATTTCAACACCTCAAGATACCCCACGCTTTAAAGAATTATTTGGAAATGGGCATGATCTAGGTATTCACCTTGAATATGCGGTTCAAGAGAGTCCCGATGGCCTAGCTCAAGCTTTTATCATTGGGGAAGAATTTATTGGCGATGATAGTGTTTGTCTTGTTTTAGGAGATAATATCTACTATGGTGGCGGACTATCAAAAATGTTGCAACGTGCTGCCTCTAGAGAAAGTGGAGCGACTGTTTTCGGGTATCATGTTAATGATCCGGAACGTTTTGGTGTGGTCGAATTTGATGAAAATATGCAAGCTCTCTCTATTGAAGAGAAACCAACAGAACCAAAATCAAATTATGCTGTCACAGGACTTTATTTCTACGACAACGATGTGATTTCAATTGCAAAAGAAATCAAACCATCTGAGCGTGGCGAACTAGAGATCACTGACGTCAACAAAGCATATTTAGAAAGAGGAAAACTTTCTGTAGAGATTATGGGACGTGGTTTTGCTTGGTTAGATACAGGCACGCATGAATCTTTACTTGAAGCCTCTACATTTATTGAAACGATTGAAAAGCGTCAAAACTTAAAAGTTGCTTGTTTAGAAGAGGTGGCTTATCGAATGGGCTATATCGACAAACAACAATTAGCTGTTTTGGCAGAACCACTGAAAAAAAATCAATATGGTCAATATTTATTAAGATTGGCTGCTGAATAAGGAGTTTTTAGTGATGAAAGTGACGGATACTAAATTAACAGATGTTAAAATTATCGAAATGGATGTTTTTGGGGACCATCGTGGTTTCTTTACAGAAAGCTATTCAAAAGCAAAATTTGCGGAACATGGATTAGATTTTGATTTTGTCCAAGACAATCACTCTCTATCTGCTGAAGCCGGAGTGATTCGTGGTTTGCATTTTCAAAAAGGGGCATCCGCTCAAACAAAATTGATCCGTGTCACTTCAGGAGCAGTCTTAGATGTGATCGTCGATATTCGTAAAGGTAGTCCAACCTATGGACAGTGGGAAAGTTATATCTTATCTGAACATAATCATCGTCAATTACTTGTACCCAAGGGATACGCACATGGGTTCGTGACATTGACACCAAATGTGAATTTCCTTTATAAATGCGATAATTATTATGATGCCGCAGCAGACGGTGGGATTGCATTTGACGATCCAGAGTTAGCGATTGATTGGCCAATCGATCTTTCAAAAGCGATCATGTCTGAAAAAGATCATAATCATCCTACACTGAAAGAATTTGAAGCAGAAAACCCATTTGTTTATGGTGAAATCTAACATTTGATGAGGAGAAATATTAAATGAAAAATATCATTGTTACTGGTGGAGCAGGCTTCATTGGATCAAATTTTGTACATTATGTTGTACAAAACCACCCAGAAGTACATGTGACAGTCTTAGATAAATTAACTTATGCAGGAAACAAAGAAAATCTAGCAGGATTGCCAACTGATCGTGTGGAGCTAGTTGTCGGAGATATTGCAGATGCAGAATTAGTCGATCGATTAGTGGAAAAAGCAGATGCAGTGGTTCATTATGCTGCTGAATCACATAATGATAATTCTCTTAAAGATCCGTTTCCGTTTGTACACACGAACATCATTGGTACGTATACATTGCTAGAAGCTTGCCGTAAGTACGATGTTCGTTATCATCATGTTTCTACGGATGAAGTCTATGGTGACCTACCATTACGTGAAGATTTACCAGGTCATGGAGAGGGTGAAGGTGAGAAGTTCACTGCGGAAACACCTTACAACCCGTCCAGCCCCTATTCTTCAACAAAAGCTGGTTCTGATTTATTAGTGAAAGCTTGGGTTCGTTCATTTGGACTAAAGGCGACAATCTCAAATTGTTCCAATAACTATGGACCTTATCAACACATTGAAAAATTCATTCCACGTCAAATCACCAATATTTTAAGTGGTATCCAACCTAAGTTATACGGAGAAGGAAAAAATGTTCGTGATTGGATCCATACGAATGACCACTCTTCTGCCGTATGGTTGATCCTAACCAAAGGGAATATTGGGGAAACCTATTTGATTGGCGCTGATGGCGAGGAAGACAACAAAACCGTATTGGAAATGATCTTAGAAATGATGGGTCAGCCTAAAGATGCCTATGAACATGTCAAAGATCGTGCTGGCCATGATTTGCGTTATGCGATCGACTCAACCAAGCTTCGACAAGAACTTGGTTGGCAACCAGAGTTCACTAATTTCCGTGATGGTTTAGCAGAAACTATCAAGTGGTACGAAGAGAACCAAGAATGGTGGCAAAAAGAGAAAGAAGCAGTTGAAGCAGCTTACGCTAAAAATGGACAATAAGAGGCGAGAAATCGAATTCCCTCGAACAAGCTGCGTAGATAAGAGTCAGAGACTTCCTCTTATCAGATGTTTTTCTTGCTTGAATAGATAGCTTGAGAGACTCAACCTCTTTTTAAATAGTCATTGAAGGGGCACTGCGTTTAACTGACGCTGCCCCTTTTTTCATGAAAAATTTTTTAAGAACGCTGGATGGATGCTCATCCTCTCGAAAAGCGAGAACCGATATGGTAGAATAAGCTTGGTTCTTAGAACGTGGTTGGCACATAAGTGTTCTGCCGTTGTTTGGGGATAAGGGGAAATAATGAGACCGTTATTTTTGTCCAATACTCCGAACAAACAGTTGAATGAATCGAACTTCAAAGATAAAGCGTTCATTAAAGACAACATGATAGCTAATGATATTTTTACAAAAAAAAGTTTAAAAATAAATAAATCAAGGAGCGATTGCGTTATGTTTTTATTAACAGGTGGAAATGGTCAACTTGGTACCGAGTTACGTCATTTATTAGATGAGAAAGGGTTAGATTATGTTTCGACTGACGCCCAAGAACTGGATATCACGGATGCAGAAAAAACAATGGCTTATATCACAGACTTAAAGCCTGAAGTCATCTTCCATTGTGCAGCCTATACTGCTGTCGATAAAGCAGAAGACGAAGGAAAAGAATTAGATGAAAAAATCAATGTAGACGGAACGAGAAATGTTGCATTGGCAGCGAAAGCAGTGAATGCAACATTGATTTATATCAGTACCGATTATGTCTTTGATGGTAAAAAAGAAGATGAAGAATATCTAGAAGATGATGCAACGAATCCATTGAATGAATATGGTCGTACAAAACTACTAGGCGAACAAGCAGTGCAGGAAATTTTAGAAGATTATTATATTATTCGTACGTCATGGGTATTTGGTGTATATGGTCATAACTTTGTTTATACGATGCAACGTTTGGCACAAACCCACGATCGATTAACAGTGGTCAATGACCAATTTGGACGTCCGACATGGACACGCACATTGGCTGAATTTATGGTTTATGTAATCGAAGAAAAAGTACCATATGGTGTCTATCATCTATCAAACGAGAATAGTTGTTCATGGTATGAATTCGCAAAAGAAATCTTAAAAGATACAGCAGTAGAAGTAGCTCCTGTTACTTCAGCCGAATATCCACAAAAAGCAACACGTCCACAATATTCAGTGATGAGCCTGAAGAAAACGGAAGATCTTGGTTTTGTTATTCCAACGTGGCAAGAAGCACTTGAACAAATGTTACAAGCTTCTGAAAAATTAAACAAATAAGGTTTTTCCTTAGAAAAAAGAAACAACGAAGAAATTGGAGAATTTTATGGAAAAACAAACAAGAAGTGCAAGGCGAGATAAATCACGAGAACCGGAGACAGAACAGACGAATCTATTTTTAGATATCCTATTGAAATTACGTTATGTGATTGGCTTATTGGTGATCGTTATCGTTGTGACCTTCAACTTGAATGGTAGCTCGATCGGTAGCTGGGATAACTATGTATCCCAAAGAGATGACGGGAAAAAGACGGATGTTATTTTTGGTCAAAATCGAGAAGTTCGTTCAGATGAATGGCTAGTCCAAACGCCTTTTTATTTCTCTCAAGCAGAATCGGGTTATCCGGTCATCAACGAAGATTATTCGTTGAATGGTCAAAATATGATTATTGCCTACAATTCACCAGTAAAAGATATCACTGTTATCGGTAAACCATTTAACTGGGGATTCTTCTTTTTGGGAAGGGATCGAGGATTGTCCTTTTATTGGGCAATGAAACTGGTAGTCATGGTCCTGTTAGGATTTGAACTCCTGATGATCTTAACGAAAAGAAACAAGCCACTTTCGTTGATTGGGTCATTTGCATTGACCTTCTCACCAGCTGTTCAATGGTGGTTTATGCAACACGTTGGCGATTTGATTTTCTTTACAATTGGTTTAATGGTCGCCTTTTATCATTATTTTTATCAACATGAAAAAAAGTGGCTGCGTGCATTGATGATGTTATTAGTGGTCATATTCGGTCTCGGATTTATCTTAGTTATCTATCCGGCCCATCAAGTGATGCTCGCCTATCTATTAGTTTTTTATTTTGTCGGTTTACTGATCTATTACCGCAAAAAAATACAATGGGATTGGTTTGACGCTGTATTGATTACTGCTGCGTTGTTGTTTATTGGTATTGTCATGTGGCATTTTTGGTCAATTTCTAAAGATGCGTTACTCGCCTCTTTGAATACGTTGTATCCTGGGAATCGAGTAAGTACAGGTGGTAAATGGAAATTTAGTGAATTTTTCTATTTCTTAACGAACTGGAAAATCCCATTCGAGGATATCAGTTTCTCAAATAATTCAGAAGTAGCACTATTTTACCATTTCTTCCCAACTGTCTTTTTAGCAAGTCCATTTGTCTTGTTTGGAAAAAAAGACGACGATCAAAAAAATATTGGTCGGATCTTAATGCTCTTTTGTCTCTTCGCGATTTTTTGGATCACCATTGGCTTACCTAGAACGATGGCTCAATTGACCTTGTTATCATTTGTCCCACCATTTCGTGCGATCTTAACTTTCAGCTTTGCTGCCTTTCTATTATCGATTTGGTTTATCGCGTACATTTGGAAACACGATGTCATCCCAACGTGGTATAAATTCGTCTTATTGATTGCTAATGCAGGTATCTATTACTATGCGTTACAAGGTTCCAAGATGGAAGGCTATTTCTCTGGCTTTGAGTTAATCAGTGTGATTGTTTTGGGAACACTCCTTTTAGCATTTGCACTGTTTCGACAACGCGTCTTTTTCTACCTTTCATTTAGTGCATTGATCATTGCTTCTGGTTTCTTTGTGAATCCAGTTGTCCAAGGAACAGGTGCGATTTTTGAAAAAACGTTAGCCAAGGAAATCCAAAAAATCGATCAACAGGATCCAGGTCAAGTATGGTTAACCGAAGATGAGCTCTATAATTTCACACCGGCTTTAGGGGTAAAGGCATTCAATACGGTCCGCTTTTATCCAGACAAAGCTGCATGGCAATTGATTGATCCAGAAGGGGAATATGAGCGTTTCTACAATCGTTATGCCCATACTAGAGCTTTTATTGCCAAAGAAGATACAGCCTTCAAGCTAGATCGTCCAGACATGTTCTCAGTGACTTTGAATTTTGATGATGCTGAAAAGTTAGGCATCAAATATGTCGTAACCAAGCGTCCATTAGATGACTATAATCAGCGTAATGAAGCGCAGTTCACTAAATTATATGGACCAGACGACGATGGGCACATGATCTATGAAGTAGCGTATCCAAACTATGCTACTTGGCAAACACAGTCTACTGGTCAATAAAAAACTTTTAGTTTGAAGAAGATGTGTGCAAAAAAAGAGGATATTGGATCAGTTAGAAATCATCGTGATAACGCTGATCCAATGATCCGTTTTTAAAAAGTATTATTTGGAAGAGGAGGTGGAAACCATTCAAACATTTGTCGAAAAATTCATAAATAAAATGAGTACTGGGATCTTGTTAATGATGCTAATCGCTCTTTTTTCTGTCTGGACGATCGGTATAGGCACACCAGCTACTTTATTTTTATATGAACATAGCGCACAGTTCGTCACTTTTGGTGTATTTGTCTTAACAGGACTGAATATCTATAAAGCAAGAGGATTTGACTTTTTTTATCTAGGAGCAGCAGTTGTAATCTTCGGTTTCTATACGTATTTCAGTGGAATACGAGAAGGTTCTTTGGCAGGTAATCTGTTGATCCCGATTTTGATTCTGATTGGATTGAGTGTAAAGTGGATCGAATTTGACAAAGTAGATCGGGGAATTTATTTGCTTGTCTTCTCATTTTTCCTTGCTGTGACGGTATGTCGAGTATTTACAGAGATTCAAGTACCTGAAGGACAAAGTATATGGAACCAAGATAATAAATTATCCGATATTTGGATCAATACAAATACGATTGGCAGCTCGTTGATGATGCTTGGACTACTGATCAGTGGTTTCGCCAGTTCATTTGAACGTTGGTATATTCGGATCCTTGGAGTACCAGCGATCATTGCTGCATTTTTAGGAATCTGGGTATGTCAATCACGCTCGGCATTGATTGCGATCATCATTTTTGCTTTATTGGATATCTGGCCTAAAAGATTCTTTAAATTTATTCGTGCCCCTTTTATCGGCTATTTAGCTATTTTTAGCTTGGCGCTACCGATATCCTATTTAGCTGCCACTTCTGAAGAGATCAATCTCTTCACTGGAAGAGAGGGCATATGGCTGAAATTTTATCAAACGATTTCCGAGAGTACAGAGCAACTACTGGTTGGAATGAAGCCTTTTCTTTATTTTCGTGGGAATGAGGTTTTAGGTAATCACAATAGTTATAATTCTATTTTGAATTTATATGGATTGATAGGAATCGCAATTGTAGGGATTTTATTACTTGTTTTTGTTGGAAGACTAACACTGAAAGCTGATTATTCGAATGGACAGCTTACGTTCTTATGGGCATTCATGGCAGTAATGATCCAATCGTTTATGGAAGATACATTGACTTCTTTCCCTTGGGTACCTATCGGCTACTTGTTGTTAGCGATGGCAAGTCATCGTTACGATCAGCCACCAGGTAAGCAAATAAAAATACAAGAGGAAAATCAACTGTCAACTTCAAGACTTGCACGCTATCACTGAATTTGAAAATAAGGGGTGTGAGACAACAGCAACAATTATTTTGTCTGTCACCTTAGAATCGAATAAATGGTGGAAACAGGAGCAAGCACTTCGGAAATAAGGCTATACACTTCTGTCCCAATCTCAATCAAAAAAATAAAAACGTGGGTAAGCCTTTTTTGGCAGGCCCACGTTTTTTGCTTCATTGCAATTAAGTATCATCTTTTGTAAAATAGTAACGTTGACAAAAAGTTTGCTTAATAGAAAATTAAGAAACAACGAATATCGCAGTCCTTGGCTCAATATGTGGTAAAATGGCTGTTGACTGTAATTAATTGAAACTGCTTGGAGGAACACAAATGTTGAAAGATTTGTTTTTATTTATGAAGGATATCTATCAAAATCGAAAGCTATTACTTCAATTCTCGTTAAACGATTTTAAATCGCGTTTTGCGGGTTCATTTTTAGGGATTTTATGGGCGTTCATCAATCCCGTGTTTACGGTTCTCATTTACTGGTTAGTCTTTGGCTTCGGCTTGAAAGCGGCAATGACTGACGGGAAGTATCCGTTTATCGTCTATCTGATCACAGGGATGGTCCCATGGTTCTTTTTCTCAGATGCGTTTACCTCTACAACACTTGTTTTCCGAGAATACACCTATTTAGTGAAAAAAGTGGTATTCAATATCCGTATCTTACCAACAACTAAAATCCTTTCAAACTTGTACTCACATATGTTCTTTATTTTGATTGGTTTAGTCGTAACAATGGGACATGGTATTTTTCCAACGGTCATGTCTTTACAATTGATTTATTATCTATTTTGTATGGTTGCTTTTTTGACCGGATTGACGTGGTTGACCGCATCGATTCAACCTTTTATACCAGATATCATGCAATTTATCACAATTTTGCTACAGCTGATTATGTGGACATTGCCGATTCTTTGGAGTCCTAGTCAATTTAATCCAGCAATCATAAAGATTCTAAAATTAAACCCACTGTATTATGTTGTTCAAGGTTACCGTGAATCATTTTTAAGTCAAGCTTGGTTCTGGGAACATGGTACTTATACAATCTATTTTTGGGTAGTTACATTAATCATGTTCGTAATCGGTTCCTTAGTGTTCCGTAGATTGAAACCACATTTTTCAGATGTGCTGTAAGGAGTATAGTTATGACAGAATACGCAATTAAATTAAACAACATCACTAAATCATACAATATGTATGCGAAACCGACGGATCGTTTTAGAGAAGCTTTGAATCCTTTCAAGAAATCGTACCATGATGTGTTCTATGCATTGAAAAATATTGATGTAGAGATTAAAAAAGGTGAAATGATTGGTTTTGTCGGTGAAAATGGTTCTGGTAAATCAACGATGCTCAAAATCATTACAGGCGTTTTGACTCCAACAAGTGGAACCATGGAGATCGAAGGAAAGATTTCTGCCTTACTTGAATTGGGTTCAGGTTTTAATCCAGAATATTCTGGGTATGAAAATATTTATTTAAATGGAATGGTTCTTGGCTTTTCACGTGAAGAAGTCGATGCGATGGTGGATGACATCATTGATTTCGCAGATATCGGAGACCACGTTTATCAACCAGTTAAAACTTACTCAAGTGGGATGTTCGTACGCTTAGCTTTTGCGGTAGCGATCAATGTCAATCCAGATATTCTGATTGTTGATGAGGCACTCGCAGTAGGTGACTTGGAGTTCCAATTGAAATGTATGGAAAAATTTACGGAAATCAAAAATTCTGGGAAGACGATTTTATTTGTTTCCCATGATATCAGCTCGATCCGTCGTTTCTGCGACCGTTCTTACTGGCTAAAAAATGGTGAAGTTGTAGAATTTGGTGATACGATGGATGTGACAACCAATTACGAAAACTTCTTAAAGAAAAAATCAGTAAAAACAGTAGATCGTAACAAAAATCAAGTGGAGCGTTTTGCTGCCCCAGATATCGTCGATGTGTTAAGTGCTGAGTTACTAGATGAAAACAAGCAACCAATCGATATGTTAGAACAAGGGGAAGATCTTTATGTCAAGGTTACTTATGAAGTGAAAGATGATACCATCAAAAAACCTGTATTAGGGATTGCCCTACGAACGGTCGATAATTTCTATGTCTGTGGCTTGAATACCTTACTGGACGATATCACGATTCCTTGGGAAAAAGGAAAAAACGTCTTTTATCTCAAGTATAAGAAGTTAGGCTTACTTGCTGGCGAATACTATTTCGATGTGGCGGTTTTTGAAGAAAATGCCACTGTTCCATTAGTTTATAAAACGAAGTATATGAACTTATTTGTGACGGGTTCTTATATTGGTGAAGGGATCGTGGTCTTGGATCACCAGTGGAAAGAAGGAGATCAAAACAATGAAGTATGATTTCGAAATGGATTTAGATGAACAAAGTAGCGTAGGTAAGATTGTCGGACAAATTAAACCAGGAAGTAAAGTCTTGGAATTTGGTCCAGGCAATGGACGCATGACGAAACATTTGATCGGTGCAAAAAACTGTGAAGTAAGCATCGTTGAACTGGACAAAGAACTATTTGATTACGTCAATGAAATTGCACAAGATGGTTTTTATGGCGATATTGAAAGTTTTGAATGGGCAAAATATTATGCTGGTCAAACGTTTGATTATATATTATTTGCAGATGTCTTGGAACATTTAGTGGATCCTTTGAAGACATTAAAAAAAGTCAGAGAGTTTCTAAATGAAGAAGGCGAGATTTTGATTACTTTTCCTAATCTCGTGCATAACTCTGTATTGATCCACCTCTTTAATAACGAATTGCCGTGGGCTTCGTTTGGGCTACTAGATGAAACACATAATTCATTTTATACCCACGAAGGCTTTCAAAAAGTATTTGCAAACGCTGATCTGCACATCAACATTGAAGATTATTTATATCTAGCAGTAGGGGATACTGAATTGAAGTCGGCATATACTGACTTACCAGAAGCAGTTCGTTATGATTTCAAAATGCGCCCATTTGGCGAAGTGTATCAATACTTCTTTTCATTGAAAAAACACCCAAATGTGGAAGCTAAAATCAATTCACCGCAAAATTCAAATTATGTCAAAATGATGGAAATCATCAAAAAGAGTACGCAAGAAGAAACATTACAGATCCCGTTCAATAATTATACGGGAGAAAACCAAGTATTGACTTTTCCACTGACAGAAGAACCGGTAAGTTTTATTTTTCAATTTGAAAAGCAACCAAGTTATCTTGAGTTCAGTGTTGAAGTAGACGGAGTAAAGCTTGATTTTATCGCATCGAATGCGGTCATCAAAACAGCGACAGACTGTTATATCTTTGATGGATCAGAAGCACCAAGTCTAGAATTGACCGATATAAGTGGAGAAACGATCAAAATCTCTTGCCATTATCGATTCATTGGTGAATTACCAGCAACGATGACTGAAGTCCTTAGAGAAATCAAACCTATGGCTGCTGTTCAAAAAGAACTATCTGCTGAAAACGAGAGATTAACAAAAGAAAACCAGCACTTGCAAATAGAGAATAAAGAGCTGACGAAAGTCTTGAAGACTACGGCTGATCGATATTTTGACTTGTTGCAGCCTAACAATTGGGCAATAAAGCCAAAAGGACGATTAGGGAGACCAAAAGAAACGGCAAAAAAAATCCAAGCCAAAGATCTTTCTCTTTGTATCGACGAAAAAAATTGGGATCCAGAAACAAAATTACTCAAAATCATTGGATGGGGAATTTCAAATGCGGAACGTAAACCTTTATCTTATAAGTTGTCTGTAGATCAATCACCATTCTTCGAGGTTCAGCAGATTGAGCGAGCCGAAGTGAATGAAGCCGAAAAACTTCCTCCCCACACAAAAGCTGGTTTTGAGATCCAGATAGCGTGTGAACAAGAAAAATCATTTTTGATTGAATTGATTGCAGAAAATGGGCAGTCTTGGCTAGTTGAAATATAAATAACTTATTAGGTAAAGGAGTACCAAACCAGTGCAAAAAAAAGAAATTGCTGTATTTATCGATAAAATCACTCGTGAGCGGGCGACCGGCGATTTATTGATCGTTGGTTGGGCAATCGATGAAGTAACGAAAGAAATACCGACGATCCAAGTTGAAAAAGAAAATATTATAGCAAAAAATACACCAGTCGTGCGTTTAGATATCAATCATCTTTATGATTTGGATGTAAAAACGCAAAGTGGTTTTAATCTTCGATTATCTGGAAAGATGAAGGGAAAAGCAATTTTAGATTTTCAAACGAAAGATCATCAAAATGGGATAGCCGTCAAATTGAATGGACGCTATCCTTATGATGATGGCATCGAGTCGAGTTTGGAAAAGAAAAAACGATTGTTAAAAAAAGGCTTGAACTATGCTCGAACGCATGGCCTAAAAAAGGCTGTACGTCGTGTGAAAATGGAATTGAAACCAGGTTCGATCGACTATGCACAATGGATCGCTAAGCATGAACAAATCGACGTTGCAGCACAAAAAACAAAAGCGCAAGCCTTTGCCTATCGTCCGTTGATTTCTGTCGTGATGCCAGTTTATAACGTAGAAATCAAATGGCTAGAAAAATGTATCGATTCTGTGATTGCTCAAACATATGACCATTGGGAATTATGTATCAGTGATGATGCCTCTACCGATCCTAAAATCCATAAATGTTTAGAACGTTATCAGCAAAAAGACTCACGGATCAAAGTTGTCTTTCGTGAGGAAAACGGACATATCAGTTTAGCCACGAACTCTGCACTTGAGATCGCTGAAGGGGAATTCATGGCATTACTTGATAATGACGACGAACTTCCTGTCAATGCATTGTTTGAAGTAGTCAATGTCTTGAATGATCGGCCAGAACTTGATTTGATTTATAGTGATGAAGATAAGATCGATGCTGATGGCAATCGCTTCGATCCTCATTTTAAAGCAGACTGGTCACCCAATACTTTGATGGGAAATAACTATATTTCTCATTTAGGCGTCTATCGATTAAGTATCGTCAAAGAACTAGGTGGGTTCCGAAAAGGCTATGAAGGTTCACAAGATTATGACCTAGTTCTTCGTTTTACAGAAAAGATCCCAGCAGATCATATTTATCATATCGATCGTGTCCTTTACCATTGGCGTACGATTCCAGGATCAACAGCTAGTAGTGGAGAAGCTAAAAGTTATATTTACGATTCTGGTGTGAAAGCTTTGACGGATGCATTAGCTCGCAGGAATATCAAAGGCCAAGTGCGTCCAGGAAGAATCTCAGGGTTTTATGAGATCAATTATGATGTCTTACAAGAGGATCTAGTCAGCGTCATCATCCCAACCAAAAATGGGTATGACGATTTGAAAATGTGTATTGATTCGATCATCGAAAAAACGACTTATCCTAACTACGAGATCATTGTAGCTGATAATGGTAGTACTGATCCGAAGATGCAAAATCTTTTCGACTCATATAAGGAACAACTAAAAGAACGCTTTATTGTCGAATTGATCGATATCCCATTCAACTATTCTCGTATCAATAACCTTGCGGCTGAAAAAGCTAGTGGAAAGTATTATTTATTCTTGAACAATGATACGGAAGTGATCGCTCCTAATTGGATGACAACGATGGTCTCATATGCTCAGTTTGATTCAATTGGCTGTGTGGGTGCAAAACTTTACTATCCAGATGATACGACGCAACATGCGGGTGTACTCGTTGGCATCGGTGGCGTCGCTGGTCACGCGTTGAATAATTATGACCGCACACATTGTGGCTATTTCGGACGATTAGTGATCGACGTCGATTATTTAGCAGTGACCGCCGCTTGTATGATGGTCAAAGCGGATGATTTCAAAGCGGTGGATGGCTTCGATGAGACATTACAAGTTGCCTTCAATGATGTAGACTTATGTCTTAAAGTCTATGAACTGGGCAGAAACAATGTGTATGCTCATCAGGTTGAACTATATCACTTTGAGTCAAAATCTCGCGGGTACGAAGATACGCCAGAAAAGCAGAAACGCTTTGCGGGTGAAATCAAAAAAATGCAAGATAAATGGCCCAAATATATCGCACATGATCCTTTCTATAATGACAATTTGACCAAACAAGGAATTGGCGATTTTTCATTACGGCCAGATTAAAGAGTAGTTGATATACCTTAGGAAAGACTTGGAGAATATTCAAGTTTTACTTAAGGTATATTTTTGTATGCCCCATTTTTATAGCAGAATCAAGCACATAAATCTGTCGTGAAAAACTTTGAATTTAGGTTACAATTTGGTTATTCACTATGTTTTTAAAGTGTGCTATGGTAAGATGATAGAGGTATTATTTTGTGGTTAGGAGTGTATACATGAATAAAAATGGAGAATGGAATGTTGCTCGTCGGATATTCATTATCATGCTGGATGTCTTAGTTTACAATGCAGCGATATATATAAGTTTTTTATTGAAATTTCAAGGAGAAATTCCCACACGGAATTTTGAGACCTTTCAACATTCTGCAGTGTTTATATCTATCATCTTTATCGTCTTGAATATTTTATTAGGGGCATACGTCTTCTATAATCGGATGATCAGTGACATTATATTTGTGACTGTAATAGGGCAAGTATTGATGTCTTTAGGTGTAATGGTGGTGACTTTCGCTGGTAGATGGTTTGCCTTTCCACGGGCAGTTATTCTTTTATCTTTGGTAGTAGGAACAGTTTTACTGAGCTTATACCGCATCTTGGTCTACAAATTATATTTGAAAGTCAGTAGAGACAAGAAAGTAGTGATCGTTGGACTTGAAAAAGATGTTGCTCCAGCAATCCAAAATTTCCAATCTAAAAAAAATAATAAACATAAAGTTGAAGCGGTCGTTATCGATAACTATTATGAAAACATCAAGAAGATGATCGATACAATCGATATCGTCTACTTGTCATCACATATTGAAGAAAATGAAAAAATCAAGATTTATCAATTAGTTACTAAGAAGGAAAAAAAATTATTTTTGAATACGACTTTTGAGAATTTAACAATGATCAATCCAAACATTATGAACTTTGAAGATGAAAGTATCATTGAAGCTTCTGGTTTCAAGATACAACCAGAAGATGAATTGTTCAAACGCTTATTCGACATTATCATTTCTTTTATCTTACTGATCCTTGCATCACCTTTCATGTTGCTTACAGCAATACTAGTCAAAGTGACTTCACCAGGACCAGTGATCTATAAACAAGTCCGTATCACTAAAAATCAAAAAGAATTTTCAATCTATAAATTCCGGTCAATGACAGCGACAGCGGAAGCAAAATCAGGACCTGTCTTAGCGAAAAGTAATGATGCTCGAGTAACACCAGTCGGTAAATTTATCCGTGCTGTACGTTTTGATGAATTGCCACAGATTTTTAATGTGTTAAAAGGCGATATGTCGATCGTCGGTCCACGCCCAGAAAGACCTTTCTTTGTGGATCAATTCAATGCAGAAAATCCTTATTATTATTTGAGACATAATGTCCGTGCAGGCATCACCGGCTATGCTCAAGTATATGGGAAATATGTTTCTGACTATAACAGCAAGTTACGCTTTGATTTGTTGTATATCAAAAAATATTCGTTAATGATGGATCTAAAGATCTTATTGCAAACGATCAAGATCCTTTTTGATAAAATGTCTTCCCAAGGGTTAGAAGAGGATGAAAATGCCAGCTCATTAAAAGAAATAGATTTTCCCCAAGAAAAAATTTATAGTTGAGTTGGAGGAGCTGAAAAATGAAAAAACCGATTTTCAGTATTATCGTTCCTGTCTATAATGCCGAAGATACGATCGAGCGTTCGATTAATAGATTGCAATCGTTAGAATTTAATGATTATGAAGTGATAATAGTGAATGATGGCTCTACGGATAAAACAGAACAGTTGATCCATCAATTAGTCGACAAAAATCCTAAGTTTCAATGGGTGACAACTAAAAACCAAGGACCAGGATTTGCACGTAATGAGGGGCTCAATCGTGCGAGGGGGGAATACATCCTCTTTTTTGATGCAGATGACACTCCGAATCGAGCAGTATTAAAAGAATATGAACAACTTTTGAAAAAACAACCGAATGCTGATTTGATTGTGAGTTCCTTCATATTTCGAACTATTGATGATGAAAAAGTAATCTCTGAAAAGATAAATCAGGTCACCGAACATCGATATACGAAACGAGAAGAATTTTTGCAAGACATGTACACATTGATGAATCAGCAACTGATGTATGTTGTTTGGAATAAATGCTACCGTAAAGATTTGTTAGAAAAATATAGTGTTCGATTCAAAAATTATAGTAGTTGTGAAGATCGAATTTTTAATTTAGATTATTTTGAATACTGTGATGAGGTCCTAATGAATCCTAGTATTGTTTATACCTATGAATTCCAAGGTGGCAAAGGAATAACAAATAAATATAATAAAAATAAGTTTCAAACATTTGAAGACTTTTATTTACGAGCAAATGAAGTGACAAATAATAATAATAAAGCAGGAATGGCTTCCCTTTTATTAAAAGGAACAACGTCAGTTCTTTTATCGATTGCTGAAACGTATCAGTTAACTAATATTGAAAAGAGACATGCAATAAAAGAAATTTTAAATAGTGATGTAATAAGAGAAGCGCGCTCGATTGCGTGTACTGATTCGATCATTAAAAAATTGACAAAGTTTTATTTCAACCTACCAAGTACAATCGCTTATCATACTATTATTTTTGCAAATAAGATCCAGCGAATTAGCCCGCGATTAATCGCTTTATTAAAAAGAAAATATTAAGTTCTTACAGTTAGTTAAGATCACAAAAAGGAGAAAAACATTTTATGAATATTGCTTTATTAACTGCTTCAGGTACTGGAACTAGAACAGGACAAGATATTCCAAAGCAATTCATCCATGTGAATAATATTCCAATCCTAGTTTATACACTGAAAGCTTTTGAAGAACATCCAGAGATTGATGAAATTTGTGTGGTTATTTTAAAAGGTTGGGAAGAAATGCTGACTGCTTATGCTAAGCAATTCAATATCACAAAACTAAAGTATATTGTTGAAGGTGGTAATTCTGGACAAGAATCAATTTATAATGGATTGAAAGAAATCTACAAAAAAAGAGCAAAAGATGATGTTGTATTGATCCATGATGGTAATCGACCTATGGTCAGTGAAAAAATCATCAGTGAGAGTATTGCAGTTTATAAAGAAAATGGAAATGCTGTAGCTGTTATTCCTTGTACAGAAGTTGTTTTCACATTAGAAGAAAAAGGAGAGACAAGTTCAGTAAATTCATTGAATCGAGATCTTTTAGTTCGTACACAAACACCGCACACGTATCAATTAGGTGAAATTATCGAAACCTACCAATTAGCAGAAGAAAAGGGAATTAATGATATGGCAGCTTCATGTCAGTTGATGCAAGTTTTAGGAAAAAAATCTTACTTTTCACCTGGATCAGAGAAAAATTTAAAAATCACTACTTTAGAAGATTTAGAAATTTTTAAAGCATTATTGAATTCAACAAATGATGACTGGATCAAGTAAGGAAGGTAAGAAAATGAATCTATTAGAAAACGAAACTTATCTTTCAAATCTAAAAATGTGTGTTCAAAAAACTACTGATATATTTCAAAAATTCAAAGATAAATCTGTCATGATCACAGGAGCAAGCGGATTGATTTGTTCTGCGGTGGTCGATTTATTGATTATCGCTAATCAAGAACTTGATTTGCAGATGACAGTATATACTCTTGGAAGAAATATCGAAAGATTAAAAACACGTTTTTCTACTTATTCGGCAAGTAAATGCATTGTACCAGTATTGTATGATGCGACGAAAGAGTTCACTTTTACTAATAAAGTAGATTATATTATTCATGGCGCGAGTCATGCGAGTCCTGAACTTTATTCAGAAAAACCTGTAGAGACAATGCAAGGCAATATTTTTGGGCTGAATTCATTATTGGAATTTTCAAAGAAAGAACAAGTTGATAGACTGTTATATGTATCATCAAGTGAAGTCTACGGAGAATTTAGTACAGATAGACCTTTACTTGAATCTGATTATGGTTATATTGACCTATTGAATCCACGATCTTCTTATTCTATGGGGAAACGTGCAGCTGAAACATTATGTGTTAGTTATTTAAAAGAATACTCAGTCAAGAGTGTAATTGTTCGTCCAGGACATATTTATGGTCCTTCAGCAAAACAAGAAGATAAACGTGTTTCCTCAGCATTTGTTTTAGATGCTTTGAAAGGTAAAAAAATTATTATGAAAAGCACAGGTAGCCAAATAAGATCCTATACTTATAGTCTGGATTGTGCTACTGCCATGCTATATGCACTTGTTAAAGGAAATCCTGGAGAAGCCTACAATATATCCAATCCATGTTCAATTATCAGTATTGCAGAGATGGCTAAAAAGATTGCGGAAATTGGGAATGTTGATTTGGAGTTTGATTTGCCTACTGCAGGTGAAGCAAAACAATTCAATCCTATGAATAACTCCAGTTTGAATAGCGAAAAGCTGAGTGCTTTAGGATGGAAAGCATTTTTTGATGCAAAAGATGGATTTAAGAATACTTTGGATATCTTATCAGAAAGTATCTCAAAATAATTCTATACTTTTAACCGTTATAGAGTATTAAATATAGAAAAATAGGTGATCAAGTGAACAAAGTGAAAAGAGTGTTACATTTTCAGGGGAGAATGGGCAAAGGTGGAGCCGAATCCTTCATGATGAATCTATATAGAAGAATCGACCGTCGTAAAGTACAGTTCGATTTTTTGATTTATGATGATTTTGCACATGTGACAGATTATCATGAAGAGATAAAAAAACTGGGTGGAAGAATATTTGTAGTGACTAATCCTAAAAAAAACATCATAAAGTATTGGTTTGAGGTTAGAAAACTTTTAGCAGAACAGCATTTCGATATCGTTCATAATGAAGTGTATTTTGGCGGAGGTATCAACCTGGTATTAGCTAGAAAACGAGGAATAACACAACGAATAGCACATAGTCATGCCACTAGTGACGGAAAATCGTCTAATTTTTTAATGAATTTACTAAGGAAATATTTACATCATTTACTTATTAAAGAAGCAACTGATTTTTTAGCTGTTAGTAAAGAAGCTGGAGATAGCTTATTTCAAGGTCATCCTTATGAGATTATTCATAATGGTATTGATTTATCATTGTATAAGACGGATGAAGATGTACGTGCGGAGAAAAGAGCGGAGCTGGGACTTTCCCCAAATGATTTTGTTATCGGGAATATTGGACGTCTCGAAAAGCAAAAAAATCAAACCTATCTCATTGATATCGTTAGCGAACTATTACAAAAGAAACCAGATGCAAAATTGTTGATTGTTGGAGCGGGTTCGTTGCAAAAAAGTTTAGAGAAACAAATAACTGAATTGAGCCTATCAAAAAATGTGTACTTGCTAGGTGAAAGAAACGACATTCCAGAGTTGTTTCAAGCTATGGATGTATTTTGTATGACATCTTTGTACGAAGGTCTTCCAATGGTCGGCTTAGAGGCTCAGGCAAGTAGAAAAAAACTCGTATTATCGAGTACGATTTCTCCAGACACGAAATTGACTCCAAACGTTACTTTTATTGGTCTTGATGAAGCTAAGGCAACTTGGTGTGAAGCAATTTTAAGTCAGCCTTTGAATAATGAAATAACACAAGAATTAATGGAATATGATGTTAGCCATACATTACAACAAATGTTAAAGGTATATAAGGTTTATTAGAGGGAGTAAACAATGTCTGATTATTTAAGTACAAAAGAAATCCATGAAGGTTTGCTAGATTTATTAAAATTTTTTGATCAGTTTTGTCAAGAACACGATATGACATATTTTTTAGCTGGAGGAACCTTACTAGGGGCCATTAGACATAAAGGTTTTATTCCATGGGATGATGATGCAGACATCATTATGCCAAGAAAAGATTACAATAAACTTATCAGCTTAGCACATAAATTGCCAGATTTTCTAGAATTAAAAGCTTTAGAAATCGATAATAAATGGGAATATGCTTTTACAAAAATAAACGATACACGAACGTATATCGATGATGATTATCGAGTTGCCCAGCATGGATTATTTTTAGATATTTTTCCGATTGATTCTGTACCAGAAAAAACTTTTAGCCAAAAATTTTTAGTAAAAAGAATGAAGTTATTAGATGTTTTTAGAGGTGCAGAGAGTAAGAAAAAGTTTAAACCAGAAGAAAAATTTATTTTTATCAAAAAAATGATTGCTAAGTATGCTAGACGTAAGGGTGCGAATCACTTTGCTAGGAAGATGGATCAACTCGCTAAAATTACGAATGAGCGACAGATTGATTCTAGTTTAAAAGGAGTAAGTGTATCAACAATTTATGGAGTGAGAGAATTTTTGCCATCTAGTACTTTTTCTGAAGCTATCTATGTAGAGTTTGAAGACGCGAAGTTATCGATCCCAAAAAATTACAAAGTTTATTTAGAGAGTCTATATGGAGATTACATGCAATTGCCACCTTTAGAAAAGCAAAAAGGAGATCACTATAAAATAAAAAGACATAAGAAAGAAAAGTAGGTAATATAAATATGAGAGATAAATCTTTTACAGTTTCAGTGATTATGCCGACTTATAATGGTGAAAAAAATATCATTGAACAATTAGAATCAATCAAAAATCAAGAACGTATGCCTGATGAAGTATTATTATGTGATGATGGTTCAACCGATCGCACGGTTGAGATCGTAACTAATTTTATAGAAGAAAACCAATTATCTGGATGGCAGTTGTTGATCAATGAGGTAAACATCGGTTGGAGAGAAAATTTCATCCGCTTGATTCACCAAGCAAAGGGGGATGTGATTTTTTTTAGTGACCAAGATGATATTTGGTACCCGCACAAAATTAAACATATGTCTGAAAAGATTATGTCGGACCCGGAAAATATAAAAGTACTAGTTTCTAATTATGATGAGCTACTTGAAGAAAATGGTGTCTCTTATCCATGTGAAAAGAGAAAGATACCGACAAAACAACCAAATGATTATATTTATTTTTCTAAAAAAAATGTATTTTTAAATCGACCAGGATGGGTTTATGCTTTTCAAAAAGACTTTATTCCGACTTTCGATGAGTTTCTCGAAACATCACTTTATCCAGTTCATGATATGGCGATGTGGTCTACAGGTGTTTTAACAGACAAGTTATATCTACTAGATGAAAAAACAGGATTATGGCGAAAACATGGAAGTAGTGCCATGCAAATTGAAAATGAAGAAACAGAAAAAACTGCAGAAACTAAGAAAAATATACGTTTAGGAAAACTGGAGTTATTAAAAATTCTAACAGAATCAAATTTGAATTTTGTTCAACGAGTTGATGTGCCAAATAAAGAGTATAAAATAAAAACATTGAAAGCTTTATTAAAGGAATTAGAAACAAGATTAAAGATTATCGAAGAAGATAAACCAATGGCTGTGTTGACATCTTGGAACTCTTATACAGTTTTGCATTCTTTTCTAGCTGATATCTTATACTTTACAAAAAGCAGAGTGAATAAAAAATACCGGTAATAAATGGAGGAAAATACATGTCCAATAATAGTCTGTCGCCTAAAGATATATATTCTTTTTTTAGAGATCATTTAAAAGTATATGTTGTTTCATTTATAGTAAGTTTACTTCTTGTAGGTGGGTTATTCTTCTATTCAAATTATTCTCAAAGTAAGATTGAAAATAATAATCAAATAAATCGTCCATTATTCTCATTTATTTTAGAAAATAGTCAAGGTAACATCATGACTGCTTCAGGGGCTGTAAAACAAGTATTTTTAACTAGTTTACAGGAAAAAAATCAATTTTCAGATGAGACACTTGAAAAATTAAGTGTAGGATACAATGATATCCAAAACACGATTGATGTTCAGTTTACAGATGATGTCCCAGAGCAAGAACAAAAACAAATATCTGAATTATTGCAAAAGGAAATGACTAATAACGAGTTACCATTTTTTGATAATAAAACGTTCTATTATATCAACAAAGATATCCAATATAATAAAACATTGCCAGCACAAGTGAGTGAAGGAATTAGTACAAAAAAAATCATTTTATTAGTATTAGTAATGATAGTTATTACATTGGGTCTAGGAACTCTTTTAGTAAGTTGGAAAGAGTACAGAACCAAAGTTATCACGCAAAAATTCACACTGGGAAATGATGTTCAAGCGATTGATATCAATTCCTTAGACTTATCAACAGTAGAAGAAAAACTAAATATTATCAATTCACTATTGAATGGCACATCTGAAAATAAATTTTTGGTTTTAGAAGAAAATAATACCATTGATAAAAATAAAATTTTCAAGCATGATGATACAAATATTTATTCAAATTTGAATCATATTATTGAGCCTGTGTCGTTTAAACCAGATGAAATTTTAATTGTTTGTTTTAAGAAAAATACGACAAAAAAATGGTATAGAGAACAATTAGAGATTGCAAAAGCTTTAACTAATATCATTAAAATAATCTATATATAAGGAGAACAGCATTGTACATTTATGTAGGAACATTCGCACTGCTAGCGGTATTGTCAGTTTTGGAATATTTTACTAGAAAAAAAATATTTTTTTATGCTGGTATCGTATTTTTAACGTGTTTAGCAGGTTTTAGATTTTCTACGGGATATGATTTTTCTTCCTATAACAATTTTTTTGATAGGTTAATTAATTGGGATAAAATATTCGATGGTAGTATTGATGCAGAACCTGGGTATCTTTTATTAAATTATATCGTACGTGAGCTAGGAATGAATTTTTCAACTTTTATCTTATTATTTTCTATAATAAGCATGTTATTGCTCGCTTATGCACTTAATAATTATTTTCCGGTTCCATCAATTGCACTACTCTATTACTACTCTAGATTTTTTCTAGTACGTGATATGGGGCAAATAAGATCTTCTATTGTGGCTATCATATTCTTATTGGCTTTACCAGCGTTCAAAAAAAGAAATTTAAGAAATATTATTCTACTTTCGTTAGTAGGTTCATTATTTCATATTGTTTCTATTTTTATTATTCCTGCGTATCTTTTCGTACAGATTGTTAAAGAGATCAACGTCCCTAAAGAAATATTTCTGATTTCATCTAGCGCATTTGTAGGAATCATTTTCTTTTTCCCAAATTTATTTAGGTTTATGATTCCAGATCGTTACTATGGTTACTTATCTGGGTACTATGCACAAGGTAGTTGGATTTTTAATCCGGTATTCATAATGCAATTAGTCATACTGATTGGCGCAACTATTTTCGTAAAAAACAACAATACAGTTTTTACAGAAAACTTTAATATAATATTGTCTTTATATTGCTTATCGACGATTCTGTTAGTGTGTTTCGGACCTTTAGCAACAATTGGTGGAAGAATCAGTACAATATTTTCAACAGTAGAAATTTTTATCGTACCCATTGTATTGGAGAAACTTTTTAAAAATAAATTTCTATTTTTAATAACTTTTATTTTGTTCAGCTTCTGTATATTTATTTTGATTTTTATTGTTTCTGGAGCATATAATTCATATGTCCCATACAATACGATATTCTTTAAATAATTAATAGTATTCAATAGATTAGCTTAAATACTACTAAGGTTAATTTGTAAGAAATATAGAGGCACAAGCACTATATATAAGATGGTTTTATTAAATAGTATGACAAAGTAGGTATTAATAATGAATGATAAAGCAAGAAACGTAATGAAAAACTTATACTATACTGTAGCTGCAAATTTTGCTACTTTAGGAATATCAGTGCTATTAAATCTATTTGTGCCAAAACTTTTAGGTGTTACTGAATATAGCTATTGGCAACTTTATGTTTTTTATTCGTCTTATGTAGGTTTTCTACATTTTGGTTGGATTGATGGCATCTACTTAAAAATTGGCGGAGAAGAATATGATCAGTTGAATAAACGAGATTTGGGTACACAGTTTTGGTATCTAATGATCTTTGAACTATTCTTATCTTTCTTTGTAGCTATATGGGCCTGGTTGTTTCTTCCTCATTCTGAGCAATCAGTCATACTTATCTTAACAGCAATAGTGTCAGTCGTGACGATTATAAAAACATTTGTTTTATATATTTTACAATCGACGAATCGAATCAAAGAGTATGCACAACTATCAAGAAATGATCGATATCTATATGTTTTATTTATTGCTATTTACTTTTCTTTAGGTGGTAGAAATTTTTTCTGGTTGATTTTATTAGATATCCTTTCTAAATTGTTGGTAACATTATGGGGAATGTCTTTGATTAAAGATATGTTAAATGTCAAATTAATCAATTTACGAGTTTTATTCCCAGAAATATTAGATAATATCAATATTGGTAGTAAATTAATGATTAGTAATATTGCGAGTATGCTGATTATTGGAACAATCCGTTTTTTTGTGCAACAAAAATGGACAATCGAAACATTTGGTAAGTTGTCATTCACACTAAGCCTTTCAAATATGTTTTTGACGTTCATCAATGCCATTGGCATTGTTATGTTTCCTTTATTAAGAAGGACGAATAAAGAGAGATTGCCTGAATTGTTTCGAATTCTTAGAGGATTATTTGTCCCATTAACGTACGGATTACTAATATTTTATATTCCTGCAAAAATCATTTTAAGTTTATGGTTACCGGAATATGCAGAAAGTCTTAGGTTTATGGGGATTTTATTCCCAATTGTCATTTATGAAGGAAGAATGTCATTACTGATCAATACGTATCTAAAAACTTTGAGAAAAGAAAAAACGATTTTATTTGTAAATATCATTACGTTAGGAGTAACATTACTTGCGTCTTTATTTGTGATTTTCATTGTTGGAAATTTAGATTTGACTGTTTTACTCATTTTAATTAGTTTGGCCCTACGTTGTAATCTGGCTGAATTTTTCTTATACAAAGATTTGCGATTAACAATAGGTTGGAAGCATGTTATTGAAACATTATTAACTGTGCTATTTATTTTAAGTAACGTACTATTCAATGCATCCTTCGCAAGCATGGTTGTATACGTCGTTATTTATATTGTATATCTTGCTTTTATACATCGATCAATTATTGCTAGCTATAAAGATTTTCGTATTTTACTAAAAGAACGTTAATCTAAATTTCTGTATAAAATCATTCATAAAAACGTCTCGTAAAAAATATTTTATTTTCTACGAGACGTTTTCGATTACACTGCATAGTGTTCAATATCTTATCATGGTAAAATAGGTTTATATTTTTTAATAAATAATTGGAGTGAATAAAGTGGATAAAATATTAATTACCGGTGGAGCCGGGTTTATCGGTTCAACAATGGCAAATCATCTAGGAGATCATAACGATATTGTAGTTATTGATGATTTATCAATGGGGAATAGAGAGAATTTAGATCAAACAAAAAAAATCACTTTTATTGAAGGTGATGTCAGTGATAAGCAAAAAATGGAAAAGATTTTGCAATCTCACCAGTTTGACTATATCTTTCATTTAGCTGCTATAGCTAGTGTTGCTGATTCCGTTGAACGGCCGTTGGAAACTCATCGAGTGAATTTTGATAGTGTCTTGATGTTACTTGAGTTGATTCGTAAGTATCAGCCAAATTTAAAGCGTATTGTATTTAGCTCTTCTGCAGCTGTTTATGGAGATGAACCAACACTACCTAAAAAAGAAGAGTCAGTTATTCGACCGTTGACGCCTTATGCTATTGATAAATTTGCCGCTGAACAATATGTACTTGATTATTGCCATTTGTATGATGTGCCAGGAACTGCGGTACGTTTCTTCAACGTATACGGTCCAAATCAAAATCCAAATTCGCCATATAGTGGGGTGATCTCGATTTTAGTGGATCGCTATAAAAAGCAACTTGCAGGTGAAAAAGCGTCATTTACTTTATTCGGCGATGGGAGTCAATCAAGAGATTTTGTCTATGTCGAAGATGTTGTGCAAGCTTTATTACTTGTTTCAAAAGAAGAAAAAGCATTAGGGCAACAATTCAATGTTGGAACGGGAAACAGTACAACTTTACTTGAGTTGATCCAGACAATCAATCAGATTCTTGAAGTTGAATTACTGTTAGATTATCAAGAGGAGAGAGCAGGAGATATCCATGACTCTTTAGCTGATATCACTAAGCTTTCAACCCTTGGTTACCAACCTAAACATAGCATACTAGATGGCATGAGAAAATATTTAGCAACAGAAATAAATATGACAAAATCATAAAATTTCTATATCTAGGGAACAACTGAGAAAACCTTGTATCAAGCCAAATTACTTATACAAGGTTTTCTTCATTCTTATTCAATTATCACAGATGACAGGTAAGCAAATTGCTTATTCATCATTTCCCATCAATTTATAAATCTGATCTCTAAGATCGGTGGCTGTTGTTTTATATTTTTTATCGGCTTGGATATTACTTTCTAATACAACTGCATCAGAGGTATCTTTTTTCATTGCTAATACCGCATGGAAACGATTGATGTTTCCTTGAGCAAATATGGTATCTCTCCCACTGTAGACCCCGCCGTTATATGGACGTCCATTCAAATTCTTTCCCCAAAGAGAAAAAAGTAAATCTTGTGGAATCAATTTTCCTTTTAATACTTTTGTAAAAAATTCATTCAAGTCATAGACGGACATACTGATATTTCCAGTTCCTAATTCATTACGTATATCTGTTTCAGATTCAGTCAAAGCTTGATGATAATCATCGTCTGGACTCATTTGATAAGAGACTGCGTGTTCTGAAGTGTTTTTGACTTGGTCATAGAAGGTCGTCTGTTTTAATTGTAAAGGAGTGATGATTTGGTCATACACCAACTTTTCGTATGGCTGATGAGTTAATTTCATTAAAATACCTGTTAGTAACGTGAAATTCAATGGTTCATATTTGTAACTTTGATCATTGGTATATTCGAGATGGTCTAGGGCAAACTGGATCACCTCTTGGTCATTCATCGGTACGGTCGGAGAAGCTGTTTTTTTCAATCCTGATCGCATATATAATAAGTCTTTGATCGTGATTTTATTGCTACCGTTGATTTGGGGATAAAATTTATCCAGTTTTGTATCTAGAGAAAGTTTCCCTATATCAACTTGTTTTAGAATCAGTAGTGCAGTCATTGCTTTTTGGATCGAGCCAATTTGATAATACAAAGATGGAGTATTTGGTTGCTGTGCTTCTTCGTTAGCGTATCCGTAGCCCTTTTCAAGGATCACTCGATTGTTTTTACGAATATAGACAGATCCGACATAATCATTTTTTTGTAATAATTGGTCGATTTGATCGGCAAGGACCTGTTCATCTTTGGTCAAATCTAGGGAATCGTTTGCCACTTGAATCGAGGCGGATACTCTTGACTGGGCCATTTCATAGGTAGCCCAAGTGATAATCCCAATAGTGACGACTAAAATGAATAAGCAGATTTTTTGAGAAAAAGAAAAATGGGAAGCTTGTTTTCTTCTTAAATGTTTCCTTGTGTTCATGTACATCAATCCTTCCTGTCAAAGAGCTTAGTGATTTAAATAAGCAGATTATTGTTATTTAGTAAATAAGAATTATTTTATTTTCTATTTTAAGCCGAAGATAATCGATTTACTACTTACAATTTTGACATAAGAATTGTTAAAAATAATTCACCTCCGCCTGAATTTCATGTATAATGAATAAAGTTATGAAGTTGATAGTAAGGAGGAGTTGTTTTGTCAGAAAACAAACAACATCCAGATGAGAAGAGACGACGACAAAAGAATGCAACTGATTCGACAGATGTAGTCAGTAAGCGAAAAGACCTACGTAAAAAAGAAGATAAAATCGTAGGAAAAATTATTTTAGTGATTGCGCTTACGTTGCTAATTATTGGATGTGTATTTGGTTTTACGGTCTATCGCTATATTGATAGTGGCTTAAAACCTTTAGACCCAGAGAATGAACAATTGGTTTCAATCGAAATCCCTAGTGGTTCTTCAAATAAGCAAATCGGAGAGATTTTAGAACAAGACCATATCATCAAGAGCGGTATCGTATTTAATTATTATACAAAATTTAAAAATATGACTGGCTTTCAGGCTGGCTTCTACCAATTAGCCCCTAACATGACGTTAGATGAAATCGGTAAAGAGCTCCAAGAAGGTGGAACCTCAGAACCTACAGAAGTGGCAGATGGGAAGATCACGATACCAGAGGGATTTGATGCAGAGCAGATTGCAGAACGAGTAGCAAAAATCACTGGGAAAGATAAACAGGAATTTTTAGATCTACTAAAAAACGAAGCCTTTTTCACGGAATTGACCCAAAAATATCCTGATTTATTAGAAAGTGCAGCTAAGGCAGAAAACACCAAGTATCGCTTAGAAGGTTACTTATTCCCAGCGACTTATGATTACTATAAAGATATGTCACTCAAAGATCTGATCATTCAGATGGTCGATAAAACGAATACCGTGTTACAACCATACTTCTCAACGATCAAGCAGCAAAATCATACGGTTCAAGAAATCATGACACTTGCTTCATTGATCGAAAAAGAAGGGGTATCTGAATCAGATCGTAAAAATATTGCCAGAGTTTTCTATAATCGGATTGACATAGGGATGCCATTACAATCAGATATTTCTATTTTATATGCGTTAGATGAACACAAAGAATTTGTCTCTTATGAAGATACGGCAGTCGATTCACCATATAATCTTTATACAAATAAGGGATATGGTCCAGGACCGTTCAATAGCCCGAGTGAAGCAGCTATCCAAGCTGTTGTTGAACCAGCAGAGAATGATTATTATTATTTTGTCGCAGATATCTCTACAGGTGAGGTTTATTTTGCAAAAACATATGAAGAGCATATGGAATTAGTACAAAAATACGTAAATAATTAAAATTGAGCGCTGGCTGTAACTTTATTTATTTTTAGAAAAACATTTACATTTTAGAAAAAGCATGGTAATCTTTTTTGGACTGTAGTCCGTAAAAGATTACCTTTTGCGGTATTCCATAGAAAAAGGAGAAGAGTTATACATGGTAGAAAAAGTATATCCTATGACGCTTGAAGGAAAAGCTAAGTTAGAGCAAGAATTAGAAGAATTAAAAACAGTTAAACGGGGAGAAATCATTGAACGAATCAAAATTGCCCGTGGCTTTGGTGATTTATCTGAGAACTCAGAATATGAGGCAGCTAAAGATGAACAAGCTTTCGTAGAAGGACGTATCACGACAATCGAGAATATGATCCGTTTTGCACAGATCATTGACAATGATGGCGTTGATTCGGATGAAGTATCTATTGGTAAAACAGTGACGTTCATTGAGTTACCAGATGGTGAAGAAGAAGAGTATACGATCGTGGGAAGTGCTGAGGCAGATCCTTTCTCAGGAAAAATCTCAAATGATTCACCGATTGCACAAGCTTTGATTGGCAAATATAAAAATGATGAAGTAACAATTTCAACACCTGGTGGCGATATGCAAGTAAAAATCGTCAAGGTTGCGCAAGCATAAGTTGAAATTTAGACACAGATAATCAATTATTGGTTTGTCTATACAAAAAGGTCTGGGATCATGACACAAAGTCCCAGGCCTTTTGCTGTAGAAAGCGATAGTTACATCTAAAGTCCTATAGCATCTCGAAACAAAAATAGGTATGATAAAAAAGAGAATGAAAAGGAAAGGAGAATAGCGATGAATAGCTCTTGGCGCTTTTTTATAGTAGTAGAAGCCTTACTATTGATCTTTGCAGTTTGGCAAATCGTAAATAATGTTGAATTATTACTATTAGTTTTATTTGGTATTTTTAATATCTATCTTGCATTGCGAAAATCACCGAGATCGGGATTTCAGAATTTTCAATTTGTACTAGGTGGACTAGTTATTTTTTTCAGTTTGATCAATAGTCCTGCGCTATGGATAATGGCAGTCTTTGCTGTCTTGTTCATCGGTCTTAAAGGTGTAGAGATTTCTGGGATCGATCTAACCAAAAATGCTTTTTGGCGAAAAAAACAAATCATTATGGTTCAAACAGAGCAAGTGAAGTCCCACAATAATGAACGAAAAAAACAACAATTATTCGGTAACCAGCGAATTGGTAATGATGTGTATGAATGGGATGATATTAATATCTCTCTACTTTCAGGAGACACGATCATCGATTTAGGGAACACCTTGTTACCTAAAGACGATAATATCGTTATCGTCAGAAAAGGAATCGGTCGGACACGCATCTTAGTTCCTTTAGGGATTGCAATCAGTCTCGAACATGCAACGTTAGTAGGAAATGTACAATTTGAAGAAGAACAATTTGCATTGAAGAACGAGTCGATTAAAATCTATAGTAACGATTACGATGAAAATCCACGTCGTTTAAAAATCATTACGAACACATTACTTGGGGATATCGAGGTGATTCGAGCATGATAGAGAAACTTTCTCGACCGATGCTAGCTATTTATGCTTCGATCGCCTCATTTATCGTCATTTTATTTTCTTTTTTTACTTATTTTTACGCAAGTAATCAAACTCATTTTTGGCGTACTTTATTAAGTGCCAGAATTTTATACGTGCCATTGATCTTTCACTTACTAGCAATTTCGTCAGGTGTCGGTTTAATTGTTTTTTTGATTGTCTCTCTCTTACAAAAAGCACGTTATGGGAAAATCGAAGAACAGTTACGGGCAATTTCTTCCGGTAACTATGAAGCAAAAGTTTTAAATGATTCCTTACCAAGTGCATCTGACGATATATATGTTAAAGAAATTGAAAAAGAAATCACTAAAATCAAAGAAAAAATGATCGAAGTGTCAAGTGAACTTCAAATATTGACGAGTCGACCTCAATATGTCGATGGACAAACAAAAGAAGAAATCTTAGAATTAGAAAGACATCGTTTAGCGCGTGAGCTACATGATTCAGTTTCCCAGCAATTATTTGCAGCGATGATGATGATGTCTGCTCTGACGGAACAAGCAGAAAAAAGTGATACGCCTGAAATGTTTCGTAAACAACTAAGGATGGTAGCAGATATCATCAATGCTTCACAATCTGAAATGCGTGCGTTGCTACTACATTTGCGACCAGTCAATCTTGAAGAAAAAAGTTTGAAACAAGGGATTGAACAATTATTAAAAGAATTAAAAAACAAGATACAAATTGCATTGAAATGGGATATTGAAGATATCACTTTGTCTGATTCGATTGAAGATCATCTCTTTCGGATCGTTCAAGAACTACTTTCAAATACGTTACGCCATGCAAAAGCAAATGAATTAGAAGTGTATCTGCATAAAATCGATAATAATCTTTTATTACGAGTGATCGATGACGGTACTGGCTTCAATATGAATGAAACAAAAACTGGCAGCTACGGACTAAACAATATTAGAGAACGTGTAGCAGGTATTGGTGGGACAGTAAAAATCATTAGTTTCAAAGGACAAGGGACAAGTGTAGAAATTAAAGTTCCTTTAATAAAGGAGGCGGAAAAATGATAAAAGTATTACTAGTCGATGATCATGAAATGGTACGTTTAGGGGTTTCTTCCTATTTGTCGATCCAAGAAGATATCGAAGTAATCGGAGAAGCAGAAGATGGACGAAAAGGCTACGAAAAAGCCATGGAACTTCGTCCGGACGTGATTCTAATGGATTTAGTCATGGAAGAAATGGACGGGATCGAATCTACAAAAGCAATCCTCAAAGATTGGCCAGAAGCAAAAATCATTATTGTCACGAGTTTTATTGATGATGAGAAAGTATATCCGGCTATTGAAGCTGGCGCAACAGGCTACTTACTTAAAACATCGACAGCCCATGAAATCGCCGATGCGATCCGCGCGACTCAAAGAGGTGAACGTGTGCTTGAACCTGAAGTAACCTCGAAAATGATGGAAAAGATGAGTCGGCGTAATGAGCCAATCTTGCACGATGATTTAACGAATCGTGAAAATGAGATTCTTATGTTGATCTCTGAAGGAAAGAGCAATCAAGAAATCGCAGACGAATTGTTTATTACTTTGAAAACAGTCAAAACACATGTTTCTAATATTTTAGCAAAATTAGAAGTGGAAGATCGTACGCAAGCTGCCATATACGCATTCAAGCATGGATTAGTGAAGTAAGTAGACTTATGACTTATGATCTAAACAGTAAGCACATTTTTGCTAAGTATAAATTGGAACATAAATTATAAAGTATCCCTGTTTTCACATTGATAAGGGAAAACAGTACCCTGATCCAAAGCAAAATGTTATTACTTTTGTTTTGGATTTATTTGTGTTTGCTAATTACAAATTACATTGTTTGTTATTTTGAATTCTTTGTTATCATGTTCTTTTCATTTGGGTCTTTTTATAGTTTAATATATTATAGGACAATATAAGTTCGATTTAAAAAATAAAGGAGAATGTCATGAGAAAAAATTGGATAGGCATGTTATTAAGTTTCTTATTACTGTCAGGCTCGATCACGCCAAGTGTCTACGCAGTATCGATAAACGATAGAACAAATACGTCACAAGGAAGTACTTCGCAAACAAACGAAACTACAGCAACATCATCTAATGTCCCTTTGATAGAAAGTACTAATCCCACCACAGAGGAAACCACAGGAACAACAGAAAACTCTGCAGAAAATTCATCTAAAGATATTTCTGTTGATGAAGTTCATTTCCCAGATCAAAATTTCCGTCAAGTATTGATTGAAATGATGGAGAAGAATCATAGTAACGTATTATCCGATGAATTATTGGCTACAACTGAGTTGGATCTTAGTGGTAGAAATATCAAATCATTGGATGGTATCGAATATTTTAAACAGTTAAAAAAACTGGAAGTTCAAAATAATGAGTTAGAACAAGTAGATGTCTCGGCTCTTTCAGAGTTAACTTACCTTGATGTTTCTAAAAATAAACTGTCAACAATTGATTTGTCGATGAATGATCATTTGACTTATTTTAACGGGAAAGAACAATTGATTAATGCAGAAGCATCAAAAGATGATCGTGAATGGGTGATCAATCAAGACAATCTAAAACCGGAATTAAATAAGATCGATATTAACTCAACTAATTGGGAATACAATGGATCCGTTTTTACTACTGTTGAACCTTCGGCACTAAATTATAGTTACCAAGTAGAGTTTTCACAAAAAGCAATCTTAGAAGAAACATCTAATCGCTCACTAGATATCACTGTAGACGTGAAATTTTTAGAACAAAATAGCGTTGAATCAATTATTCCAAAAGAAGAAAAAATAGAAATGATCCAAGGCGAAACTAAACAACTTGAGTATTCGCTTGTTCCAGAAAATGCTGAGATTATTACTCCAAATTGGGTATCAGTAGACAATAATATTGTTGAAGTGGATGAAAAGGGTCTGGTGACAGCAAAAGCAATCGGTGAAACAGAAGTATTATTAAAAGATGGCGAGAGAACATTAGGAAAGTTCAACATACAAGTAGAAAAAAATAACAATGATTCAATAACCCAAGCGAATCGCCCAGAACAAACGGTGAGCAATCGTGCAGAAGTTTCTAAACCATCCGTCAGTTATCAAACACACGTGCAAACTTACGGTTGGCAAAGTACCGTAGCTGATGGTGCTACTGCAGGTACGATTGGTCAAGGTAAAAGAATTGAAGCCATTAAAATCCAATTACCAAATAATTCATTAAATGGCGATATTGAATATAGTAGTCATGTACGAACGATTGGCTGGCAAAATTATGTGAAAAATGGTGCTACATCAGGAACGACAGATCTTTCTTTACGAACAGAAGCAATTAGGATTCGCTTGACTGGAGAGATAAGTGAACAATATAGCGTCTATTATCGTGTGCACTCAGCTTATTTTGGTTGGTTAGGTTGGGCAAAAGATGGCGAAGATGCAGGTAGTTCAGGATTTGGGTACCAAATGGAAGCTATCCAGATCCAACTAGTCAAAAAAGGAGAAGTTGCCCCAACTCAGAGCACAGCTTTCTATGACAAAGATAAACTCCCTAATCCTAATGTCAATTACCAGACGCACAGTCAGTCAGTCGGGTGGCAACCCTATCAGTCAAATGGTTCAACTGCTGGAACGATGAATCGTGGATTAAGATTAGAGGCTGTAAAAATAAATGTTTCGGATACACCAATCCCTGGCTCCATTGAATATTCTAGTCATGTGCGTTCTATTGGTTGGCAAAATTATGTGCGAGATGATGCGATTTCCGGAACAACTGATCGTAAACTTCGAACAGAAGCAATTCGAATACGTTTAACTGGTCAGTTAGCAGAACACTATGATGTTTATTATCGCGTGCACTCAGCTTATTTTGGTTGGCTAGGTTGGACAAAAAATAATGGCAATGCAGGAAGTGCAGGATTTGGTTATCAGATGGAAGCTATGGAAGTAAGGCTGGTAGCCAAAGGGCAATCTGGACCAGCAGCTAGTACTGCCTTTTATGATAAGGATACAATAAAAAATCCTAATGTTAATTACCAAACGCATAGTCAATCGATTGGTTGGCAAGGTTATCAAATGAATGGTGCAACTGCGGGAACAGTGGGACGTGGCTTTAGATTAGAAGCATTACGAATGAATATCTCTAGTACACCTATTCCAGGAACAATAGAATATAGTACACACGTTCAATCGATTGGCTGGCAAAACTATGTGAATAATAATACTCTTTCGGGAACAGAGGGTAGAAAATTACGAGCTGAAGCGATAAGGGTGAGATTAACTGGTCAGTTAAGTCAACATTATGATGTCTATTATAGGGTTCACTCTGCGCAACTTGGATGGTTAGATTGGGCCAGAAACGGTCAAAATGCTGGGACGTCCAATGTAGCATTACAAATGGAAGCTATCCAAGTTGTACTAGTTAAAAAAGGAGCACCAGCGCCAGGACCTACGTCAAATCCGTACCAAACCTCAATCAATCATCTATTTGTAATGGGACATGGAGCAGGAGATCCAGGGGCTTCATATAACGGTATCAACGAGCGAGACTTTACAAGAAATGAACTTATGCCATATTTACAAAAATGGGCAGGGCGCTTAAAAACAAATCGTATAACCTTTTATGATACAAATGCGGATATGTTCCAAGACACTCGTAGAATGCAGGGTGCGTATACGATTAGTAGTAGTTTTTCTTCTGTAACAGAATTTCATTTAGATGCAGGAGCGATTGGTATTAGTACTGGTGGGCATGTGATTGCGCATCGTAACGGCAACTCATATACGACACAAAATTATGCCATTGCTAATGTGATACGCACACATGTAGGTTTATGGGGCTCTGTTCAAAATACCGGTGGTATCAACTTAAGAAGTGATTTATTGAATTTGAATGTACTACATTCTCGTGGTATCCCTTATCGACTAGCGGAACTAGGATTTATCACCAATACTCGTGATGTAGAAAATATTCGTAGAAACATGGATCAAATTGCTAAAGGGATTGTAGAAGGAGTGACAGGAGAAAGATTGTAAAGTAATCATTTCTGTTTTATCAATTTTTTATCAAATATTAATCCTCTTATTGACAAAAACCAATTTTACCTGTAGGGTTTAATTATAAAAACTTGTTAGGTGAGGCTCCTAAAAGAACACAGGCTACTGCCCTCAAACGTCGAGAGACGCCACAGGGTATAACAGGCAACGTCGGCTTAAGGCGTGCTTAACGTAGCTATCTGGATTATATTTCCAGAATTACGTCTTTTAGTGCTAAAGCTCAGACGAGAAGTTCGTTCAGGTAAACACTGGTACCATTTTGATGGGATCTTATGAGACGGCTTCTTTTGGAGGCCGTCTTTTTTATGTACTTCCTGTTTTTTCCAAACGAATCCATCCAACAAGTTTATATCGAAAAAACGATGTAACAAAGGAGAATACGAGATGAGAACATTAAATGATACAAATAACCTAGAAACACAATTGAAGATTCTTAATTATCTTGAGCAAAAAAAGCTTGAAGAATTGAAGAACTATTTAGCAACGATCGAGAAAGTGGAATTGATCCAACTATTTGTTACGTTACCTTTAGATAAGCAAGTACTGGTCTTTCGATTATTATCAAAAGACAAAGCCCTCGAAATCTTTGAAACATTTGAACCGTCTGTCCAACAAGATTTGCTTCGTTCGTTTACGGATGATGGTGTGATTGAATTTGTGAATGAGATGGCTCCAGATGATCGGGTAAGGTTGTTTTACGAACTACCAGCAAGTGTGACTAAAAAACTATTGGCAGAGCTTTCTGAAGAAGAGCGAGCAACAACGAATCGATTGATGGGCTATGAACATGAGACAGCTGGACGGATCATGACGACTGAATTTATTTCAATTAAAAAAGAAATGACTGTTGAAGAAGCACTGCATAAAATCAGAAGATTAGCGAAAGAAATGGAAACAATCTATATTTTGTATGTGACAGATATGGCGAAAAAAATTGAAGGAGTACTATCGTTAAAGGATCTAGTCATTGCAGAAAGTGATCAACGGATTGAAGAAATCATGATCAAGCACGTCGCTTATGTAACCACAGATACAGACCAAGAAGAAACTGCACGATTGTTACAAGAGTTAGATTTGATCGCTATTCCCGTCGTAGATAAAGAAACACGACTAGTAGGTATTGTGACAGTGGATGACGCCATCGATGTCTTAGAGCAAGAAACGACCGAGGATATGTTCAATGCTGCTGGTTTAGCAGACGTCGCCTCTGTAGAAGCTGATCGTAGTACAGTACTGATTAACGGGAATCTTTGGCAAATATGGAAAGTCCGGTTGCCTTTCTTAGCGATCACATTGGTTGCAGGGATGTTAGCTGGTCTAGTAATCGATGAGTTTGAACAAACGTTAGAATCTGTGGCTGCTGTTGCTATTTTTATTCCTTTGATCATGGATATGGGTGGAAATGTAGGGACGCAATCATCGACGGTTTTTGTTCGTGGATTATCTTTAGGGCACATTGATCTCAACACATTTATCAAGCACTTTTTGAAGGAAACAGGGATTGGTCTAAGTTTAGGGATTGTTGTAGGGATCGTATCTGGAATAGTCGCTTCTGTGTGGCAAGGCATACCATTGTTAGGTGTAGCTGTGGGGATCTCTCTGGTCTTTGCAATGACCTTAGCTGCCGCCCTTGGTTTTTTGATTCCTTTTATCTTATTGAAATTGAATATTGATCAAGCTGCTGGATCTGCACCGATTATTACATCGATCAAAGACATTGCTGGGTTGTTTATTTACTTTATTTCAGTTAACGTATTCTTAGGCTACCTATTGTAGGAATAATTAGTAATATAGCCATACCTTTTTAGTAGAAACATCAAGAAATATTCTATGATCTACCATAGTAGGCCTTCTCTTGATCCTCCATTAAAATGAGTCTTTTCCGTAAAGAAAAGCAGGGTTGCTTTTGTTTTTACAGTGGCTTTGCTATACTTGAAATGGAATGGATAAAGGAGGAGAAAAGTGAAACAGAATTTTGCAATCGTAGGACTTGGACGTTTTGGTGGCAGTATCTGTCGTACGTTAGTCGAAGCTGGTCAAGAAGTTTTAGCTATTGATAGCAGTGAAGACCGAGTGAATGAATATATGAATATCGCAACACATGCAGTGGTTGCGAATGCACAAGATGAAATGACTTTACGATCTTTAGGAATCAGAAATTTTGATCATGTGATCGTAGCAATTGGAGAAGATATCCAAGCAAGTATTTTAGTGACACTGATGGTTAAAGAAATGGGCGTTCCGAATATCTTAGCCAAAGCACAAAATGAGTATCATGCTCGTGTTCTTGAAAAGATCGGTGCAGATCGCGTTGTTCATCCTGAGAGAGATATGGGGATACGGATCGCACATAATCTTGTTTCTAAAAATATTTTGGATTATTTAGAGCTGTCAGACAAATTCTCGCTCGCTGAGATTCGGGTATCTAATCCCAAGTTCTTTAATAAAACATTAGCAGAACTAAATTTCAGACAGCGATTTGATTTGACTGTGGTAGCCATCCGACGCTTCGATCGTTCTGTCGTAGTGTCACCAGCCGCAGACGAATATGTACGTGAAAATGATAATTTACTTGTTATCGGAGAAACAGAAGATGTAGATATACTTGATGATAAAATGAATCAATAAAAAGGGGCTCATCACATGCAATTAACAATAACGGACAAAGCAAAAGAATGGTTTCAAGCAGAGGTAGATTTACCTGAAAATTATGGTATCCGTTTTTTTGGGAAAGTATATGGCAAAACAGAAGTACATGAGGGATTTTCAATCGGTATGTCTGTGGAGTTACCAGAACGTCCGATGAAACAAGAAACGATCGATGGTCTATTATTCTTTATTGATGAAGCCGATGATTGGTTCTTCAAAGGATATGATCTGGTTGTTGATTATGATCCACAATTAGAGGAACCAACGTATCATTTCCAAGAAACAGCAGATGTATAAGGTGAGAGATAGTCTTTTATCTTTAGGAAAAAAGCCTGACGAACGAAAAGTAAGTTTTACTTACTTTCGGATTGTTAGGCTTTTTTTTAGACAGTCAAACGCTGATCCACTTTTACTGTGTTTATTATAGGAAAAAGTCATTCAAAGAATGAAGTGCAACATACTTCATTCTTTTGAGGGATTAAGCTAGACTGATAAGTAGAGAGGATGGGTGTGATGACAAAAAAAATAATTTATTCAGTACGTTCATTTCGTGAAGAATTTATCGAAAAGATCAAAGAAATAGCACCAGAATATTCATTTCAAACGGAAGTAGCATCCGACGAACTTTCTGAAATAGCGATCAGTATCGGCTGGAATGGAGATTATCAAGAAGATATATTCGCTTCTGACAGCTTAAAATGGGTCCAATCGATTTCTGCTGGAGTAGATAATCTTCCATTAAACGAATTCGCTGACCAAGATATTTTACTTTCCAATGCGAGTGGTATCCATGTAGAATCGATCAGCGAGCATACCATGGGCATTATTTTAGGCTATTCTCGTGGATTGTTCCAAGCCCAACGAGCGCAGTTCCATAAAGAGTGGCTAGGATCAGATATCCATTATCAAGCATTGGCAGATCAAAAATTACTAATTATAGGAACTGGACATATTGGAAAAAAATTGGCACAACATGCAGCTGTATTTGGTTTAGAATGTATCGGCATCAATACATCTGGACATCCAGTGGAAGGATTCAAAGAGACTTATCCATTAGAGAAATTAAAAGAAATTTTACCGAAAGCAACGATTGTGGTGAATATCTTACCTTTGACAGATCAGACAAAAGGGTTATTTGACGCAAAAGTATTTGAAGCTTTTGATAAAGAAGCGCTATTCATCAATGTAGGACGTGGGCCTTCCGTAAAAACATCTGATTTAATAGCTGCGTTAGACGATGGACAACTGGCTTTTGCGGCTTTAGATGTGTTTGAAGAAGAACCATTAGCAAAAGATAGCCCATTATGGGAAAGAGAAGATGTGTTGATCACCTCTCATATTGCAGGTCAGACACCACATTTCCAAACGAAGTTTATGGATATTTTTCTAACAAACTTAAAATCCTACGTAGACAAAACAGAATTAGAAGTAAATGAAATCGATTTGAATGAAGGCTATTAAATGAAGAAGAATCTCTAGAAGAGGTGTGTAATGACTACCTCTCCCAGAGATTCTTTTATTTTGGTAATTGGATTTTTGGCCAGCCTTTGACTGCTTGAGCAAAAATGAATATGCCCGCAAATGCAATAAACGCTGTTGTATCAAAAGTTGGTGCAAAAATCATCAGGATCGTTGCAATAACAGTGGGTAATGATATCGCATAGATCATTGTTTTTAGACAATCGAGAAAAGTTACTTTAGCTAAACGTAATCTTGCATATACATAAGCCGCAAAATTTGCCATAAGTAAAGTGATGATCAGATTTAAAAAGCTAGGATAAATGGAAATCAAAAATACTAATGCTTTGATCCAAAAAGGGATCGTTGCTTCACTTAATGTACTACGTAAGCTTTCGCCAGTTAGATTTTTTAAAGCATTATTCGTGTACTCAAATTCAAACTGATTATTGTTCAGCAATGCCGAAGTCGTGCCGGTATTCGGTAAAGCTAGAACCAATTTATCCTTTAGCAGACCGACACTTAGGAAATTCCCTATCAAATCTGAAGAGATATCTTCAGGGGTACGTTTTCCTTCGGGGTCAAAGGTAAAGATGATCGAATCCGTTTGATAAATAAAACCTTCATTTGTTGGCGAATCGATTTGTCCATCACGAATCTTAAAATCTGGAATTTCAGCTGCAATTTTTTGACCATCGGACTTGATAGTGTCCAGCACTTGAAAAATTTGGTAAGAAATAGGTAATGCCATTAGTACACTCAAACATAAAAGATAGACTAATGATTTTCCAAATGATACGTTTTTAGCATTTTTAAGCTCGGTGAATCGAGCAAATGAGCTAATGATTAGTTGTTTTGTTGTCATAATTACTCCTTCTGTAGAATTGTCATCACTAGCAATTCTAGCGGAGTATGCTATGAATTACAAGAGTTCTAAAACATTCTGTCACGATAGATAAGGTTATATTCTTATCGATCATTGTTTTCTAGAGATGAAAATTATTAGCAGATAGAGTATGATAGGAAAGAATGATAAATAAGGTAGGTAGAAAAATGAAGATTTATGTTCAATTTAAAAGCTATTTAGAAAGTAAAGGATATTGGGAAGTTTTCATCTATCTATTTTTTGGTGGATTAGCAACAGTTGTCAACTTCGTCAGTTATGCAATCGCGCAACAAATCTTCCAGTTATCGATGCCAGTATCGAATACGATTTCTTGGATTTGTTCTGTTTTATTTGCATTTGTCACCAATAAGGTATGGGTGTTTCAATCCAAATCTCCTAGTTATACGCATTTATTTATCGAATTTGGGAAATTTGTTTTTTACCGAATCGTTTCTTATGGACTAGACATGGGCGCCATGTTCTTGATGATCAAAGGGTTGGAAATGAATGATTATGTCGCTAAAATCATTACACAGATCTTAGTCGTATTGGCAAATTATGTCTTTAGCAAATTATTTATTTTCAACAAGACAGAAATTATCGAAGAACCAGCAGAAACCAGTAAAAAATTGGAAGACTAGGCATAACAATTGAAGAATTTCCCTCACTTTGTTACTCTTTTAGTGTAAAGAGACCCAACAAATTTGAGGAGGAATTTTTTTATGACTTACACATTACCAGATCTACCTTATGCATTTGATGCATTAGAACCATATATCGACGAAGAAACGATGCATTTGCATCATGACAAACATCACAATACTTATGTGACAAACTTAAATGCAGCAATCGAAAAATATCCTGAACTAGGCGAAAAAACAATAGAAGAATTGCTTTCAGACATGGATGCTATTCCATCTGACATTCAAACTGCTGTACGTAATAATGGTGGTGGACATGCGAACCATTCATTCTTCTGGAAAATTATGGCACCAAATGCTGGTGGCGAGCCAACAGGAGCAATCAAAGACGCAATTAACGAAACATTCGGCGATTTTGCAACATTCAAAGAAGAATTCAAAAAAGCAGCGGCAGGACGTTTCGGTTCTGGCTGGGCTTGGTTAGTACTTGAAGATGGTAAACTTGCAATCACTTCTACAGCCAACCAAGACTCACCATTGATGGAAGGCAAGAAACCTGTTCTAGGTTTAGATGTTTGGGAACATGCTTACTACTTGAAATACAAAAATGTACGTCCTGACTACATTGAAGCTTTCTGGAATGTTGTGAATTGGGATGAAGTGAACAAGCATTTCGCAGGCTAAAATAGCGTTCTTCCATTTGCCATGGAATTTAGAAAATTAACGGGGCAATGCTTGCGAGCGTTTTCTAAATTCGGTATAATGTTTTTGCAAGGGTTACTTGCAAGAACTTTTTTGGAGGCTATATATTTATGGAACACGGAACAGTAAAATGGTTCAACAATGAAAAAGGATTTGGGTTTATTACAGTAGACGGTGGAGACGATGTATTCGTACATTTCTCAGCAATCCAAGGCGATGGCTTCAAAAGCTTAGAAGAAGGCCAAGAAGTAGAATTCTCTATCGTTGAAGGTGCGCGTGGTCCTCAAGCTGCTGAAGTATCTAAATTATAAGATCATGTTGACGAAAAAAGAAGATACGGCTTGCCGTATCTTCTTTTTGTTTCTTTATTTTCTCTTTCTGGAAAAAATGATTTTACAAGAAAAATTAGTTAATTTTGGTTATTGCCAAACATAATTTCTTTGATTTTTTGGACTAAGTGCTTATTATCTGAAGTAGAAAAATCATTGCGGATAGTAATATAAGGAATTTCATTTTCATAGCTGATTATTTTGGTGGGGGCCTCAGTTGTACGAATAATCAAGTCAGGATTCAGCAATAATTCATTTGTGAAAAGGACATTCAAATACAAACCTAAATGGTTTTGTAAAACTTTTACATATAATAATTCGATACTTAAAGGATAATCACTTTCTAATTTCACTTTGATCTCTTTATCAAAAAATGTGGGTGGGGCAATGACTAAAAATGCTTCGATCAACGTACTTAATTGAATCCATGGAAAATGTGTTTTTTGCATTTGTTGAGTCCAATCGACCATATTTTGATAGAAATAGGGATAATTTTTTTCGATAAAATCAGTAACTTCTCTTTTTTTGCCAGAAAAAGGACTAAAAAGGTAATCATGGATAGCGTTCGCATATAATGTTGCATCTAATAACTTTTTCTTTGAAGTAATTTCATTGGTTTTTATCCCAACAGATTTCATACAATGATAAAACTGATCGCGAAATTCATTAATCGGTGTCGCATTTTTTTTATGAACCTTTGATGCATGAACCATAATATTTTTATTTACGTAAATGTGAGGGCGTGTTTGTATCCACAATAAAATAAAGTTTAACTCAGAAGAAGGTAAACCATAAGCAGAAATAATCGATTTCAGGTCAGTGGTCACCTCAGAAAGACCGTCTAGCATAGGATCTAAAAAGTGAGGAAGTTCAGGTTCAGGGACAGGATATCCTTGTTTGAATCGATTGATATTAACAGCTAATATGAAGCACCATTCCATTGTTTTAATTTTGTTCCTTTTTAGTGCAATATTGGTAAAAACTTGTTTTACTGTCGTTAAGATCTTCTGGAAATCAAGCGTTAGAAATGGCCATTCGATTCCTTCATATACCTCCCATAAGAACAAATAAATCGTGTAGCGAATTTGGGTTTCTTTTCCACTGAAAAAAATAGTACCTTCTCGTGTTTTTATTTTTAAATCATAGTAACTGAAGAAATGATTTACTTGAGCCAACTGCCTTCTGAGAAAGGATTCGCTGATTCCATGATGAGCGGCGAATTCGTAAAGCGTGAGATTTGAATGTAGACAAACAGCTTTAAGTATTTGGAAATTTAACGAATTTTCAAGTATTGCTAGTTTCAGTTGATGAAAGTCATAGTTGTCACCAAGAAAATGGTAACTAGATCCATCTTTTTTGAACATATTATTTTGGGATAGAGAACATAGGCGTTCGCAATGATTGAATAAGGAACGTCTATCTATGTGGAGTAGACTTGAAAGTTCGTCCATTGTCAAAGGTTGATGTGACTCGTAACAACTTTTTAAAATAGTCAGTTGTACGTGTATGTTTTTCTCTAATATAGTATAGATATTCAATGAGAAACCTCCTTCATAAGCAGATAGATAAATAGTTGAATTATTATAAAATGTTATATTTTTATTCAGGATATAATAATTTTCATTTTGTTAAATAGTATATTTAGTAAAAAAAAAGGTTACATAATAATTTTTTTAGTTATTTTATTAGGGTGATAGTACAAGCTTTTTGTAAATAAATAATAATAATTTACTTGGTTAATATTATATGTTATTTGGCATTTTAAATAAATTTTTTTGCATAAAATAACGATTACATATTCATTTTTAGGTATTATCATCTGCTTTCAGATAGTTATTTCAAAATATATCAGAACTTAATGATAGATTTCTTATTTCGACGTTGCTACTATTCAAGATAACTTAAGTTGTAATGAGAAAAATTAAAAAGATATCTTTTTAAATTTTTGGTAAAGGAGTGTCATTCAGGGCAAAGCATATTTATTCGTGTTGATTCAATCTGTGGGGGAGAACAAAAATACATGAATCTGCTTTAGGGGGAAAGGGAATGAAAAAGGATTACAAAAAAAGTATGGATCAAAAGGCACGTGCCAAACGGCGATCAAAAAAAACAATATTGATAGGTACGTCGATAGCAGCAGGGGTGATGTTAGGGGTTACTCCGATTTCAATTGTGACACCTTTATTTACCCTTGGCACACATCAAGCATATGCGGATGTGGTCAGTGGACAAATATTCAATACTTTGACTACAGCTAATACAAGTGGCACAACAGCTTCAGCTCCTTATCAACTTAGTGGGGCGACTAGAAATGTCGACTTTACGATTTCAGGAGAAAATGGAATCAATGTTAATTTATTGAATGGTACGAGACGAGCAGTCTTAGTGATCCCAGAAGAAATGCAGGGACTTGTTTCCCCAGCAGGCCCTGGGACTTTTCAAACAGATATATTACTTCCACAAGATGAATTAGCTCCACTGCTGAATGCAGTAAATAGTGCGGTCACTCCTTTAATCACAGCGATTGATACCTTGTTGGGGGCAAATCCATTAGCAAGTGTGAATCTTGCTGAAGTTTACGAGCAGTTGAACTTATTACAAAATCTAAGTACGTTGACTTCTGCTGAAGTGCAAATTCCACTGCAAGTACAAGGGGACGAATATATCTATGGTGAACTGGATGGGGCACTTGAAACAGTTGTCAGAGAGGGATTAACAGAAATATTAACTGATTTGAACAATGCCGTTCAGGCGTTACAAGCAACTGGAAATGGGGTTTTAGGAAATGCGGCAGCTGGGATTGTTAATACTGCATTAGCTGCGACTGTAAAACCAGCATTTAACTTAGCATTTGCTACTGCAACAGGACTATTAGGTCCAACTTCTTCTTTGGTTGGTGTTGTAGCAGATGCGAGTGTGCTAGGAGGAACAGAAATCACAATCCCGACAACGATCCAAGATCCTAATTATGCTGATTTAGCAAATGCAGGGATCGATTTATCAACTCCTTATGAAGCAGGCTTTGTTGGAACTGTTGTGAAAGCAGATGTGTTGAACCTTAATGTGGGTTCCACTACTGACGGCTATTCACCGATTTTTTACCAAGCAGCCGAAGTAACTGCGCCTTATAATGTTGAAGTTACAGGAAATTCAACAGAAGGATATGAAGTCACTGGGTTGGCCGATCCAAATGCTACAGTGCGGATCTATGACGATGCCAACAATTTGATCGCAGAAGGTCAAGCCGATGGGACAGGAGCATTTACGATACCGATTTCTCAAGATGATGTTGCGCCACTTGATGATATCCAATTAATTGCCTACGATCAAAACGACAATCCAAGTTTACCAACGGCGGCAATTATTCCGGATGATGAAGAGGCTGATGCTGACGCGGATGCTGATGCTGACGCTGACGCTGATGCTGACGCGGATGCCGATGCTGACGCGGATGCCGATGCTGATGCTGATGCTGATGCTGATGCTGACGCGGATGCTGATGCTGATGCTGATGCTGACGCGGATGCTGATGCCGATGCTGATGCTGACGCCGATGCTGATGCTGATGCTGATGCCGATGCTGACGCGGATGCCGATGCTGATGCTGACGCCGATGCTGATGCTGATGCTGATGCTGACGCTGATGCTGATGCTGACGCTGACGCGGATGCCGATGCCGATGCTGATGCTGACGCCGATGCTGACGCTGATGCTGATGCTGACGCTGATGCGGATGCCGATGCGGATGCGGATGCCGACGCGGATGCCGATGCTGACGCGGATGCCGATGCGGATGCTGACGCTGATGCTGATGCTGACGCTGATGCTGATGCTGACGCTGACGCTGATGCTGACGCTGATGCTGATGCTGACGCTGACGCTGATGCTGACGCCGATGCTGATGCTGATGCGGATGCGGATGCTGATGCGGATGCTGATGCCGATGCTGATGCTGACGCCGATGCTGATGCCGACGCCGACGCCGATGCTGATGCGGATGCTGACGCTGATGCTGACGCTGATGCTGATGCTGACGCGGATGCGGATGCTGATGGTCGTCTAGGTGGGATTGGAAGCAACGGGGGTGGAGCAGGAAATAATCCAGATGGAGATCCAGTTGGCTTGTTCCTAAGTACTCGTGGAACAAGCAACCAATCTGGTTGGACTTCTGCTAGAAACGGAGTGAATCCTAGTGGTCACCACTCAGCGACACCGAAAATGTATCCTAAAACAGCTGAGCATTCATCTGTTGCCACTTCTTGGTTAGGTGCGATCACAGCACTACTTTCGGGAATTGGTATCTGGAAATCTAAAAAAAATAAAGAAGATTAATGAACAGGAACTAGAAAATTAGCTATGACAATCGGAAAATTGTCTGCTTGTCATAGCTATTTCTGATAGAGGTGATATGATGCTAGTGCAGACGCGTAATAAACTCTCGATACTTAAAGATATCTTGGATACTACAGGAATGGAAACAGAGAGAAAAACAGCTATCATTACTACTGGTGAAAACAAAGAACGTGGAAAAACGATGGAGTTTTATGGGAAAAACATCTCTCAACTTTGGAATAATATCGTAACTGCTTATCAAATGAATCAATGGGACAAAAACTCTTATGTAAGAGTGGATCTTGTAACCGAAGAAGAAAAAATAGACTTCGACTTGTTGAACCAAAAATTAAAAAAAATCAAGCGCAATAATTATATAGATTTTAATGTACGATTTGATGGAATAAGGAAACGATCTTTTTTAAAAGAAGAATTAGTAGGAAATGCCATTATCAAACCGGCTAAAACACATATTGTTGGCAAAAATCATCCGAATCTACAAATTGACCCACAGAATTTTCGAGGATATGTGAAACGTAAATATAATCGAGAAGAGGCGGATTTAAGTTACTTAGCGCGCTCAAACGTTTATCTTTTTAAGACAAAAGCTTATTATATTGAAAACAATCAAGTAATCAAGCTTGAAGATTACGGAAATGGAAATCAGGTGAGAAGGATCACTGAAGAGTCTTTGAATGAAGTGACTGATTCCGTCATAAGAGAAGGAAGTAAGTATCTAAAAGGACAGCTAACTGACACTGGACAGTTTATCTACGGTTATTATCCTTGTTATGATCAATTAATCAAGGGCTATAATTCAGTCAGACATTTCTCTTCATTATATGCGTTGATTGAAGCTGCTGAGTATTTCTCAGACCATGAACTGTTGCTACAGGCAGAAAAAGGTCTTGCTTGGGGTATCGAAAACTTAACAATGAATGAACAGGGATACTTTTTGGTCAAAGACTTTTTCAATAAAGAGATTGAATACAAATTAGGTGCCCAAGCAACTGCAATTTTAGCAATCGCAAAATATGTCCAAGTATCCGAGGACGTTTTTTATAAAAAATACTTGAAACAACTTGTTGATACGATTTCTAGGAAATTTCTCTCAATAGACAACCAAACAATCCATGTCCTGGATAAACAATTGACGGTCAAAGAGCATTTTCGAATCATTTATTATGATGGGGAAGCCTTGTTTTCTTTGTTAAGAGCGTATGAGATTCTTAATGATCCTAAGATTTTTAGTACGTGTGAAATCTTGATGGAACATTTTGTCACGGAAGATTATCAAAAATATCACGATCATTGGTTGAGTTATGCGACAAACGAGATGCTAAAATATAAACAAAAAATTGACTATTATCGTTTTGGAATCAAAAATGCCCTTGAAAATATCAACTTTATTGAGCAGAGAGACACTGCCTATCCGACAATGCTTGAATTACTTGTGGCAGCGTCCAAAATGATGAGGAAACTGGAACATAGTGAACTAAAAAATGAACTTTTCAATACGCAAAATGATTTCATTGAAGTAAAGGAAAGAATCGATACAGTGATGAAGAAGCGTGTTTCTCATGAAATCAAAACAGGAGTCATGTTTCCAGAATATGCGCTTTTCTTTAAAAAACCGGTTCGTATCAGCTATGGTTTTTTTGCAAGGCATGATCGTTTTCGTATGCGGATCGATGATGCAGAACATTTTTTGTCAGGATTGATCAATTATCAAAGCCACTATAAAAAGGAGTGAATAAGATGGTTGCATTTATTCGTTTTGCAGCATTGGCATTGATCGGGATTTCCTATTTAGGTTATCGTATAAAAAAGAAAAAACATCACCAAACAGAATCGCTAGAGACGGATCTGAGCCAATACGAGAAAAATGAAGAAGGACTTTACCCTTGGGAAGTTGATGCCGATGACTCGCCTAAGCGAATTGATCAAAAAGCAAGAAGATATGTCAATCAAGCAAGACCTAAGCGTGGAAAATGGTAAACAAAGTAGGTGGAAAGATGAATACGATCAAGCAATTACTTAGTGATATCGAAGGTTCATATTTTAAAGAGTATGCTAGTTTGGATCAGGAGATCAATCAACTTGAGTACTTTTCTGGACATCTTAAACGTACGAAAGATTATTCTAAAACATTATTTGTCTGTATAACAAATGAACGGCGTCAATATATCAATCAAATGCGTCCAGTCAAATGGGCGGATGGAAATGAACAAATCAAAGGCAAGGAAAATCAATTTGCTTTGATTGTCACAGAACATCCAATCGAAGACCCGCGTGTGACGACACCGCAATTCATTGTCCAAGATAGCTGGCGTTTCTTATTGGAATTTGCCAATCAAATGCGGCAATCGTTCAAAAAAACGGTGATTGCGATTACTGGTTCTGCTGGAAAAACATCTACACGTATGATGATCACCCATGCATTCAAAGAAGAAAAAGTTCTAGAAAATCGTGGAAATCATAATGTGAGATTTGCGATTCCTCTTTATTTAAGTCAGTTAGTAGGGGATTTTGACTTATTGAACCTTGAAGTATCTCTCAATGCGTTGAATACGTATGATACGGGTTCAATGTCTAGTCTAATACAACCCGATATAGCCATCGTGACTTCGATAGGTGAAGCACATCTTAGTTCCTTAAAAACAACTAAGAATGTCGCTTACTACAAATCAAAAATCTTTGACGGTTTAAAACAGAATGGTACAGCAATCATCAACACCGATATGGGTGCTGAAGAGTTAGCTATACTCATTCAAGCAGCCGAAAAGAAAACAACTGAAATTTTTACTTATTCGCTATATGATACAAGTAGAGATGTCCATGTCTTGTCCATTGAACATAAAAAAGAGTTTTGTGAAGTAGGTATCTATTTTTTTGAACAAGAGTTCAAGATCCGTCTCAGTGTTCCATCTTCTGGGATGATTTCCAATGCTTTGGCAACGCTGATAGCCATTTGGAAAATCAAAGGAGATGTTTCAGCTTATCTTACCACCTTCGAGACATTCAAGCCGTTACCTAAAATTTTAGAAAAACATGTTTATCCAAATGAACCTTCTTTCACTTTTATTGATGATACACACAATGCGTCATTACCCTCTATGAAAAATGCAATTGACTACTTTAAAGCAGTACGCCCATTTTATAATGGAAAATCGATATTGGTTCTAGGTCAAATCGCGGATTTAGGAAATGCTTCTGCAAATGTCCATCAGCAGGTGATGGAGGCATTAACAGACGTGCCAGCAGATCATATTTATGGCTATGGGGGACATTTCAGAGAATTATTCAATGAACAAAGTAAAAATGACCAGAAATACGAATGGTTTGAAACGTTACCCGAATTAACACAAAATATCGAACAGCATTTAACGAATGATAGTATCATTTTGGCAAAGGGGTCAGTCACAGGTAGCGATTTTCATGAGATCGATAGATATATTCGTCAGTTTTCTTTGAAAGAAATGGTGTGAGCTCTCGCATACGGGGAGCTACTAGAACGTTTTAACAACATTTACTTGAACAATCACTTATAACAAATAAAAAAAGACGGAGAGAACGGAGAAGTTGTTTCATTTCCTGATTTCTCCGCTTTTTTTTGCTGGAAATGCTTAATAGGAAGGCATAAACAAAGTTAAAAAAAACTAGTTTTTTTAATTTATTGAACAAAAAATCATAAAAATCCAATAAAACGTATAAAAAGAATCGCTTTCTTTCTTTTCTGTTTATGCGCCCTATGGTATGATAATTAAGAATTTTACAAAAAAATACATATGAATCACGAAGAAAAACACTATTTTTTAAAGTTTTATTAGGATTAAGTAGTTGGATTGCTGAATGATTGGGTGTATGAGAGAATAATCAAGAATATGTATGATAGAGGTGTAGTATGAAGCGGTGGCAAAAAGTGATATTGACTTTATTGGGAATAATCGTACTTCTCATCGGCGGAGTTTCAGCTTATGGAATCAAGTTTATGGGAGAGGCGAGCCAAACAGTCAATCGGATTTCAAAACAATCTGATCGTGTATCAGCAAAACGTGACGATCGAGTAAGTATTGATGATCAAGAACCCTTTTCAGTATTATTATTAGGATTAGATACAGGAGGCCTTGGACGAACAGAACAAGGGAGATCCGATACGATGATGGTCGTGACCGTCAATCCACAACAAAAGAAATCAACGATTATTAGCTTGGATCGAGATATCTATACGAATATCGTCGGTTATGGGACGGTCGATAAGTTGAACCATGCCTATGCATTTGGTGGCGTAGAGATGGCAATGGATTCGATCGAACAATTACTTGATATCCCTATTGACCACTATGTCACAATCAATTTGGATGGTATGAAGGACTTGATCGATGCAGTAGGTGGGATCGAGATCGACAATAAAATCGACTTTACTCTAGATGGCGTCCATGTTCCAGAAGGAAAACAAACAGTTGATGGTGAAAAAGGGTTGGCGTATGCAAGAATGCGGCATGAAGATCCTGAAGGTGATATCGGCCGACAAGCACGTCAACGAGAAGTTGTGACGAAAATCGTCAATAAAGTAGTCAGTCTTGATGGCGTTAGCAATTATCGAAAACTTTTAGATGCGGCAGGTAACAATGTGACAACTGATTTGGATTGGGATGACATGCTAGATATCGCAACGAATTATACCTCCGCTTTCCAAACAATCAAGCAAGACCAGCTAAAAGGAAAAGATACGACGATCAATGATGTGTACTACCAAATACTAGGTCAAAATGACTTATTATCGATCCAAAATCAATTGAAAAAACAATTAGAGATCAAGCCAAGTGATACGTTGCCTAACTTAAAAAATGATAATGCCTATATGATGTTTTATGATGACTCAGAAAATGGTGAAGGAGATACCACTGCTAATACCACAATCGGTGAGACATCTGAATATTCACAAGATACGTACAATCAGTATGGCACCGATGGGTACGGTCAGCAGTCGGTCTATTCAGAAGACACCTCTCAATACTACGACCCAAATCAGTATAACCAGCAACAATATTATGACCCATATGGCGGTCAACAAAATGATCAAAGCACAGAGACTTGGACAGGCAATGGCTATTAACAAAGCTTTGTTCTTATGATTTAAACAATAAATAAAACGAGTAGATATCGAAATTTAAGGATACATCCTTAAATTTCGATATTTTTTTAGTTTTTTAAGTTATGTTATTTTTATTTTTTTTAAGTGTTTTTCTTATAACGGAAAATAATTTAAAATGATAGATAGATTTTATTTGATTACAGAAATGTCTTGAAAATGTTTGTTTATCAGATTTTTTTACGTTAATTTATTCAAAACAGAGTAGTTTTATATATTTTTATTTTTATACTCAAAATTAAAAAACGCTAATTCTTATTTAAAAATGTTATATTTTTAGTTTTTATTTGTTATGATATCGTTGTGCAAGAGGGAAATACATAGCACGAGATAAAATTGTTGATGGGGGATATACATACTAATGAAAAGAAATGTTCGTGTAAAGAAATTATTGGCTGGCGCTGCATTATGCAGTCTGCTAGTCGCACCATTGTTTTTGAATGAACAACAAAGTGCAGCAACAGAACAAACAATCAAAACAACACCTGATTTTGGTGTAGGTCAAGGTATTGAATGGCCAGAACAAGTCGTTGCACCATTTGTTGATATGACAGCTTATACATCAGGTACAGAGTTGTCGAATAATGGCGCGTTGAATCTAGCGGCAATTGCAAAGGAAACTGGGCAAAAATTCTTTAATTTAGGATTCATGCAAGCGAAAGGAATCAAAGATGGTAAGATCGATTGGGCATGGGGCGGATTTGCCGGATTGAGTGAGAATGACAGTGATCAATGGCAATATGAAGGTATCAAAAAAACGATCCGTGAATTAAGAGTGGTTGGTGGAGATGCTGCTGTTTCATTTGGTGGACTGAACACAGGTGCTTTCTGGGAAGTCAGCCATGATGAAGATATGCTTTATGATGCTTATATGGAAGTGGTTCAAGAATATGGCTTTACTCGTGTAGATTTTGACGTGGAAGCAGGGGCGATGGGCTATACAGAAAACTTACTCAATGCGAAAGCAGTCAAACGACTACAAGATACTACAGGAGTACAAGTAACGTTGACATTACCTGTTATGCCGACTGGTTTGATTTCGACTGGACTATCCGTATTGCAAGCTTATTTAGAAGCAGGTGTCGATTTGACCAATGTCAATATTATGACGATGTGTTATGGTCCGAGCGTCATTGATTATGCACAAGGATCATTAGATGCGGTCGACAATACAATGGTCCAATTGAAGAATCATTATCGCCAATATGCTGGTATCACTTTGACTGATGAAGAAGCGTATGCAAAATTAGGTACAACTCCTTCGATTGGTTTTGAGAACGAACAACATCCGTACTTCACGACAGAAATGTTCAATCAAGTTGTCGAACATGCAAGAGAACGTAAAATTGGTATGGTTTCTTATTGGTCGATGAACCGTGATGCAAAAACAGATGGTGGACAAGGACAAATAAAGAACCAATTTGAATTCTTAAAAGTGAGTGAAGCATTTGCTGAAGGTAATGAGGGCGGCGGAAGCGAAACTCCGGAAGATAAAGAAAAACCGTCTGTTCCGACAAATCTTTCTGTTGGGGACATTACAAAAAATAGTGCGCATATCAACTGGACGGCGGCGACTGACAATGACCGTGTGGCAAAATATAACGTGAGATTAGTAGGGAATGGACAAACGATCAATGTTACGACTACTTCTCTTTCATACGCGTTTGCAAACTTAAAAGCCGATACAGAATATATGGTAGAAATCAATGCAGAAGATCGTTCTGGAAATATTTCGGATACGGCAAAAGTTGCATTCACAACTTTAGCGGATGTAGTAGATCCAGAGGAGCCGGGAGAACCTGGTGAACCAGGGGAGGCACCTGCATGGGAGGCGACAAAGGTTTATTTAGGTGGAGAAGTTGTATCTTATAAAGGTGCTTTATATCGCGCTAAGCATTGGACGCAAAACAATGTACCGAGCGAGTCAGGCCAATATGGTCCTTGGGAATTGATTTCAGGAACGTCAGAAGGTGGCGATGAGATCGCCGCGTGGGAAGCGAATAAAGTTTATGTACAAGGAAATCGAGTGATGTATAATGGGATCGTTTATGAAGCGCAATATTGGACACAAAACAACAAGCCAAGCGAAGCTGGATTGTACGGTCCTTGGAAACAGGTTGGATAAAACATTCGAATAATAGAATCATATAAAAAAGCTACGTGAGCGATCACGTAGCTTTTTTAAATCATTGTTGTGTGATTCATTCTAGTACGTTGTTATTAGTTAAAACCTATCGATTAATTCAAAATAAAAATCGCGTAATTCAAGATAGATGCAAAAAATACCCATAAATAGTAAGGAATCGTCAACCACATTGCTGTGCGATTGTGCAGCCATAAATGATAGACCAAAGCTGTTAAGAAAATCATTAATAAAGTGATATCGATTGCTGAAATCAAAGTATTTCCAAGGTTGAAGAATAAAGCTGACCATAAAAGGTTGAAGATGAATTGAATAGTAAAGAGCCACAGTAGTTTAGAGCGGTGTTTTTGATTTTGTGTATTTAGAATAAAGTACAAAGAAATGCCTATTAAAATGTAGAGGACCGTCCACATAGGACCAAAAATCCAACTAGGTGGTGCAAAAGCTGGGAGTTGTAACGAGTAATAATATTTTCCTGGATTGCCGCTAAGAATGCCAGATAAAAATCCCAAAGCAACGATTCCGATAATGCAAACCCACAAACGATAATCTTTTAATCGATTGATAGTGTATACCATAACAAAAACTCCTTTCTTTAGACAGTTTAACATAATTATTTATAACAGCACCTATTTATGGCTTGTGATTTATTAAGTTATTTTAAAAAATGTTGATATAGCGTACATATTGACCGAAATAAATTAGTGACGAGGTGATTAAATCGGTGATAAAAGCTTTTTTAGGTTGATTTTTAAACGTTGTTGCAATACCGAACATTTTTGTTTTTACTTTTTTATTTAACTATAAAACGGAGATAAAACGATTAAATAACCTTAATTTCTTTTTTGTTTTCGTTATATTATTTTGAGTTATCTGATATTATAAAATTTGTAATCGATTACGAACAAGGAAATGAATTAGTTGAATGGGGAGAGTTTGGAAAATGAAGAAAAAAAGTGTAAAAAGATTATTAGCTGGAGCAGCATTGTGTAGCTTATTAGTTGCACCGTTGTTTTTAAATGAAGAGCAAGGAGCGGCAACAGTGCAAACAGTTCGCGCAACACCTGATTTTGGTGTAGGTCAAGGAATCGAGTGGCCAGAACAAGTCGTAGCGCCATTCGTAGATATCACGGCGTATACTTCAGATGAAGTGCTGTCAAATAAAGGTGCCTTGAATATGGCAGCAATTGCTAGAGAAACAGGTCAGCGTTTCTTTAATCTAGGGTTTATGCAAGCTAGAGGGATCAAAAATGGGAAACTTGATTGGGCTTGGGGAAGCTTCAATGGATTGAGTGAAAGTGATAGTGACCAATGGCAATATGAAGGAATCAAGCAATCGATCCGTGAGTTAAGAGAAGTAGGCGGAGATGCAGCTGTGTCATTTGGCGGATTAAATTCTGGTGCCTTCTGGGAAGTAACGCAAGATGAAGATATGCTTTATGATGCTTACATGGAAGTTATCCAAGGTTATGGTTTTACACGTATTGACTTTGACGTAGAAGCTGCTGCTATGGGGTACCACGAAAATTTAGCAAATGCGAAAGCAGTAAAACGATTACAAGATGCAACTGGGGTTGACGTGACGTTGACATTACCAGTTATGCCTACAGGATTGATCTCAACAGGATTATCTGTCTTGCAAGCTTATTTAGAAGCGGGTGTTGACTTAACTAACGTGAATATCATGACGATGTGTTATGGATCAAGTGTTACAGACTATGCGCAAGGTTCGTTAGATGCGGTAGACAATACAATGGTCCAATTGAAAAATCACTACAAACAATACGCTGGTAAAACATTAACGGATGAGCAAGCTTATGCAAAATTAGGTACGACTCCTTCTGTAGGATTTGAAAATGAACAACATCCTTACTTTACAACAGATATGTTCAACTTAGTTGTACAACATGCCAAAGAACGCAAAATCGGTATGGTCTCATACTGGTCAATGAATCGTGATGCCAGAGTAGATGGCGGACAAGGGCAAGTGAAAAATCAATATGAATTCTTAACTGTGGGTCAAAGATTTACAGATGGTTCTGAGATGCCTGAAGATACACAAAATCCATCAACACCGACAAATGTAGGTTCAGATTTCATTACGACACAGCGTGCGCGTATCAATTGGACAACATCAACGGATAATGACCGCATTGCTCGTTATAACCTTAAATTAACTGGTGCAGGCGAAACAGTATCAGCGACAACAATGGCTGTTTCTCATACCTTTGAAAACTTGAAGAGCAATACGACTTACACAGTTGAAGTGATTGCAGAAGACCGTTCTGGAAATGTTTCGGATGCAGCAACTTATACTTTTACTACGCTTGAAGAATCAGAATCTACTCTGCCCGCTTGGGACCCTGCAACAGTTTACTTAGGTGGAGAGCGTGTTACATATGAAGGGCTGATCTATGAAGCGAGACATTGGACACAAAACGATATTCCAAGTGAATCTGGTCCTTATGGTCCATGGAGACTTGTGACTGAATAATCCGGCGATTTCTTATTACTCCATAGATAAAATGATAAATCGTAAAAATTATTAATAACTTGTATTGTAAAATGATATTTAAGTTATTATTTATATAGATGTGTAAAAGAAGAGAGTCTTAAATAAGCTCTCTTCTTTTTGTTGGAAAAACAATATGTATATTGAAACATTAAGAAAATATTAAGTGTACAATAGAAACATTTAGGTGATTAACTATCCTTATTGCTAGTTAAATCCTATTAAATCAATCTTTTTATTAGATGTTTTAAAATTAGCTTATCTGCAATAAAGTTATAAAAGCATAACGTTTGTTTTTATTTTAGAAAACGTTTACAATAAACCTATCAAATATAGGAGGTTCAGTTATGAAAAAGTTTAGTATTATGATGTTCGTAGGAATTGTTATGTTAGGTTTGTTTGGTTTTGGTACATCTGGTTATGCACATGGTTATGTAACATCTCCAGGGAGTCGTGCCTATTTCGGTACAGCAGCTGCAGGTAATTTGAATCAAAACGTTGGGCGCGCACAATGGGAACCACAAAGTATTGAAGCGCCTAAAAATACATTTATTGATGGAAAAATCGCAAGTGCAGGTGTTAGTGGGTTTGAACCATTAGATGAACAGACAGCAAATCGTTGGCATAAAAGTGTAATTAATGCTGGTCCTTTGAATATCACTTGGAACTTAACTGCACAACATCGTACAAGTACTTGGGATTACTATATTACAAAACCAGGTTGGAACCAAAATCAACCTTTGAAATTCAGCGATTTTGAATTGATTACAAAAATCGATGATAAAGCAACAGTTCCGCCAAAAACAGTAAATCAAACAATTACTGTTCCTCAAGATAGAAAAGGCTACAACGTGATTTTAGCTGTTTGGAATATTTCAGATACAACAAATGCGTTCTATCAAGTAATTGATGTCAATGTTCAATAGAAAAACCTTGAAGAGAAACCTTTTTAACTGATCATATAAAGAACACCTATGAAGTGACTCTCATTTTCACTTCATGGGTGTTTATTTGTATGTTCGAACCATTTAAAATCAATAGGACGAGGTTCGATGATGATCCCATTTTTTGGCGAACTTCAGGTTGTATTGTATGATAGAAATAAGGATACCAAAAGGGAAGGGTTACGGAGGAAATCAAATGAAAAAATTTTTACGGAAAAAAAAGAAAAACAAAGAATCGATTGAAGATACTGTAATCGAAAACGAAGAAACAAAAGTAGAAGAAACATTGGAGCAAACACCTGAGGAACAAAAGGAATTTGCTTCCTTTTTCGCTGAAACAATGAAAAGACTTCCTAAAAAAACAACCGCAGCTATTTTACGAAATTTTGATTCGTCAAAAAGCAAAGCGGAACAAACATTAGCAAAGAGTAAAACACAATTCGATCGTTTATTTGAAGAATTCTTAAAAGGGGTAGATGAACCCTTACGTAGAAAATGCCATGCAACGATTCATGCGGCCTCTTTGACAGCGGCGATCATCGGTTGTTCACCGATCCCTTTTTCAGATGCTTTTTTACTTGTACCAGTTCAGCTAACGATGATGGGACGTCTCCACAAGTTATTTGGACAATCATGGTCTGAATCATTAGGTAAAAGTGTCTCAAAAGAGTTGATCGTTGTTAGTTTAGGTAGAAGTGCAGTAGGGAATATCATTAAGATCATTCCGGCAGTAGGTACAGTGGCTGGTGCAGCGATCAACGCAACAGTCGCTAGTACGATCACCGAATCATTAGGCTGGATCACAGTAAAAATGTTGAATGATGGCGAAGATATTTTTGATGATGTCATGTCTTTCAAAGGGCAAGTTCAAACACTTTTTACTTTATTGAAACGAAAAAAACAAATGAAATAAGGTTTAATCAGAAATAATCGGATAAAAAAATAAGCATTGACCTCGGAAATAGTTTTGACTATTAAGTAAAGGAAAATGCTTATTTTTTATAAGGATTCTGGCTGGCGCTATTGAATTATTTTTTTGTTAATTTCACGACGACTTCACAACGTGCTGTCTGAGGGAACATGTCGACAGACTGTAGATACTCGACGTGAAATACTTTCGCTAATTGGACGAGGTCCCTTGCTAAAGTCGAAACATTGCAAGAAATATAAACTAATTTTTGCGGTGGGTTTTTTAAAATTGCTTGGATCAACTGCTCATCCAAACCAGTACGTGGCGGATCAACAATGATCCCATCCGGACGAAAGCCTTTATTCAACCACTTTGGTAATAGCTCTTCTGCCGTACCCACTTCATAACGAGTATTCTCATAGCCTAATCGTTGTGCGTTTTTCTGTGCATCTGAAATGGCTTGGGGGATGGTATCCATTCCGCGTACTTCTTTTGCTTTGTTTGCCACACTCAAACCAATTGTCCCAACACCACAATAAGCATCTACGATCGTTTCTTCTGGTTGGATGGCTAAAGCTTTGATTCCCTCACCGTATAAGACTTCTGTTTGTTGAGGATTCAACTGGAAAAAGGCACGAGGTGAAAGATCAAAAGTTACTTCATTGATCCGTTCCTCAATGGCTTCTTTTCCCCAAAGGTGTTTTGTTTCGTCACCCATCACGAGGGAGGTTTTTAAAGGTTGCACGTTTTGCATGATCGAAACGACTTCAGGGAGTTGCTGATTGATCTCACAAATCAGGGCATTTTTTTGTGGGAATTTTTGACTCCTGGTGATAAAGACAACTTGTAGCTCACCTGTCTGTATACCCACTCGAACCATGATCGTGCGGAAAATTCCGCTATCCGCACGTTCATCATAAATCGGTAAATCATATTTATTCAATAAATCGACGACTGTATTCATCACTTTTTGTGTCGCAGGCTCTTGCACTAAACAATCAGTAATTGCCACTAAGTCATGAGAATTGGCTTGATAGAGTCCAGCTTCGATTTTGTCTGTCTGTTTATTTTTTCTCAATTGAAATTGCGCTTTGTTCCGGTAACGCCATGGATCCTCCATTCCAATCGTTGGTAAAAGTGGATACTCACGATAACCGGCGGGTTTGAATTTTTCTAAAGCCTGCAAAAGCAAATCTTTTTTGAAATCGAGTTGTGCATGGTACGCTAAATGTTGCAATTGGCAACCACCACATTCATAGTAGACTGGACATGGAGCAGTCACACGGTCACTACTTGTTTTTTTGACTTTAACGAGTTGTCCTTCGGCATAGCGAGGGGTCGCTTTGGTGATCTTCACTAGGACTTCTTCTTTAGGAAGGGCATACGGAACAAAGACGATCATGCGTTTAAAGTAGCCGATTCCTTCTCCGTTGATCCCTAAACGTTTGATTTTTAATGTGATCGTTTGGCCGTTTTTAACAATTGCTTCTGGCATAGGTATCTCCCTTTTTATCATTATGTGGCTATATTTTAACATATTATAGCGAAAGTTGGGGATTTTCTATGTTATGATAGGAATATATGTTCGAGGAGGGATAGTTTGCTTTCTATTGCAAGAATCAGTAAAGGCAAGGGGCCTTTTTATCAGATCGATCTATCAGATGGCGAAACACTACAAGTATCAGAAGATATTTTAGTACGCTATCGTTTATTAAAAGGACAAGAATTGACAGAAGATAAATTAGCTGAAATCAAAAAAAGTACAGGTTATGATTTTGGTTTACAACAAGCATTAAATTATTTGAGTTACCAATTACGAACGGAAAAAGAAATTCGGATCTATTTAAAAGATAAAGAGATCGGACAAGAAGACCGTCATAAAATCGTTGAAAAACTAAAAGAATTAGGTCTTGTTGACGATTTGACGTTTGGTGAAAGTTACGTCCGAACGAATATGCGTTTGAGTGACAAGGGACCAAAAAAATTAGCACAACAAATGCAACAAAAAGGGCTATCACCAGAAGTGATCGAGCAGTCTTTAAGCCAGTACCCATTTGAAGAGCAAGTAGAAAATGCACGGCAAACAGCGGAAAAGACTTACGAAAAAAATCGTGCCAAAAGTCAAAAGGATCTATTACGGAATATCCAACAGAAATTGATGACAAAAGGATTTACCAATGATGTGATCCAAGAAGCGATGCAAACCTTACCTCAAGAAACTGATCCAGAAGTTGAATATGAGCTTTTAGTACAACAAGGAGAGAAGATCTGGCGTAAGAATAGTCGCTTTGAACCTCAAAAGAGAAAGATGAAAGTAAAACAGAGTCTCTATCAAAAAGGCTTTGATTTTGAGATGATCCAGCGCTTTATTTTAGAAAAGGAAGAAGAAGCAAGTGAGTAGAGAATGGGAAAACTGGTCCTTAGAAAAAACAAAAGAATTTCAAGAACGTTTTATTGAATGGTATGAGCTTGAAAAGAGAAATCTCCCTTGGCGTTACAATCAAGACCCTTATCGTATTTGGATATCAGAAATCATGTTGCAACAAACCAGAGTCGATACAGTCATTGATTATTTTTATCGCTTTATGGAGTGGTTCCCAACCATCGAAGCGTTGGCGCAAGCACCCGAAGAAAAACTGTTGAAAGCTTGGGAAGGCTTAGGTTACTACTCACGGGCCAGAAATATTCAAGCTGCTGCAAAACAAATCATGGAAGATTTTGACGGAAAGATGCCACGAACACCGGAAGAAATCAGTACATTAAAAGGGATCGGTCCTTATACGACAGGGGCAATCGCAAGTATTGCTTTTGGGCTACCTGAACCAGCGATCGATGGAAATGTCATGCGTGTGGTTAGTCGGCTGTTCTGTATTGAAGAAGATATTGCGAAAGCATCGAGTCGCAAAGTGTTTGATCAAGCCATGCGGAAAATCATTGACGAAGAGCATCCGGGTGAGTTCAATCAAGCATTGATGGATCTTGGCTCAGCAATCTGCACGCCGACCTCGCCTAAATGTGAGGAATGCCCAATCCAAGCATTTTGTTTAGCAAAAGAAAAAGGGATCCAAACCGCCTATCCTGTCAAAACAAAAAAAGCAAAGCCGCGAGATGTTTATTATGTTTGTGCAGCGATTGAAAACGCAGAAGGTGCATTTTATTTTGAACAACGAGATCAACAAAAATTACTGGCTGATATGTGGACATTTCCGATGGTAGAAGTAACGAAAGAGGTATACGAAAAACTAGAAGCAGACTGGCAACCTAAGAACGAAATCAGTTTGTTCGATGAGGTTTTAGTCGCTGAAGAAGGTGCTTCAGTATTGCCTTTTGCTCATGCGGACAAAATCGTATGGCAAAAAAGGCATCTAGGGGAAGTGACGCATATCTTCAGTCATTTGAAATGGCATGTTTTATTGTTTTATGGTCGGTTGCCTAAGACTGAAAAAGACCTATCTGAGACTGGCAAACAGACGCAGTGGCTGATACCAGAAGCATTTGAACAAGTGGTTTTCCCAAAAGTACAAATGAAGCTAGTCGAGCAGTTGGATAAAAATCGAAACAATAGTAATCCTTTCTAGGCAAAGATGATTTTTATTGCTATAATAATTACGATGTCGGTGTAATGAACACCCCAACACAAAGCACAAAATGTTGCTAAGGAAGGATTGCGATGGGAGTTCCAAAAGAAGGAGAGTTTGTAACGATCCAAAGTTATAAACACGACGGCAAATTGCATCGAACGTGGCGCGATACCATGGTATTGAAAACAAGCGAACATTCAATGATCGGTGTCAATGATCATACTCTTGTAACAGAGTCTGATGGACGACGTTGGGTGACGCGAGAACCAGCGATTGTATACTTTCACAAAAAATACTGGTTCAATGTAATAGCAATGATCAGAGAAAAGGGGGTTTCCTATTATTGTAATCTGGCTTCACCTTTTTTATTAGATGATGAAGCATTAAAATATATTGATTATGACTTAGATATCAAGGTTTTTCCTGATGGCGAGAAGCGCTTGTTAGATGTCGATGAATATGAAATGCACAGTCAAATGATGAATTATCCAAGTGATATTGACTTCATTTTAAAAGAAAACGTGAAGATTTTGGTTGACTGGATCAATAATGGAGATGGCCCATTCTCAGAAGGCTATATTGATATTTGGTATGACCGTTACAAGCAATTGTCGCAAAAGTAAACGAAAACAGTAAGTAAGTGAAGGAATCTTCATCTTGCTTACTGTTTTTACTTGGATGCTTCACAAGTTTTTTTTCATGTTGAGATGTTGGATGCCCGCATCTTCGAAGACTTCACCGTAGGCTTGATAATCAAGCTTCTCGTAAAAAGGAATAGCAGTCAGTTGAGCGCCTAATTTTATCGTATCAAATCCTTGTTTTTTAGCAAAAGCCTCTGCTTCTCTTAGCAAGACTTGCCCCAAACCTTGTTGACGGTATTCAGCAAGGATTGCCATACGTTGGACTTTTATCTGGCCATTTTCGAGTGGCAGTAAACGAACAGTACCTTGCGCCTCCTGTGCATCTGTATAAAGGACGAAATGGATACAATGCGCTTCATCCTGATCGATTTCTCTCTCAAAGGGAACACCTTGCTCGACAACGAAGACTTGGTTTCTGATACGTACAGCATCGAGATAGATCGGACTCATCGTATCTTTTGTATGAACTACTTTCATCAAATAGCCACCTTTCTTTTCAGTAGTATACTGTAAAGTGATCGGAATGGAAAGTGCATAAAATAAAATCAAAAATAACAGATTTTTTCAAAAGAATGTTATATACTATCATAAAAAAGGAAAGAAGTGAATTATTTGTTCGATAAGTTAAAACAATCAAAGTTGATGTTCTGGTCATTTGAATTGCTGATTTTAGCAACATTGATCTTAGTCTCCTCGAAAATCAGCTTTGTCTTCCAACCAATCGGGACATTCTTCTCCACATTATTTGCACCAGTTTTGATTGCTGGTTTTTTATATTATATTTTGAATCCAATCGTTGGATTATTGATGAAAACAAAAATGAAACGGATCTGGGCAGTAGCAATTGTACTGTTATTGTTAGTTGCCGCTCTGGTCTGGATCTTGTTAAGTGTCATCCCAAGTTTAGTCCAACAAATATCTTCCTTGGCCTCTAACACGCCGAACTTTATTCGCCAAGTAGAGACTTGGTTAGCAGAAGTTGCACAATGGTCCGTATTCAAAGATGTCGATATCAATAAATATTTTGAACAACTGGATATTTCATATGGCACGATCATCCAACAATTTCTGAGTGGCTTATCTAATAGCTTAGGTTCGATCGTTGGAACGATTGCTTCAGCGACCATCGTTATTATTACCGCGCCGTTTATCTTGTTTTACATGTTGAAAGATGGCGAAAAACTTGTACCGAACATCAAACGTTTCTTTCCAGAAAAACGAAGAGAACAAATCGTCGAGTTGTTAGGACAGTTGAATAAAACGTTAGCTAATTATATTAGTGGCCAAGCAATCGAATGCTTATTCGTTGGTACATTCACCTTTCTAGGTTACTTTGCTCTAGGCGTAGACTATGCCTTCCTTTTCGGAGTAATTGCTGGATTGACCAACCTCATTCCTTATTTAGGCCCATATTTAGGTTTAGCTCCTGCCTTTTTAGTGACAGTATTCAATGATCCATTCAAAGCATTGCTATGTTGTGTAGTCGTTTTGATCGTTCAGCAACTAGATGGAAATATCATTTATCCGAATGTCATTGGTAAATCATTGAAGATCCATCCACTAACGATCATTATCGTTTTACTTGTTGCGGGAAACATTGCCGGTTTACTAGGGATTTTTCTAGGTGTACCTTTTTATGCGATCTGCAAAACAATCATTTCTTATGTCGTCAAGATCGTAAAAGAAGATAAACAAAACGAGAACAAGAAAAAAATCGCGACGACTCTTGAATCTTAATGATCGAATGGCTATTTTTATTGCAAAGAAAATCGCTTTATGATACCATTTTAACGTGGCTACCTTTAGCCACGTTTTTTTCTTTAAAAAAATAAAAATTTAAATGAATAAGGAGAGAATGCGATTATGAATGCTGACCCTGAGAGTCAGTCGCTGTTAGCGCAAATTTTATTATTGATCATTTTGACATTGATCAATGCTTTTTTAGCAGCTTCCGAAATTGCAGTTGTATCGATCAATAAAAATCGGATCGAACAAAAAGCGGAAGAAGGAGATGTTAAATCTAAAAAGCTTTTAAAAATATTGCAGAACCCAAATAACTTCCTATCAACTATCCAAGTAGGAATCACTTTGGTCAATATTTTATCTGGTGCATCTTTAGCTAATACTTTATCCGTAAGATTAGCCCCACTACTAGGTGGCGGTGCCGCAGCAAGAAGTATTGCAAATATTATCGTACTGGCTATTTTGACCTATGTTTCGATTGTTTTTGGAGAATTATACCCGAAAAGGATCGCTTTGAATAAATCAGAAGAGGTAGCGAATTTTACCTCAGGTATGATCCGAATGATCGGTGTCGTAGCGAAACCTTTCGTGTGGCTGTTATCTGCATCTACCAGCTTGCTGGCACGGATAACACCAATGACTTTTGACGATGAAGATTCAAAGATGACCCGCGACGAAATGCGGTATATGCTTGAAAACGAAGGGGTATTGAACAACGAAGAGTTGGAAATGCTTCAAGGTGTCTTTTCCTTAGACACAAAAGTTGCAAGGGAAGTAATGGTTCCTCGAACAGATGCTTTTATGATCGACATTAATGACTCCATTGAAGAAAATGTCAACGAAGTACTATCGGAGAATTACTCAAGGATTCCTGTTTATAATGAAGACAAAGATAAAGTTGTCGGAATCCTTCATACGAAAAATTTATTAAAAGCTGCCCATAAATTTGGGTTCGAAAACTTAGAGATCAAAAAAATCATGCAGGAACCACTTTTTGTTCCAGAAACGATTTTTATTGATGATCTATTGTATGAAATGAAAAAAACACAAAACCAAATGGCGATCCTATTAGATGAATATGGCGGAGTCGTAGGTTTAGTGACCTTGGAAGATCTACTTGAAGAAATCGTTGGAGAAATCGATGATGAATCAGATGAAGTAGAAAATCTCTACGAACAAGTCGGTGACTATGAATACATCATTCAAGGTCGAATGCTGATCGATGAATTCAATGAGGCGTTTGAAAGTAATCTCCACATGAGTGATGTGGATACGATGGCCGGCTACTTGATCACAGCTTTAGGCATGATTCCCGATGAAGGAGAAAAACTTTCATTTGATGTTGAAAACATTACCTTGATTTCTGAAGAAATGGAAGGTTCTAGAGTACTCAAAATTCGTGTGATCTTCCATGATCCAGAAGAAATAGAAGCTGAGCCTGAAGAAGAACGTCGCTATTTCAAAAAAGATTTTGAAGACGACGAACCACGAAGATAAAGCACCTTCGATGATCTTTTAACGAAACGAAGAGCGGATATATTACTTGCTTTCTGAAGTGATGTATCTGTTCTTTTTTTGGAGATATCAAATGAAAAGAAAAAGTAAAACTGTTTCGCTTACTTTTTCAAATTGAATATCCATGCTATACTATTTGAGTTGAAGAAAAGGATAGAGGAACTATCGAATAGTCGAAGGGGTTCTCTTTTATGAAGCAATAGACAAATGAAGAATGGAGTAAATTTATGAACAATCCAGAATTAAAACAGCAAGTGGACAATCGACGCACATTTGCGATCATTTCCCATCCGGATGCGGGAAAAACAACGATCACCGAACAACTGCTTTTATTCGGTGGTGCGATTCGCCAAGCAGGAACGGTCAAAGGAAAGAAAACAGGTAATTTTGCAAAATCTGACTGGATGGAAATCGAAAAACAACGTGGGATTTCTGTTACCAGTTCAGTGATGCAATTTGATTATCACGGAAAAAGAGTCAATATTCTAGACACCCCTGGGCATGAGGACTTTTCAGAAGATACGTATCGTACGTTGATGGCGGTCGATAGTGCGGTCATGGTCATCGATAGCGCAAAAGGGATTGAAGCGCAAACGAAAAAACTTTTCCAAGTAGTCAAAAGAAGAGGAATTCCTATTTTCACCTTCATCAATAAGTTGGACCGAGATGGTCGAGAACCGCTTGATCTATTAGAAGAATTAGAAGAGTTATTAGATATCGAATCTTGCCCAATGAATTGGCCGATCGGTATGGGGAAAGGATTGGAAGGATTATACGATATCCACCATAACCGAGTAGAATTTTATCGTCCTGAGAATTATCAAGATGAACGCTTGGCTCAATTAGATGAAGAGGGTCACTTACCGGAGGATCATCCACTAAGAAATAATTCATTGTACGAGCAAGTATTAGAAGAAGTAGAGCTGTTAAAAGAAGCCGGAGATTCCTTTAATGAAGAAAAAATTGCACGTGGGGAGCAGACGCCAGTATTTTTCGGTTCAGCTTTAACTAATTTTGGTGTTCAGACATTTTTAGAAACATTCGTTGATTTGGCGCCATCTCCTTATGGACATAAAACACGTGAAGAGCAAGTAGTCAGCCCGTATGAACAAGAGTTTTCTGGTTTTGTCTTTAAGATCCAAGCCAATATGAATCCAGCTCACCGAGATCGTATTGCATTTGTACGAATCTGTTCAGGTACATTTGAACGTGGAATGGACGTCTCATTAGAGCGGACGAACAAAAAATTGAAATTGAGTAATGTCACGCAGTTTATGGCAGATGCCAGAGAAAACGTTGAAAATGCTGTGGCAGGAGATATCATTGGTGTGTATGACACTGGAAATTATCAAATCGGTGACACATTATATGAAGGAAAACTAAAAGTAGCTTATGAAGAGTTACCTTCATTTACCCCTGAGCTTTTCATGAAAGTAACGGCTAAAAATGTGATGAAACAAAAATCATTCCACAAAGGAATCAATCAATTGGTACAAGAAGGTGCCATCCAATTATATAAAACCTATGTGACCGAAGAATACATCATCGGGGCAGTTGGACAATTGCAATTTGAAGTTTTCCAATATCGGATGTTGAACGAATACAATGCAGAAGTGATCATGTCGCCGATGGGGAACAAGATTGCCCGTTGGATCGAACCGGAAGATCTGGATGAGAAAATGAGTTCAAGCCGTAATATCTTAGCGAGAGATCGCTTTGATCAACCGCTATTCTTATTTGAGAATCAGTTTGCAGAGCGTTGGTTTGCTGACAAATATCCAAACGTAAAATTAAAAAGTTTGATGTAATCAGTGATTCCCATTAACTGTACAGTTGTTTCCTTTTAAAATAAAAACTTAAAAATATTCATTTAGTATATAAATTAAAACGAACACACGACGATTCATATTTTCAGTGAATTGTCGTGTGTTTTTGTTGGATTTTAACGTTTTTTTGTTTATTTTGAAAAAATCAATTAAAAACAAATAAAAAAATAGATTAGAATATTTTTGCGTACATATATATAAAATAAGCAAAGAAAGTAGGGATCAAATGGAAACAGAAATCGAAAAAAAACAGCGTATTGAAAGAAAAAAAGCAAAAATGCGTCGAGTATGTCAAATGTTGGATATTGAGAACTGGGAAAAAAATGAACGGATCGTCAATGAAATCCGCTCGATCATCCAAGCGGATCGACCTGTAAAGGGGAGGGAAGTTGGAAATAGTAAAAAGAAAAAAAGGGAATGCCAAGTGCCTTCGACAAAACCCTTTTGATTCATGATTTATTTTTTTCTACATAGCAATTGGTGCATTTAAATTTCTTTTTGGAATAGAGATTTCTACTAAGCCCGGTAACTCGATCACTTGGATGTCTTCAGGATGGTACAAAGCGTCATGGATTTTTTTTAAGAAGTAGTGTTGGATTTCTTCAATTTCCTTTGGTTGGATATTGCGGTTTTCATTCATCAGGACGATTTCATTGTGCTCAGGAGCTTCTGTGTAAATAACAGTTGTATTTCCTGCGGTATACACCTTGACCATATGTGCATCTGTATTTTCTAATTGGTTCAAAACTAATCGTGAATGGCTGTTTGTTACATTAACTAGTTTCATGGCGCTCACCTCTCTTATGTATTTAAGAAATAACTTATATTAAGTATAATTTTTTTTTAGTAAAATGAACAGCATTTTGTCTTCTTAAAAATAAACGAATAAGAAAAAAATTGTTACTTTCTTTTCCAAAAATAAAATCAAAAGCGGAGAGTGGCAAACTCTCCGCTCCATTTTTTCTACCATTTGAGTGTGAAATTATTCTGTCGGTTCATTGTTTGCTTCTTTGACTAAACGTTCAGGTTTAGAAGTAATGACGATTTTGTCGTCTTTATCTAATTTTGCTTTAAGATCTGAGATCGTTGGATGATCAAGATAGAATTCGGCAATGCCGTCTTCGATTTGTTCTTGGATCGTCCGACGTAATGGTCGGGCACCCATTGCTGGATCGTAACCAAGATCAACCAGCTTTTCTTTGACATTTGTAGGAACGTCCACATGTAATTGTTGAGCCGCCAATAATTGGTTGACATCATCAAGCATAAGAGTCACGATCATCATCAAGTTTTCTTTTGATAAAGCACTGAACTCAATGATTCCATCAAAACGATTCAAGAATTCTGGTGTGAAGTAGTTGTTCAATTGATTCAAGACAGAACGAGCCACACCTTCACGAGCAGCACCAAAGCCAACATTGGCTTCTACTTTTCCAGTTCCTGCATTACTTGTCATGATGATGATTGTATCTTTGAAGCTGACCGTACGACCTTGCGCATCGGTTAAACGTCCATCATCTAAGATTTGTAGGAACATGTGCAAGACATCTGGATGTGCTTTTTCTACTTCATCAAGCAGAACCAAACTATACGGATTTCGACGTACTTTTTCAGTCAATTGACCAGCTTCTTCATAGCCGACATAGCCTGGAGGGGAACCAATCAATTTTGCGACACTGTGTTTTTCCATGTATTCTGACATATCGAAACGGATCATCGATTCTTCAGATCCAAATAATTCATAGGCTAGTTGCTTCGCTAATTCTGTTTTACCAACACCAGTAGGACCAACAAATAAGAAAGAACCAATTGGACGGTTTTTCTTGCTTAAACCAACTCGATTACGACGAATGGCTTTGGCTACCCGATCAACCGCATCGTTTTGCCCGATCACATGTTTTTTCAAGTCGTCCGCTAAGTTTTTCAATTGAGTTTGTTCTTTTTCTTTCAGTTCACCAACTGGGATGCCTGTACGTTGTTCAACGATTTTTTCCATATCCTTTTCAGAGATTACTGGGATTTCTTCTTCTGAAAGTTGGCGTTCTTGCATTTTTTTCAATTTATTGATTTGATCGCGATAATAAGCTGCTTTTTCGAAATCTTCTTCTTTAGAAGCCAACAACTTTTGTTCTTCCGCTTCTTCCAATTTCTTTTCGATCATTTTTGGATCAACGATTTGGATCGTTAAATTTTTCTTAGATCCTGTTTCATCCAGTAAATCAATGGCTTTATCCGGTAAAAAACGATCTTGGATATAGCGATTGGACAATCTAGCCGCAGCTTCGATCGCAGCATCTGTGTATTTGACATGATGGTAGTCTTCATAGCGCTTTTGCAATCCTTTTAAAATACTGATCGTTTCATCTACAGAAGGTTCATCGACACGAACAGGTTGCATGCGGCGCTCTAACGCAGCATCTTTTTCAATGATCCGGTATTCATTCAATGTCGTTGCTCCAACCATTTGTAATTCACCACGAGCTAACGCAGGTTTTAATATGTTTCCGGCATCCATGTTACCATCACCAGCTGAACCAGCCCCAACGATTTCATGAACTTCATCTATAAATAAAATAACGTTTTCTGCTTGTCTGATTTCTTCGATCAGTTTTTGCATCCGTTCTTCAAATTGTCCTCTGATTCCTGTGCCTTGGACAAGTGAAACAACATCTAAGCGAATCACTTCTTTATCTAGTAATTTTTGTGGTACATCGCCATCAACGATTTTTTGAGCGAGTCCTTCAACCACAGCCGTTTTACCGACACCTGGTTCTCCGATCAATACAGGGTTGTTCTTTGTGCGGCGATTCAAGATTTCGATCACGCGCTTGATTTCATCATCTCGACCGATGACTGGATCGATTTCACCTTGGCGTGCTTCTTCTGTAATATTGATACCGTATTCGCCTAAAAGACCATCTGAAGCGAGTCCTTGTGGTGGTTGTCCACCATTGAAGTTGTTGTTCCCACCAAATTGAGTAGGGGGTGTTTGTTCGTAATTTCCTTGTTGTTGCATTTGACGAGACATCGAACGAAACAGATCGTCCAGACTACCAAAGCCAAATGGATCATTTTGGGCCATACTTGTTAGACCTCCATTTTGCTGATTTTTAATTTTTTGGTAACAGCTCTGACAATAGTCAAGTTGTGTACGTTGGCCATTGACAGTCGCATACAAGTGAATCGTTGCTTCATTTTTTCCACAGTTTTGACAAAGCATAAAACATTCACGTCCTTTCAAACATTGGTCATTAAGTCTATTTTACATCGCGCCTATCTTTGGGTAAAAGAATAACACTCGATCAACAAAACTTGTAAAAGTCATACCTCGTTGACCATTACTGACCATTTAATTTTTATTATACTAATTTTTTGAATTGACGCAAGCAATTGATTCTTTTGTTCAGACAATGTGACAAAACATTTGGGTAAGAACCTTAAGTTGTCGACAAATTTGTAGGGGATAAAGCTGAAATTTCATGAATCGTTCAATTACTCGACAAACATGATTGGTCAATCGATTTATGAGATATAAAAAAACATGGAATTTATTAAAACAGGAATAATCATCACTATGCATGAAACAGTTCTACAGAATAGTTTATTGGATTTTCTCTCAATTTAAATGAAAACTGTTGTATCTAAGGAAAAAAAATGGTAATCTTTACAGATGAAAGGGTTCATCTGATTAGTTCTATCATGGATTGCTAAAAAAGAAAACCCTCACATAAAAACAACACTCACTTAAAGGAGACCGATTAATATGGAAAAGAAAGAATTTCACGTAGTAGCAGAAACTGGGATCCACGCACGTCCAGCTACACTATTAGTACAAACAGCAAGCAAATTTAACTCTGATGTAAACTTAGAGTATAAAGGTAAATCAGTAAACTTAAAATCTATCATGGGCGTTATGTCTTTAGGTGTAGGTCAAGGTTCTGACGTTACTATCACTGCTGAAGGTGCTGACGAAGCTGACGCTATGGCAGCTATCGTTGAAACAATGAAGAAAGAAGGCTTATCTGAATAATGGTTGAAATGCTAAAAGGGATCGCCGCTAGTGACGGAGTAGCCGTTGCAAAAGCTTACCTGCTAGTTCAACCGGATTTATCATTCAGTAAGACGACAGTTGAGGATACTTCAGCTGAAGAAGCTCGCTTAGATGATGCTTTAGCAAAATCAACTGAAGAATTACAACAAATTCGTGAAAAAGCAGCGCAAAGCTTAGGTGAAGCAGAAGCGCAAGTATTTGACGCACATTTAATGGTTCTTTCAGATCCTGAAATGATAGGTCAAATCAAACAAAACATCAAAGATAACAGTGTAAATGCTGAATCAGCTCTTAAAGAAGTAACGGATATGTATATCGGTATGTTCGAAGCAATGGAAGATAATGCTTACATGCAAGAACGTGCAGCAGATATTCGTGACGTTGCAAAACGTATTTTAGCACATCTATTAGGTGTGACTTTACCAAACCCTTCAATGATCAATGAAGAAGTTGTTGTCGTGGCGCATGATTTGACGCCAAGTGACACTGCTCAATTAGATCGTAACTTCGTAAAAGCTTTTGTAACAGATATCGGTGGACGTACATCGCATTCTGCAATCATGGCTCGTTCTCTTGAAATTCCAGCAATCGTTGGAACAAAAGAAATCACTGCGAAGGTCAAAGAAGGCGTAATGTTAGCTGTTAATGGGATCGAAGGCGATGTAGTCATTGAACCAACAGCAGAACAAAAAGCCGAATTTGAAAAAATCGGCGCAGATTATGCTGCACAAAAAGCAGAATGGGAAAAACTGAAACATGCTGAGACAGTGACTGCCGATGGCAAACACTTTGAATTAGCAGCCAACATTGGTACACCTAAAGATTTAGTTGGTGTACACAACAATGGTGGTGAAGCAGTTGGACTTTATCGTACTGAATTCCTTTATATGGATTCACCAGATTTTCCTACTGAAGAAGACCAATACGTTGCTTACAAAGCAGTATTGGAAGGAATGGAAGGAAAACCTGTCGTTGTTCGTACAATGGATATCGGTGGAGATAAAGAATTACCATACTTGCAATTGCCGCATGAAATGAATCCTTTCTTAGGATACCGTGCATTACGTATTAGCTTGTCAGAACAAGGTGACGATATGTTCCGTACGCAAATGCGTGCGTTATTACGTGCCTCTGTACATGGAAACTTGCGTATCATGTTCCCAATGGTTGCTACACTAAAAGAATTCCGTGGTGCAAAAGCAATCTTTGAAGAAGAAAAACAAAAATTAGTAAATGAAGGCATTGAAGTCTCTGATTCGATCCAAGTAGGGATTATGATCGAGATTCCAGCTGCAGCCGTTATTGCGGACAAATTTGCTAAAGAAGTAGACTTCTTCTCAGTAGGAACAAACGACTTGATCCAATACACAATGGCAGCTGACCGTATGAACGAACGTGTTTCTTACTTGTACCAACCATACAACCCATCAATTCTACGTTTGATCAAAAACGTCATTGATGCAGCACATGCTGAAGGTAAATGGGCTGGTATGTGTGGAGAAATGGCCGGCGATCAAATGGCTGTTCCTTTACTAGTAGGTATGGGATTAGATGAGTTCTCAATGAGTGCAACATCGATCTTAAAAACACGTAGCTTGATGAAACGTTTAGATACAAGCAAAATGGCTGAACTAGCGGATCGTGCCCTAAACGAGTGCGACACAATGGAAGAAGTCGTAGAACTTGTGAATGAATATCTAGCTTGATTTTTGGAACAGGCACAGTATTTTGCTGTGCCTGTTTTTTTGTCTTCTTGCAATAATAAATAAAATTCTGTCCAAACTTACAAGTTTGTTGGGAAAAAATCGGACTTAAGGTTGAGTGACAGCTTTCACGCTGTGTTATAATATAAGAGTGAGGGGGAACGTAGATGAAGGTATTATTATATTTTGAAAGTGAGAAGATACTTTCTAAGTCCGGCATTGGTCGTGCACTTGATCATCAAAAGCGTGCGCTTAAAGATGTAGGGATCTCCTATACTTTAGATAGTAAGGAAGACTATGATATTTTGCACATCAATACATATGGTATCAATAGTCACAACATGGTCAACAAAGCGCGTAAAAATGGTAAAAAAATAATTTATCATGCGCATTCAACGGAGGAGGATTTTCGTAATTCCTTTATCGGTTCGAATCAATTAGCACCATTTGTAAAAAAATATTTAGTCGGATTGTATGAAAAGGCAGATTACTTGATTACACCAACCCCATATTCAAAAAAATTATTGCAAAGTTATGGCATTGATTTACCTATTCAATCGATTTCCAATGGGATCGATTTGGAAAAGTACCAACCAGACTCTGTCAAAGAACAAAAATTCAGGGAGTATTTCAATCTTTCACCTGATCAAAAAGTGATTATTTGTGTAGGACTGTTCTTTGCAAGAAAAGGAATCATTGATTTTGTTGAAATAGCCAAACAATTACCGGAATATACATTCATCTGGTTTGGTCATGTGCCGATGTATTCGATCCCAAGTAATATCCGAAAAATCGTGAAAGAAGATCATCCCGATAATGTCATTTTTCCAGGCTATATTCGAGGAGAGATCATCGAAGGAGCTTACTCAGGAGCGGATTTGTTCTTTTTCCCTTCTTATGAAGAAACGGAAGGTATTGTCGTACTGGAAGCTTTAGCAAGTAAACAAAATGTGTTAGTACGTGATATTCCAGTCTATGATGGTTGGCTCGAAGATCAAAAAAATTGTTATATGGGGCGAAACAATGAAGAGTTTTCACAACTCATTCAAAAAATCATTCAACATGAAGTACCTAGTTTAGTTGAATCTGGCTATCAAACGGCTGAAGAACGAAGTATCAAAAGAATTGGTGAACAACTTCAATCCGTTTATCAACAAGTGCTAAAGGCATCCGATTCTTCAGATGAACAAATGCAAGAATCAAAATAAAGGTAGTTTGGAGGCGAGAAAAGATGAAAATCGGCTTTTTTACCGATACCTATTTTCCACAGGTAAGTGGTGTAGCTACGTCGATCAAGACATTAAAAGAAGAACTCGAAAAAATGGGACATGACGTGTATATATTTACGACAACAGATCCCAATGCAGACAAGTTAGAAAAAGATGTAATTCGTATGCCAAGTGTTCCTTTTGTATCATTTAAAGAACGTCGAGTAGTGGTACGAGGAATGTGGTACGCCTATTTAGTGGCAAAAGAATTAGAGTTAGATCTTATCCATACGCACACTGAGTTTGGAGCGGGTGTTCTTGGCAAGATGGTCGCAAAAAAATTAAAGATCCCATCGATTCATACGTATCACACGATGTATGAAGATTATCTGCATTATATTGCAAAAGGGAAAGTGATTCGACAATCCCATGTCAAATACTTATCTCGTCTATTTGTGAACCATACGACAGGTGTGGTTTGCCCAAGTGAGCGTGTGATCGAAACACTGCGAAGCTATGGGGTGACAGCGCCATTACGAGTGATACCAACAGGGATCGATATCGAAAAATTCAAACGTCCAGAAATTACACAAGAACAAATCAACGAATTACGTACCTCATTAGGAGTTAAAGAAAACGGCTTGATGATTTTATCTTTAAGTCGAATCTCTTACGAAAAAAATATCCAAGCGTTGATCCAAGGGTTTCCAGAAGTCATCAAACACTATCCAGATGCACGACTAGTCATAGTCGGAAACGGACCTTATGTTGAGCAACTAAAAGAACTGATCACGTCGCTGGATTTAGCTGATGCGGTTCAATTTACTGGGGAAGTCGATAACAATGACGTCGCGTTCTATTATCGTGCGGCTGATTATTTTGTGTGTGCTTCGACATCAGAAACACAAGGATTGACGTATACAGAAGCAATGGCGGCTGGTACACCATGTGTAGTTGAAGGAAATGATTATTTGAATCGTTTATTTGATCATGCTTCCCTTGGCCGAACATTTGAACGAGATGAAGACTTTGCACCTGCACTTATTGATTATATTGAAAGCAAAGTTGAAAAAGATCCAGAAGTTTTTGAAAAGAAACTTTACGAGATCTCAGCTACTCATTTTGGTCAATCAATGATCGAATTTTATGAAGATATGCTTGTGTATTACAAAGAAGAGATGCGTAAAAAAGAAGAAGAAGCATCCATCGAACGGATTAAAATTAAATTAAATTCTTTCAAAAGATAAAAAAACAGTGAATAATCCTAAAAAAATCCTTGTTTCTAGCGTATACTAGCATAGAAACAAGGATTTTATCGTTTAGGAGGGCAAAAGATGAAAATTGGTTTTATCGGTACAGGAGTTATGGGAAGCGCGATTGTTCGTCATTTACAAAAAGCTGGCCACGAACTGACTGTTTATAATCGTACGAAAGCAAAAGCTGCGCCACTTATGGAAGAAGGGGCAGTATGGGCAGATAGTCCACAAGAAGTAGCTGAGATGAGCCAAGTTATCTTTACAATGGTTGGCTATCCTCAAGATGTGGAAGAAATCTATTATGGTGAGAAAGGCATTTTCCAAGCAGCTATAAATGGAAAAACAGTCATAGATTTAACGACAAGTACGCCAACACTTGCTGAAAAAATTGCAGCAAGCGCACAAGAGCTTGGAGCGGATGCCTTAGATGCCCCTGTATCAGGAGGCGATCTAGGTGCAAAAAATGGCACCTTAACGATCATGGTGGGTGGAAAAGAGAATGCCTACGAGCAAGTATTACCACTATTTCGTGAGTTTGGAACAACATTTACGTTACATGGTTCAGCTGGAAAAGGACAACATACAAAAATGGCAAACCAGATCATGATTGCCGGAACAATGACTGGTATGACAGAGATGCTTGTTTATGCACAGAAAGCTGACTTAGACTTAGAAAAAGTGATTGCCACGCTTTCAGGCGGTAGTGCGGCAAACTGGTCATTAAGTAATTATGCACCTCGTATTTTACAAGAGAACTATACACCAGGATTTTTTGTCAAACATTTTATCAAAGATTTGAAGATTGCTTTAGCCGAAGCAGAAAAAGTAGGGTTGGACTTACCAGCGACCAAAGAAGCCCGAAAGCTGTATGAGAAGTTAGCAGAAAAGGGTTTTGAGAACGATGGAACACAAGCATTGATCAAGCTTTGGTGGGAAGATGGCAGACAGCCGAAAAAAAAATCCTAAAAAACTAGTTTTTTTGGAGAAAATCAATGCAAGTCGACGATGCTTTTGATACAATATAACAGAACTAAGAAAAGGAGGACCTCCGATGGCACATTCACAATTAGTCGCAATCATTAAACGACTGGAGGCTATGGTCGAATCAGCAGACAATGAGCTGCAAGTTCGTCGTTTTGAAAAAGAGGGCGTAGAAAAATGCACCGTAACTTATGATAAAGCGACAGAAACATTTGAACTAACTGAAACAGACACACATCAACAATACGAATTCGACAATATCGATATCGTTGCGATGGAGATCTATGATTTGATTCAATAAGATTTCGAGCTAGCTAAAAGAGCCTGGGATTCAACCAATGCGTTGGATTCCAGACTCTTTTTTTGTTTCCTGTTCGTCTTTTGCCAGTTTACGTTGGTAGCTGATCAAGATTTGAACAGGATCGATTTCTTCTTGAGACAGTTGTCGCTTGAGTGACAACCTGTTGTCTTTTTCATAATAGAAATGAGGCGTTTGTCCAGGTTCTGTGATCGTTGTATCAGCCACTTGTCCGTAGGAAACCAAGAAATGCTTGATCTTGGTCTCATCGCTAGCTAACGGCATGCTCAATGTGATTCTCGGTGTTCGTAAAAATTTTTTTTGTTCTTGTATCCGACCAGTAAAGTACGTGATCAATTCGATATCTCGTTGCAGAATAGCCGCCTTCTCAAAATTAAGCTGGTTAACAAAATGTAATTGTCGTTTTTTTAAATAGCCTAACAATTTCTTGTTTCTTCCTTGCAATAGACCTTGGATCTCTTTCTTTTTTTGATCAAAGCTCAATGCCTTCATTTCAGGAAGTTGAACTTGTAACGCCAAATGACTGATTTCAGAAAGCCAAGGCATTTGATAGTTTTCTTCGATGATTCGAAGGATACTAGGCATTTTTTTATAAAGACGAAAAGGGCCATAAGTTCTTGCGGTAGGTATATTCGTGAGAAAAAGACCATCGGATTGAATATGTAAATAGTTATAGTTGTCAAAATAATTCATCCGACGATTGTAGATAGGACGATAGTGTTGGATCAATTGACACTCTAATAATAAGGCATCTAGTTCAGTATCAACGACAACGATCTCAAAATCTGCAATCGAACGAACTAAGCGCAAGACTTTTTTCGAGTGTTGTTTATTTTGATGAAAATACGTACTTACGCGATTTTTTAAATTTTTAGCTTTCCCCACATAAATAATTTTTCCATCGCTGTTTTTCATCAAGTAAACACCAGGTAATAAAGGCAGGTTTTTTACTTTCTCTTTTAAGTGCATAAGCGCTCCTCTAATTGAATTTGAACTAAAAAGATTATAACAGATTTAAAAAAATGAACAATAAAAGGGATTATATTTTATAAATAAATTATAGAGATACTTTGATAATCAAAATATTTTTTTATTCTTTTATTTTAATTTTTAGAGGTTGAAAGGTTGATATTAAAGCATTTTTTCATAAAATTAAAATTAAAAAAAATTAATAATGCAAAAAAATCTAGTTAAAAGGTTGCATTTTGAAACAAGTTAAGATATAGTTTGAACATCAAAAGATTTGATAATCAAACTAATTTTAGTGGATGGTGGAACATGGAACCTGATTTTAATACAGTAAATGATTATCTCGTTAGTGTCTTCAATGATATTTTGACGATCGAAGAATCCGAATTAAAAAAGTCACAATTCAAAGATCTGTCGATTACAGAGATGCATACGATCGAGGCAATCGGTATGTACAAGAAAAAGACAACTTCAGAAGTAGCCAAAGAACTGTCGATTACTGTTGGGACCTTGACCACTGCTATCAACAAGTTAGTTAGGAAAGGCTACGTTGAGCGTATCCGTAGTGAAGACGACCGACGAGTGGTGAAGCTGGGGTTGACCAAAAAAGGTAAGTTACTTTACCGCGTGCATCAGCATTTCCATCGTGAAATGGTCAAAAACATTATGGATGGTATGGCTACCGACGAACAACAAGCTTTGCTGTCTGCATTGAAAAACTTGCATGATTTCTTGCGAGATTACAAGTGAGGAAGTTTAATGGAACAATTTGGAACGATCACAGCAACGGCAAGTGTCTTACCGGAAAAAATCATCACAAACGATGATCTCTCAAAAATGATGGACACTTCGGATGAATGGATTTCATCCCGTACAGGAATCAAAGAGAGACATTGTGTGACCGAGCAGGAGACTTCCGATTTGTGTTACCTCGTTGCCGAAAAATTACTAAAGAAAAAAAAACTCGATCCAAAGGAACTCGATTTTATTATCGTTGCTACGATGTCGCCTGATTATACATCGCCTTCTGTCGCAACTTTAGTTCAAGGAAGGATCGGCGCAACCAAAGCAATCGCCTTTGATATCAGCGCCGCATGTTCAGGATTTGTTTATGCCTTGAGTGTTGCAGAGAAACTGATTCGCTGTGGCTCAATGAAAGGTTTAGTAATTGGTGGCGAAACATTATCTAAACTGATCGATTGGACGGATCGTTCAACCGCTGTCTTGTTTGGTGATGGTGCTGGTGGGATTTTGTTAGAAGCTGGCTCAGATCAAAAATTATTGAGAGAATCGCTAGCGGCAGATGGTTCGCGTGCGCAATCTCTTACTTCTGGCTATCTACCAAATCAATCGCCTTTATACACGAAAGATTCAGAAGGTTCTTACTATTTAAAAATGGTTGGACGGGATATTTTTGACTTTGCTGTAAGAGACGTCGCGATGAACATCAAGGAACTCATTCAAGACACACCTGTTGATTATCTGCTTTTGCATCAAGCGAACTTACGAATCATCGAAAAGATTGCTCGCAAGGTAAAAATTCCCCAGGAGCAATTCCTAACGAACATGGATAAATATGGCAATACTTCCGCAGCAAGCATCCCGATTCTTTTAGATGAAGCGATAGAAAGCGGAAAAATTACCTTAGGTCAAAAACAAAAAGTGGTATTTACAGGTTATGGTGGAGGATTGACATGGGGAAGTATCCTCATGGAACTATAAACTGATAAAAATAAAAAATATAAAATAAAGAAACAATATCGGAGGAATTATCATATGGTATTCGAAAAAATTCAAGAAATCATTGCGGAAGAATTAGGGAAAGACACAGAAGAAATCAAATTAACGACAAACATCCAAGAAGACCTTGAAGCAGATAGCTTGGATTTATTCCAAATCATCAACGAGATCGAAGATGAATTTGATGTGAAAATCGAAACAGAAGACGGCATCAAAACAGTTCAAGATTTAGTCACTTATGTTGAAAAACAAACTGCATAATCATCAAGATTAGGTTGGGGGCTGGGACATTTTCCGAAAAAGGAATGTCTTAGCCTTTTTTTAAATGAAACAAAAAGCTATCTATCCTGAATATAAATTGGAGACTATGATGAAAACAGCATTTTTATTTAGCGGACAAGGTGCACAATACCAAGGAATGGGTCAAGACCTCTACCATGAACCCATCGTGAAACAGACTTTTGATGAAGCTAGTCAGATCTTAGGCTATGATATGGCGGAGCTTTGTTTTTCAACAAATGAACGTTTGGATCAAACGATCTATACGCAACCAGCTATTTTAACTGTCAGCATTGCGTTCTATCGTTTGCTGAAAGAACATGGGATCACTCCTCAAGCCGTTTTAGGGCTTAGTTTAGGTGAGTATTCTGCTTTAGTAGCCAGTGGTGCGCTCTCCTTTAGTGAAGCAGTCGCATTGGTCGAAAAAAGAGGCACGTTTATGACAGACGCTGCACCTATCGGTAGTGGGAAAATGGTAGCTGTGATGAATGCACCGGTAGATGTTATCGAGAGCTGTTGTAAGCAGGCGGAAGAAATGGGGATCGTTTCCCCTGCAAATTACAATACACCCCAGCAAATCGTCATCGGAGGCGAAGAAAAAGCAGTGGATCAAGCGGTAGCACTATTACAAGAACAAGGGATCAAACGAATGATCCCACTCAATGTAAGTGGCCCTTTCCATACAGCAATCTTAGAACCTGCTGCTAGACAATTAGCGGAGGAACTAAGCAAGATCGTTTTTTCAGAACCTGAAATACCTGTGATCAGCAACACCACGACAGAGATCATGACGAAAGAAAGAATCCTAGGTTTACTTGAACAACAAGTCATGAAACCCGTTCGTTTTTACGAAAGTATCGAAAAACTTAAAGATTTAGGAATCGACCAAGTGGTCGAAGTCGGTCCCGGTAAAGTATTAAGTGGCTTTATGAAAAAAATTGACAAGTCGATCGCCGTTGCACGTGTGGAGAATCAACAAACATTTGAAGAAACAATCAATCGATTGTCATAGGAGGCAAGTTATGGACGTAACTGGAAAAAATGTATTTATTACAGGCAGTACACGAGGAATTGGTGAAGCAATCGCTTTAGCCTTTGCCAAAGCAGGCGCAAACATCTTCTTAAATGGTCGTGGAGAGATCCCAGCCGAAAAAATCAATGCGATCAAAGCGCATGGGGTTGAATGTGTAGGAATCTCAGGTGATATCTCCGATTATGATAAAGCAGGAGAGATGATCAAAGAAGCAGAACAGCAGCTGGGTTCTGTCGATATTTTGGTCAATAATGCGGGAGTTACGAATGATAAACTTGTCTTACGTATGGATGCAGATGATTTCAAAAAATGTTTGGATATCAATCTAACAGGAACTTTCAATATGACACAGCACGTGTTAAAGAAAATGATGAAAAAAAGAGAAGGCGCGATCATCAATCTTTCAAGTGTTTCAGGATTGATCGGTAACTTGGGTCAAGCCAATTATGCAGCAAGTAAAGCAGGAGTTGTCGGTTTTACTAAATCTGTGGCAAGAGAAGTTGCCACACGAGGAATCACATGTAATGTGATTGCTCCGGGGTTTGTCACTACAGATATGACAGATGTATTATCCGAAAAAGTAAGAGAACAAGCAGAAAAACAAATTCCAATGCAACGTTTCGGCCAAGTGGAAGATATTGCGGAAGCCGCATTGTTCTTAGCGAAAAGTTCGTATATCACAGGTCAAGTCATCAATGTTGACGGCGGATTGGTCATGCACGGATAGGGAGGAAAATTTATGAATCGAGTAGTAATTACAGGTTATGGAGTCACTTCACCGATCGGTAATGATGCAGATAGTTTTTTAGCTAGTTTAAAAGCTGGGACGAATGGCATTGCACCGATCACAAAATTTGATGCAACAGATACAGGAATCACTTTAGCAGGTGAAGTAAAAGACTTTCCTTTTGATAAATACTTTGTAAAAAAAGATAGCAAACGCATGGATATGTTTTCGATCTATGGCATTTATGCTGCGATGGAAGCATTGACGATGAGTGGGATCGAAAAAGAAACGATCAACCAAGATCGTTTTGGTGTTATCGTTGGCTCTGGGATTGGTGGTTTACCAACAATCGAAAGCCAAGTCATCCGCATGCACGACAAAGGGGCCAATCGCGTATCACCTATGTTTGTTCCAATGTCGATCGCCAATATGGCAGCTGGTAATATTGCGTTGCGTGTAGGGGCGAAAGGAATTTGTACGTCGATCGTGACCGCTTGTGCCAGTGGAACGAATGCGATTGGTGAAGCATTCCGCAACATCAAACATGGTTATTCCGATATCATCCTTGCAGGTGGAACAGAAGCAACAATCTGTGAAATGGGGATCGCCGGATTTGCGGCATTGACTGCTTTGTCAACATCGACAGATCCTGAACGTGGTTCGATGCCATTTGATGAAGACCGTAATGGTTTTGTCATGGGTGAAGGGGCAGGAGTATTAGTCCTTGAATCACTGGAGCATGCACAAGCTCGTGGCGCAAAAATTTATGGTGAAGTCGTGGGTTACGGCTCAAATTGTGATGCTTACCATATGACAGCTCCAACACCAGATGGTTCTGGTGCGTCAAAAGCAATGAAATTGGCGATGGAAGAAGCCGGGATCGATGCAAAAGAAGTGGGCTATATCAACGCACACGGAACAAGTACACCTGCAAATGATCAAGCAGAAGCTAAAGCGATCCAAATCGCATTAGGAGACTCTTTCAAAGAAACCTATGTCAGCAGTACGAAATCAATGACTGGTCACTTATTAGGTGCTGCAGGTGGGATTGAGGCACTTGCCACTTTGATGGCGTTAGAGCATCAGTTTATTCCACCAAACATCAATGTTGAAAAACAAGATCCTGAAATCGATCTGAACGTTGTGATCAACGAAAGTAAACCAGCTGAACTGTCTTATGCCATGAGTAATTCATTAGGATTTGGTGGACATAATGCTGTACTATGTATGAAACGCTGGGAGGAATAATGTTGAAGATCCATGAAATCAAAGAATTAGTCAGTCAATTTGATCAGTCAACTTTAACAGAATTTGACTTGAAAGACGGACAATTTGAATTATATATGAATAAAAATGAAATGAGTCGGGGAATGGGGCAAACAGTACCAACAACGAGTGCTTCTGAACCACAACCTCAACAAGTTGTACCGGCTTTACCAAAAGAAGAAAGCCATTCTGTTCAACCAGAAGCAGTTGCGCCGACAATTGATGGGACTGAAGTGAAATCACCAATCGTTGGAATCGTCTATCTACAACCATCTCCTGACAAACCAGCATTCAAAAAAGTAGGAGATAAAGTCGCTAAGGGTGAAGTGATCTGTATCATTGAAGCAATGAAATTGATGAACGAAGTAACTAGTGATGTCGATGGTGAGATCGTTGCGATCTTGATCGACAATGAAGAAGTCGTAGAATACGGACAACCACTCTTTATCATCCAACCAAATTAAGCCAAGGAGAACCAGACCTATGAATATACAAGAAATCAAAGAAATCATCCCTCATCGCTATCCGCTGTTGCTGATTGATCGAGTGGAAGAAATTGTCGAAGGCGAACGGATCGTTGCTAAAAAAAATGTGACGATCAATGAACCTTTTTTCCAAGGACATTTTCCAGAAGAACCTGTGATGCCGGGGGTATTGATCGTAGAAGCGATGGCCCAAGCAGGAGCAGTAGCTCTATTATCATTGGAACAGTTCAAAGGAAAAACTGCTTACTTTGGCGGATTAGATAAAGCGAAGTTTCGTAAAAAAGTGACTCCTGGAGATACGTTGATATTAGAAGTGGAAATCACTAAAATCAAGTCTTCTGCAGGAATAGGCAAAGGAATTGCAAAAGTGGACGGCAAAAAAGTTGCTGAAGCTGAATTAACCTTTATGATTGGATAGGTGAGTTATGTTTTCAAAAGTCTTGATAGCAAATCGCGGCGAAATAGCCGTACGGATCATTCGTGCCTGCCGTGAGCTTGGAATCCAAACCGTTGCGGTCTATTCTGAAGCGGATGCGGAGGCATTGCACACACAATTAGCAGACGAAGCCGTCTGCATCGGTCCTGCAAGAGCAACAGATTCCTATTTGAATGTACAAGCAGTTCTAAGTGCGGCCATCGTTACAAAAGCAGAAGCAATCCATCCTGGATTTGGATTCTTATCTGAGAACAGTCGATTTGCTTCGATGTGTGAAGAATGTAATATCGTCTTTATTGGACCTAAAAGCAAAACGATCGATGATATGGGGAATAAAATCAACGCACGTCAGTTGATGCAACAAGCAGATGTTCCTGTGATCCCAGGTAGTGATGGTGTGCTATCGACTGTTGAAGAAGCACTGGAAGTGGCAGAAAAAATTGGCTATCCAGTGATGCTTAAAGCCGCCGCTGGTGGTGGCGGTAAAGGAATCCGCAAAGTCTTGTCAAAAGAAGAATTACCACAACATTTTTCATCCGCCCAACAAGAGGCAGCTGCTGCTTTTGGTAACGATGATATGTATTTGGAAAAAATCATTTATCCCGCAAGACATATTGAAGTGCAAATATTAGGTGATCAATTTGGTCATGTTCTGCATCTAGGTGAACGTGATTGTTCCTTACAACGGAATAATCAAAAAGTCTTAGAAGAATCACCATCTGTTGTGATCTCTGAGGAAAAACGAAATCACTTAGGTGCAGCAGCTGTCAGAGCAGCAAAGGCAGTGAATTATGAAAATGCAGGAACGATCGAATTTTTAATGGATGAATCCGGTGATTGTTATTTTATGGAAATGAACACCCGCATCCAAGTTGAACATCCAGTAACAGAAATGGTCACAAATATCGATCTTGTCAAAAAACAAATCGAGGTTGCGGCCGGACGACCACTAGAGATCCAACAAGAAGATATCATTTTCCAAGGGCATGCGATCGAATGCCGGATCAATGCAGAAAATCCAGCATTTCATTTCGCTCCTTCACCAGGCAAAATCAAGAATTTGTTGCTACCAGCTGGTGGTATGGGATTAAGGGTCGATAGTTCGGTTTATTCAGGTTACACGATTCCCCCTTATTATGATTCAATGATTGCTAAGGTCATCGTACATGGCGATACACGTTTCGATGCGTTGATGAAAATGCAACGGGCATTGAGCGAGATCGTGACAGATGGCGTGATCACGAATGCTGAATTCCAAATGGATCTGATCAGTCACCCTGCAGTGATTGCTGGTGATTACAGTACCGCATTCTTACAAGAAGAGTTTTTACCAAACTGGATTCCCGAGACGGAGATAGGAGACGAATAAGATGACTTTATTCAAAAAGAAAAAATACATTCGAATCAATCCTAATCGAGAAATCAAGCCAACGAATGCACCATCAGTCCCTGACAATATGTGGGCGAAATGCCCAAATTGTAAACATATCATCTACACAAAAGATATCGGGGAAGAAAAAGTATGTCCACACTGTAGTTATAACTTTAGAATCGGCGCATGGCAGCGATTAGCGTTGATCATTGATGAGAAAAGTTTAGAGGAATGGGATACGGATCTCGTTACAAAAGATCCTCTTGATTTCCCTGATTATCAAGAAAAGATCGGCAAGATGCAAGAAAAGACTGGCTTACATGAAGCAGTTCTAACTGGTCAAGCGACTATTAAAGGCATTCCTTTTGCTATTGGTGTCATGGACCCTAATTTTATCATGGGAAGTATGGGCACGATCGTAGGGGAAAAGATCACTCGTTTGTTTGAACGTGCGGCGAGTAAAAAATTACCCGTCGTATTATTCACTGCTTCAGGGGGCGCCCGGATGCAAGAAGGAATTTTCTCTCTCATGCAAATGGCCAAAATCTCCGCAGCGGTCAAACGTCATAGCAATAAACAGCTATTTTATTTGACTGTCTTAACAGATCCGACGACAGGTGGTGTTACCGCCAGCTTTGCGATGGAAGGGGATATCATCTTAGCTGAACCGCAAAGTTTGATCGGCTTTGCTGGCCGCCGAGTGATCGAACAAACGATCAAACAAGAACTACCAGAAGATTTTCAAAAAGCAGAATTTTTACTGGAACATGGCTTTGTGGATCAAATCGTTCCAAGAAGAGAACTCAAGGACACGATCCATCAATTATTAGAATTGCATACGCAGAAAGGATGGATCAACCATGAATAAAACTGCTCATGATATCGTCCAACTGGCGCGGGCAAAAGATCGTTGGACAAGTCTTGATTTTTTTGAAACGATTTTTGAAGGGTTCCAAGAATTTCATGGTGATCGCTTATTTGGTGATGATGAAGCGATTGTCGGAGGCGTAGCAAAATTAGCCGGAAAACCAGTGACCGTCATTGGCATCCAAAAAGGCCGTGACTTGCAAGAAAATATTCGTCGGAATTTTGGCTCTCCTCATCCGGAAGGTTATCGTAAAGCACTGCGTTTAATGAAACAAGCAGAAAAATTCAACCGTCCGGTCATTACGTTGATCAACACTGCGGGTGCCTATTGTGGGATCGGTGCAGAAGAACGTGGTGAAGGGGAAGCGATTGCCCGTAATCTATTAGAAATGTCGGATTTGAAGGTACCAATCATCAGTATTATTATTGGTGAAGGCGGTAGTGGTGGGGCACTAGCCTTAGCATTAGCCGATGAAGTCTGGATGTTAGAACAAACGATCTATGCTGTTTTATCACCAGAAGGCTTTGCTTCGATTCTTTGGAAAGACGGCAGCCGAGCAGCCGAAGCCGCTGAATTGATGAAAGTCGCTGCTGGTGAATTATTAGAGTTAGACGTCATTGATCGAGTGATCCCCGAAACATTCAATGGGGAACCTTTAGGCAAAGAAAAAGTTGCGCGTATGATGCAAAAAGCATTGATCGAAAAACTGACCAAACTTTGTCAGAAACCAACCGAAGAATTGATCGAACAACGCTACCAACGTTTTCGTAAATATTAAGAAGTTTTTTGATTTAAACTGTAGAGAATTGCCTCTACAGTTTTTTCTGATTTATCCTATAAATGGATAAATATTGGTTTATGATTTATATATTTAATGTGTTTATTTGTATGATTTGCTAGTTAAAAGGGGAAATAAAATAGGAATTATATGATTTTTTTAGAAAATATTCTTGTTTCTTTTTGATTGTAAGGGTTAAAATGGAAAAAATTTTATGATATATATTTAACTTAATATAAAAAACTAATTTCATTGAATTTTCTTAGATTTTTAAACTTACACTGATATTTAGTTATTAGAGATTGTATCTTGATGTGTAATTATTTAGGTATTAGATTTTGATTGTTGATTATATAAAAGAAAAATGGAAAATGTTAATTGGAAGAATGATATTAAAGATAGAGATAATTTGAATTTCTGTAACTTAAAAAAATTTAGTAATTTTTCATAGAGTATATATTGAATGTTGTGTTATACACTAAAAATTGAAAAAAACTAGGTTAACGCGTAATTAAATGTACCGTTTTTATTCTTTTAATGAAGTATATCCCACTTATTTACTGTGTAATTATCGCAATACATAAAAATAAACATCTTCTAACCACAAATAACCTGATTTGGTTTATCAAATCGGGCTATTTGTGGTTAGATACTACTATTCAATATATATATATGTACAAGCTTTTTGAGATGTCTAAGATAATAGCGAGAAAAAATGAAGTGAAGTTGTCCTTTATTGCAGTTTATTTATTGTTCATTTTTCTCACTAATTAATTAACCAATAGAACAACCACCATTAGAACGTACAGTTCCTTTATATATACCCACATACCACATTCTTCCAGTTGAAAAATCTTTTTCATAAGACCAAGACTGTAAAGTTAATTGTCCGCAATAAATTCCATCATTATAAATCATGGTGTTAGTTAACCCGGCTAACGTAGTAGATCGTCTTGTGTGATAGATGATTTTACTACCTAAAGGTTCTATAGATATTGAGGTATATTCCGCTATTGCTAAGTTTGTGTTTGCATTGTGTCTTTCAGTAAATAAAAATAGACCAGAAATTACTATTGAAGCTATTAAAATTTGTTTGAAATATTTCATTTTAGATCCTCCTCATCAATTGGTGATAATAAGTCATTGTTCAAAATATTTAATTTTGATGGAACTGGAAATGGAACGGAGTTATGATAAAAGTAACCTTCATAATAACCAGTTGTACCATAATGACTTGGTAGTTCACGATATCTGCTTAACCATCCCCTATATGCACCGCTTTGAAAGAAAGCTACTGCGGGAGCGGGGCTACCTGTTTTAATCCATCCTGACGTCCAATATCTAGTCAATATTGCTTTTGAGTCTAAGTTATCTGAATTTGAACCTATTGATTGGATGCTAGAAAATGGTTCTGTATGCTCGATTATTTCTTGGGTCTGGACGATTTGGCTAGGTAACAACATACTGAAAAAAGTAACGCCAACAAAACAACTAAAAATAACCTTTTTTTTTATATTAAACCTCTTTTTTTTATTTGTTACAATTTTATTATAGTTAGTTTATTATTTCCGATCAAATCATAACTTAGTTATTATTTGATATTTTTTTGTGTGTGATATTCTTATTAAAAAGGAGTTGATGTTGTGTTTTATAAGTTGTTAAGTAAGTTATTTTATGTTCTTTTTTTGGGAGGTGTAATTTCTTTGTCGCTATTCTTGACTGGCTGCTCTAAATCGAATGAGGACCGATTAAAAAACATCGAAATTGTTCAAGTGACGAATGCTGGGACGCTACAAAACAGAGGAAGTTATACTCTTAAAGAGGGAAATTTAGAGATCATGAAAGAAATCCAACTGGCACAAAGCCTTTATCAAGATCCCGCAGATTTAAAACTCTCAAGCAGTGAAGAACAAGAAATCAAAAGTTTGCTGACACCAGATTTTACATCCGCAGAACAAGACCTAAAAACGAATGAACTTTTTCAAACATTTGTTAAAGAGATCGAACATGTAACAGTCGAAGTCAATCAGAAGAAGAAAACGACAACGTTAGTCGGAAAGGATTATCGAAAAGAATTTTCTTGGGTAGGTGAAAGTGGAAATCGTTTATCTGACTCACATAAGATTGAATATAGTTTTGTGTCAGGGAATGAGGAATAGTTGAGTAAAGGAATAGCCTTAAAAAACGATGCTTCTTGCAAAATGATTATTGAAGTAGAGGAATTTCAGAATAATTTGAACAGAAAGAAGGGGGCACCATCTTTTCCCTGTTCTTTTAATTGATTAAAAATATTTTTCTGTACCGAATCAGGATTTTTGATTTGAAATTTTAAAAGTTGTTGAAACCATAGGTATTTCTTTTTAGTGCTGGATATTGGTACTTAACTATTTAAGTAGGCCATCTGAATAGTTATAGTGTAAGGCGTTCTTGGTGTGTGCATAAACTTGCTAACGTATCTTATCGTCTTGGTATAGCTTTCAGGAAGTTATATTGTCCAGATATTCGCGAAACATCCATTACACAGTAATCGACCATTTCTTTCCCGCATGAAGAATGCCTTGTTACAATTACACTATTATGATAAGTTTAATGTAGTGTATTTGTAACGTAAGTGAGGGGATTAAATGCAAGATAAGCTGAAAGAGTTGTTGCGTATTCGCGATGGAAATTTATCTATGAAGGAAGCTAGAAAATTAGGAATTTCAGCAACTACTGTACAAAGATTGGTGAATCAAGGAATTTTGATGAAAGTTGATCGTGGTTATTATGTAGAGACTGGTCATGGAATCGATGATTTATTTTGTCTTCAGCAACGATTTTCCAGAGGAATATTTTCTCATGAAACGACATTAGATATATATCAACTTTCTACAAACATGCCGAACTTCATTCATTTGACTTTTCCACATGGTTATAATGTGAATCGTTCAATTACGAAAGAGCAACAGTTACAATTTCATTTTGTGAAGAAGGAAGTATACGAGTTAGGGAAAGTGGAGGGCACTTCCTTTCAAGGAAATCCTATTATTATATACGATAAGGAACGAACTCTTTGTGATATTTGGAATCCGAGATATGAAATTGAATATGAAATGAAATTAGAAGCTTTAAAAGAGTACATGAGAGATCCTATGAGAGACCCAAGTAAATTAAGAGATTATATGACAAAACTACATGTAGAGAAAGAAATGAAATATCATATGCAGAGTTTGTATTGATGGAGAGAAAATATGACCCCTACACAATTTACAGCAAAAACAAGAAATCTTGCAAAAAGTATAGGATTAAATGCACAGTTAGTTCAAAGGCATTTTATGATGGATCGCTTAGTTGAACAAATCTCTGAATCGAAGTATAAAAATGACTTTATTTTGAAAGGTGGTTTTCTATTAGGTTCAAAATATGGAATTGATAGAAGAACAACAATTGATATTGATACGACATTTAGAAATAGTAAATTAACTAAAGAAAAATTGAAGAACATCTTTAAAGAATTAACTAGTAAACCTACGAAAGAGGGAATTGTTTTCTCTGTTCAAGAGATTAAAGAGACAAGGGAAATTGATTTTTATCCTGGGTTTCAAATTAAATTGATTGCTCATTTAGAAAAAATACGTGTCCCATTTAAATTGGATGTAACAACAGGAGATTCTATTTATCCTGAAGTAGATATACATCATCATCAATTGATGTTTGAAGATAAAAAAGTGGAGATTCCAGCTTATCCAACAGAACAGATTATTGCAGAAAAGCTGAGTGCTACATTTAACTTTGGGACAGACAATTCGAGATTGAAAGATTACTACGACCTATTTGCCATCCCAAAACTAGAAAATATTGATATGAAAGAGCTATATAAAAGTGTCCGAAATACATTTACAAAACGTGGAGACAACAAACCGTTATCTTTTTATTATGAAAGGGAAATCGAAAAGATAAAAGGGAGCGGTTATTTGGAAAAACTATGGGACAAATATCGCTCAGTTAATTCTTTTGCGAATTCTATTTCATTTGCAGATACAGTTAACGGAGTTGCTTATCTAATGCAAAATGTAATCAAAATTGAAAATCAAGAAAGAAAACAATAGTTTACAAGAATTGAACAAATCAAGATGACAAACGATATTAATTGTGTGATTTAGCGTAAATCAGCGGAACCAATGAGCTTGGTACAGAGGTGTTTGGCTTTGAGAAACAAAGTAAAATAGACTGAAAATCAAATAAAAAAGCTGAGACTTGGTTCTCAGCTTTTTCATTTCTTCCCTTGAAATATTAAAATAAATATTCTTAATTTGTGATTATTATTCATTTTAAAAGCATAAAAACGAATTAAATTAAATAAATATACAAAAAATAGTTTATTTTTGAAATTTTCATGCTATAATGACAGAACAAAATGAATAAGGGGCGAGACAATGAAAAAGATTTCCGGAATTATTTTATTTTTAGTTACAACATTCGCATTAGGAGCTTGCGGGAATGGGGATGCAGCTGAATCAAACGATCAATTAGCAGCAATCAAGGAAAGTGGTGTATTGAAAGTGGCGACGTCTGCTGATTATGCGCCGTTTGAATTTCATACGATCGTCGATGGGAAAGATCAAATCGTCGGATCGGATATTGATTTAGCTAAAGCCATCGCAGATGAGCTTGGTGTGAAATTGGAGCTCTCAGATATGAGTTTCAACACGGTGTTAGCCTCTTTAAAAGAAGGGAAAGTCGATGTAGCGATCTCAGCGATTTCAGCGACCGCAGAACGAAAAGAACAATTTGACTTCACCGACAACTATTACAATCCGCCACAAGTTCTCGTGATCAATAAAAAAGATGAAAACACGTTCACAAGCATTGATCGCTTGGCAGGTAAAAGCTTAGGGGCGCAAAAAGGCTCGATCCAAGAAGCAGTGATCAACGAACAAATCAAAGAAGCTAAAGTAGTCACGATCGATAAAGTGCCAAATATGGTGATCGAGATCAATCAAGGTTCACTGGATGGCATGGTCGTTGAACAAACGATTGCCGAAGCATATATTGCTCAGAACCCCAACTTGATGATTGCAGATATCCCTTTGGAACAATCAGATGATGAAGCTTTTGCTATTGCCTTACCAAAAGGGAGTACAGAATTACAAGAAGAGTTGAATAAAATCATCAAAAAATTAAGTGATGAGGGAAAAATCGATGAATTCATCAAAAAAAATCATGAACTAGCTGAACAAACAGCGACAGAATAGAGGGACGCAGTGTGAATTTTTCGTTTTTAGATAAGTACTTACCGTATTTTTTATCCGGCGCGGTCGTTACGATCGTCATTTCGATCTTGACAGTCATCTTTGGTACAATGATTGGCCTAGCCATGGCATTGATGAAGCGCTCAAAGATCAAGCCTTGGAATTGGTTAGCTAATAGTTATATCGAATTACTAAGAGGCACACCGATGTTATTGCAGATCATGATCGGATTCATCTTATTGCAACGTTTCTTTCCAGCGGTGGATTGGTCCGTGGGGATTTTAACCATCGACTTAGGGCGTTTGATACCAGGAATCATCGTATTATCACTGAACTCTGGGGCGTATGTTGCTGAGATCATTCGTGGAGGGATTGCGGCTGTTGATATGGGACAAACAGAAGCTTCGTATTCACTAGGCTTACGTCCTATACAGGCGATGCGTTATGTCATTTTCCCACAAGCGTTGAGAAATATCCTGCCACCATTAGGAAATGAGTTTGTCACGTTGATCAAAGATTCTTCTTTACTGACAGTGATCGGTATCAATGAATTGATGGGATCTGCTCAGATCGTTATCTCAAACTCCTATATCCCATTGGAACCTTATTTTATTGCCGCAGGGTTATACTTCGTTATGACCTTTGTAACATCGCGGTTGTTGAGTAGTTGGGAGAAAAAACTCGGAAAAGGGTATCAACGTTAGGAGAGAATGTCGTATGGAAAAATCAATAGTAACGATCAAACAATTAAATAAATCATTTGGGGAAACAGAAGTATTGAAAGGAATTACTACGACTATTTCCGCCGGGGAGGTCGTAGTGATCATCGGCCCTTCAGGTTCAGGGAAAAGTACGTTTCTCCGTTGTTTGAATCTACTCGAATCTCCTACAGCCGGTACGGTGGAGTTTGAGGGAACGGATATCACACATAAGAAACACGATATTTTTAAAACAAGAGAAAAAATGGGGATGGTTTTTCAACAGTTCAATCTATTTCCCAATATGACAGTATTAGAAAATATCACCTTATCACCAATCAAAGTGAAAAAAATGCCTAAGAAAGCAGCCGAGGCGATCGCTTTGGAATTATTGGCAAAAGTTGGTTTGTCAGATAAAGCCACCGCCTATCCTTACTCTTTATCAGGTGGACAGCAGCAACGGATAGCGATTGCCCGAGCGTTGGCAATGCAACCAGACGTCATGTTGTTCGATGAGCCTACTTCGGCACTTGATCCAGAAATGGTGGGTGAAGTACTCTCGGTTATGTTGCAATTGGCACAAGAAGGGATGACGATGGTCATTGTCACTCATGAAATCGGCTTTGCGAAAGAAGTGGGTGATCGAATCATCTTTATGGATCAAGGACAGATCGTGGAAGAGGGGACACCTAGTGAGGTGCTGGAGCGGACGAGCCAGCCTCGGACTATCGATTTTTTGGCCAAAGTATTGTAGTAAAAAATAAGATATAAGAAATGGCGCTCTTTTCCAACATTACCTATGGATAGTGATTTCAGTTCTTTAGGTTTTTCTAAAATTATATGAATGATGTTCCAAAAGCAACTCTTTCAGTAATAAGCAACCAACTCAAGAAATAGAAGAATCTATTTTATGAGCTGATTGCTTATTTTTTGGAGCTGGTTCCTTCTGTTATTACCTCCATTAAAAGGTTTAATGTATAGAGGTAGTTTTTTTTTAGATTTTACAGTATAATATGGGGTTGAGGAGTACATATCGTGCTCCTTCATTTTTTGCAGATGAGGAGACAACATGTTTTCAAATTATAAACCTACATGGATGGTAGAAGCCGTCTATAAAATTACCCCTGCACAACTGAAAAAACTAGGGATCAAAGCCGTCTTGACGGACCTTGATAATACACTGATTGCTTGGAATAATCCAGATGGAACGGAAGAATTGTTCACTTGGATTTTAGAAATGAGAAATGCGGGCATACCAGTAGTCGTTGTTTCTAACAACAACTCAGAACGCGTAGCTCGTGCAGTTAAAAAATTTGAGCTACTTTATGTTGCAAGAGCTTTGAAGCCTTTGCCAGTGGGAATCAATAAAGCAAAAAAAATGTTGGATCTGGCAGATGAAGAAATCATCATGATTGGTGATCAGATCATGACCGATATTCGTGGCGCGAATAGTGCCGGTATCCGTAGTGTCTTAGTTAAACCAATCATTGAAACTGATAGTTGGAAGACGAAATTCAATCGGTTCTGGGAACGTAAGATCATGAGTTATTTAGTAAAGAAACATCCAGATATGGATTGGCGAGGTGGCATTGAATGAACGAAGAATTGCAATGTATCGGTTGTGGCGTGATGATCCAAACTGAACATCCTGATGAATTAGGCTATACACCAAAAGCAGCACTCGAAAAAGGGTTAGCAACAGGGGATGTTTATTGTCAACGTTGTTTCCGTTTGAGACATTATAATGAGATCCAAGATGTATCACTGACAGATGATGATTTCTTGCGATTACTAAATGAATTAGGTCAAAAAGACGCATTGATCGTCAATGTGGTGGATATTTTCGATTTCAACGGTTCACTGATTCCTGGATTACATCGTTTTGTCGGAAACAATCCAGTTCTTTTGGTTGGGAACAAAGTCGATATTTTACCTAAATCATTAAAAAAATCAAAAATGATCCAATGGATGAATGAGCGTGCCCATGAAGCAGGGCTAAGACCTGTCGAGGTGTTGTTGACAAGCGCAAAAAAAGCACCTGAAATGACAACACTTCTAGAGAAAATCGAAAAATATCGTGAGGGTCGAGATGTGTATATCGTTGGTGTGACGAATGTCGGGAAATCGACATTGATCAATCAGATCATCAAAAATACGGCAGGCGTCCAAGAAGTGATCACGACTTCGCAGTTCCCAGGAACAACGTTAGATAAAATCGAGATCCCATTGGATGATGGCCAATTTTTGATCGATACACCAGGAATTATCCATCGCCATCAAATGGCCCACTATTTAGGCAAAAAAGACTTACGTATCATCGCACCGACGAAGGAAATCAAGCCTAAGGTGTATCAGCTGAATGAAGGTCAAACGCTTTTCCTTGGAGGATTAGCTCGATTCGACTTTATCAGTGGCAAACGAGGTTCATTTATTGCTTATGTATCAAATGATGTCAATTTACATCGGACAAAATTAGAAAAAGCCGATACTTTTTATGAAAAACATGTAGGCGGCTTATTGCAACCACCACGTCCGAATGAAGTCAGTGAATTCCCTGAACTTGTTCGCTTTGAGTTTTCTGTAAAAGAAAAGACAGATATCGTCTTTGCAGGACTAGGCTGGATCACGGTAACGGAACCAGCAGTCATCGCAGGCTGGGCGCCAAAAGGGGTACATGTGTTAAGAAGAAAAGCACTGATTTAAGAAAGAAGGAAAAACATGAGTTTAAGAGGAAAGCAAAAACGATTTTTACGTAGTCAGGCACACCATCTTCAACCGATCTTCCAAATCGGTAAAGGTGGGATCAATGAAGCAATGATCGTCCAAATCGAAGAAGCACTTGAAAAAAGAGAATTGATCAAAGTATCATTGTTGCAAAATACAGATGAGATCGCAGAAGATGCGGCACAAGTATTAGAACAAGCTATCGCATGTGAAGTGGTTCAGATCATCGGACGCGTGCTTGTTTTATACAAAGCATCATCTAAAGAGAAATACCAACGGATATCTAAAGAAGTACATGCAATCTAAGGAGTGACGAAGATGAAATCGCAAGCGAAATCCTTTGTTCGACCTCAAGTATTTCCAAAAGAAATGCCCCATCTTTATGCGAAAAGAAAACAGGTGGGGATCTTGGGCGGAACTTTCAATCCTGTGCATCTAGCCCATCTAGTGATGGCAGAACAAGCAGGACAGAATTTAGGACTAGACCATGTCTGTTTAATGCCTTCCTATCAACCACCTCATGTGGATGAAAAGCCAACTATACCGGCAGAACATCGCTTAAACATGCTGGAACTTGCGATCGAAGACAATCCTTTTCTAACGATTGAAACGATTGAAATCGAACGAGGCGGCAAAAGCTATACGTATGACACGATGAAGGCTTTGACTCAAAATAATCCTGATACGGACTACTATTTTATCATCGGCGGTGATATGGTCGAATATTTACCAAAGTGGTACAAAATCGACGAGTTATTGACAATGGTCCACTTTGTCGGTATCCATCGACGTGGGTATCAAGTGGAAACCCCGTATCCTGTGATCTGGGTCGATGTCCCTGAGATTGATCTAAGTTCGACAAAGATTCGTCAAAAAATTCAACAAGGTTGTTCCGTCCGTTATTTGATCCCAGATAAAGTCTTGGATTATATTCAGAAAGAAGGATTGTATCAACATGAATTATAGTACAGATTATACGGCCTATACTCGAGAAATCTTGATGCAAAAAGTCCAAATGAGAATGAGTGAACAACGCTTCAAACATGTTTTGGGTGTAGAACAAACAGCTGTTGCACTTGCTGAAAGGTATGGTTGCTCGCCAGAAAAAGCGAGTATCGCCGCATTGACACATGATTATGCGAAAGAACGACCAGACGATGAGTTTATCTTATTCATCGAACGTGAGCAACTTGATCCAGAGTTATTAGCTTATGGAAATGCAATTTGGCACGGATTAGTCGGTGCATCATTTGTTGAACGAGAATTAGGCATCACTGATGAGGAGATCTTACAAGCAATCCGTCTCCATACGACAGGAGCTGCTGAGATGTCCTTACTCGATAAAGTCATCTATGTGGCTGACTATATCGAACCAGGACGTTCTTTTCCAGGTGTCAAAGAAGCCCGTGAGATCGCCATGATCGATTTAGATGAAGCAGTTGCATTCGAAACCAAACATACATTAGCACATTTGATTGCGCAAGAGAGCAAAATTTATCCAAAAACAATTGAAACATATAATCATTGGGTGGCAAAATAGCTGACCCATTAGGAGGAAATCATCATCGATAGTAAAGAACAATTAAAAATCGCTGTCCAAGCAGCAGATTCAAAACGTGCAGAAGATATTTTAGCTTTAGACGTCCGTAAAGTGTCGCTATTAGCTGACTACTTTATGATCTGTTCAGCAAACAGTGAACGTCAGATCAATGCCATCGTGGAAGAAATCATTGAAAAAGAAGAAGAAAGCAAATACGAAGTAAAACGCGTAGAAGGAAAAGAAGGCGGCAAATGGATTCTGATCGATCTAGGTGATTTGATCATCCATGTATTCCATGCCCCAGAACGTGGGTTTTATAATTTAGAGAAGTTATGGTCAGATGCGCCACTTGTCGATTTGACTGAATGGTTGGATTAACATGGCCTACGAAACATTTGCCTTTATTTACGATGAAGTCATGGATGACGGGCTTTATGAACAATGGCTCGCATTTTCTAAACGCCATTTGCCTGAAACAACTAAAAACATCCTTGAACTAGCTTGTGGTACAGGAGCATTAGCTGTGGCTTTTGCCAAAGACGGCTACAATGTAACTGGCTTGGATCTATCAGAAGAAATGCTGATGATCGCCAGTCAACGTGCCTATGAAGAAGAAGCATCGGTACAGTTTGTTGAAGGGAATATGTTAGATCTATCAGAGAGTGGGCAATACCAAGCCATCACTTGTTTCTCAGATTCTTTGTGCTATATGCAAAACGATCAAGAAGTACAACAAGTATTCGATGAAGTCTATCAGGCATTGGAAGAAAACGGCCGTTTCTTGTTTGATGTCCATTCCGTTTATCAAATCGATCAAGTATTTCCGGAGTATAGTTATCATTACCAAGGAGACGATTTTGCCTTTCTTTGGGATAGTTATACGGGGAAAGAAAAACATAGCATTGAACATTATTTGACATTCTTTGTCGAATCACAAGAAAAAGACGGTACGTTCACACGTGAAGATGAATTACATCAAGAACGTACGTATCCACTAGAAAACTACTTGCGGATGTTAGAGAATAGCGGATTTGCTAAAGTAGAAGTATTCGCTGATTTTACAGACGAAACACCTAACGAAGAATCCAGACGTTGGTTTTTTGTCGCCCAGAAAGAAGAAGGCGAAATCGACGAACTGTAGCAAACAATAAAAAGGAGAGACGGCTGGATCAAAAAGCTTAGTCTCTTCTTTTTTACTAGGCGAAAGGAGAAAAGCGAATGAAAGTATGTGGCATCATTGTTGAATATAATCCCTTTCACAATGGTCATCTTTATCATGTCCAGCAAGCACGGGAACGAACCGGTGCCGACGTAGTGATTGCGGTGATGAGTGGCAATTTTTTGCAGCGAGGTGAACCGGCGATTTTAGATAAGTGGCAACGTGCAGAAGTAGCCTTGAAAAACGGAGTGGATCTCGTGGTTGAATTACCAATCGAGTGGGCAGTACAATCTGCTGATTATTTTGCTAAAGGAGCAGTTCAACTGTTGCAAAAATTAAACTGTGACTATTTATGTTTTGGAACAGAAGATGAAGCGACCTTCGATTATCAAGCATTTGGTCAATTTGTTTTGCACCATCAGGATCAAATCACCAAAGCATTTCAAGAGTTGCCCGATCAGACAATGAGTTATCCGCAAAAGATGACACAGGTATTCAAGCACGTCTACCCAGAAATCTCACTTGATTTTTCCTCGCCTAATCATATTCTAGGGCTGAGCTATGCAAAAGAAAATGCTACCTATGAACATCCAATGGAACTAGTTCCGATCAACCGTAAAGGGGCTGGTTATCATGATGAAGAGTTACCAAAAGAAACAATAGCCAGTGCCACAGCGATTCGTAAAGCATTAACGGAAAATCGATCGATTTCTGCAACAGTTCCCTCAGAGACAGAGAGATTTTTAAAGACAGAAAGTTTGCAAACTTGGACATCCTATTGGCCCTTGCTAAAATACCGTCTTCTTTCTTCCACCGTTGACTCGTTGCAAAAAATCTACCAGATGACGGAAGGTTTAGAGATCAGGATGTTAGAAGCGGCCAAGACAGCTAATACATTTTACGAGTTTGTCGAACAAGTCAAAACAAAACGCTATACGTGGACGAGGATCCAACGCCTGTCGTGCTACGTGTTATTGAATATCCAAAAAGAAGAGATGAGAGAGCAACAGATGCAAGAATACATCAATGTGTTGGGCTTTACAGCAGCAGGTAGAGCATGTCTCAAAAATAAAAAAGCCTTAGCCCTTTTTGTGAAAATCGGCAAAAAAGAAGCGCAAGTGGCAAAACTACTCGTTCGCAGTGATCAAATCTATCGCTTAGGTGGCGAGGTAGCGGAACAAGTATTTGGGCGAAAACCAGTCTTTATCGAAACGATCGAAGAGAAAAAAAGCTTCACATAAACCTGATTCACAAGTATAATGAAACAGGACGTTTTGTGTGTTCCCGCACGAATCAAAAAGAATCTATCCTATATCAAATCAGAAAGCGAAGTGAAACTATGGGACGTAAATGGGCCAATATCGTAGCTAAAAAAACAGCTAAAGATGCAAACAACAGCCGAGTTTATGCGAAGTTCGGAATTGAAATCTATGCAGCAGCAAAATCAGGTGATCCTGACCCACACGCTAACCAAAAACTACGTTTCGTCATTGAGCGCGCTAAAACTTACAATGTACCAAAACATATCATCGACCGAGCAATTGAAAAAGCAAAAGGTTCAGGGGATGAAACATACTCTGAATTGCGCTATGAAGGATTTGGACCAAATGGCTCAATGGTGATCGTAGACACATTGACCAACAACGTAAACCGCACAGCCGCTGATGTGCGTGCAGCATTCGGTAAAAACGGCGGAAATATGGGTGTCTCTGGGGCAGTATCTTATATGTTCGACAATACCGCGATTTTTGGTTTTGCCGGTGAAGATGCAGATGAGATCTTAGAATACTTGATGGAAAAGGACATCGATGTACGTGATGTCATGGAAGAAGATGGCCAAATCATCGTTTACGGAGAAGTGCCAGATTTCCACAGTATTCAAGAAGCACTAAAAGAAAAAGGCATCACTGACTTTTCAATTGCGGAGATCCAAATGATCCCTCAAAATGAAGTGACATTGACTGGCGAAGACTTAGAACAATTCGAAAAAATGATCGATGTATTAGAAGATCTAGAAGATGTCCAACATGTCTTCCATAATGTTGCTTTAGAAGATTAATCGAATAAAGCGGATAAAAGAGGTCGGAACAGAAGTGTTTAACCTCGAGAAATAAGGCGCCAGCCACGAAAATTGTTTTTCAAATTTTTGTGGCTGGCGCCTTATTTGTGAAGAGATACTTCTGTTCCCGCCGTTTGTTCAGTTTTAAGTGTTACGAGAGGATGAATGTCCAGACACTTTTTTATTTTCCTAAAAAAACAAACAGCTGTTATCCTGCTTAAAAAGCTAATGTCATGTTTTGCTTTCGTACTTTTATTTATACGATTTTTTCGGAGAAGAGAAAATATTGGTGAAGCTAAAAAAGAAGTATAGTCATACGATATGAAAGAAAGAGAACAAATACAGAGTAGTTAAATTAAAAATCCTGTGTTATTTGTTACAGTTTTTTTGTGATTTATTATCATTTCTATTTCAACCTGTGTTATTATTAAAGTATCGTGAGTAAACGAATAGTAATTTGATGTAGGCGGGGAAAGAATAATGGAAGCAAAAATTAATCTAGAGCCTTTCGAACGTATTCTAAGCGGTTACCAAAAAGTAGAAGAGTTGGCAGTCAATATCACCGATTGCTCAAAGCTTGCACAAAAATATGCACCTTATGGGGTAGAAGGCTATCGTTTAGGAAACTATATAGGCACAGGCTATTTGAATCGTTATCTAGAATGTATGGTTGATCGCGCGCCCATGCTGATCTATAAAAAAAAATATTTGATTCCATTGCTTTTTCGACGTTCTGACTCAGCATTTCAGTTGTTTGAAGAAGATTATCGGATGGAAGCTTTCTTTTTATTATTGGACTGGAGTCTGAAGCATCAACCAGAAAAGATATTGATCGAAACAAGTCAAAAAGTAGATACGAAAAAAGAAAAAGTCATTGATACAGCTTATTTGGCTTTTCGTGTATCAGAAATATTAGATAGTGGGGGTTACCCGATCAGTAATTTCCAAACAGTCGAACAATTTATGGATTGGAATCGTATTTATCGTCTGATCGATAACGGAGGGATTGGTCGCCATAGTAAAGTATTTGACCCAGAATATCCCGAAAATATCGAAGAATTGCGAATGATCGTCGCACTTGTTCGTTTGAAATACCCAAACACAGAATTGATGTTATGATCGATAGATGAATAAAAAGAGGCAGAGACAGAAGTGTTTAGCCTCGAGAAATAAGGCGTCATCCACGAAAATTGTTTTTTCAATTTTTGTGGATGACGCCTTATTTTTTGAAGAGGTTACTTCTGTTCTCGCCGTATATTCAGTTTAAAGTGGTGCGAGAGGACTGATTCCCCTGATGCTTTTTATTTTTAATAACGAATCAATCTAAAGCGAGAGACTCATGATTTTCAGTAGCCAATGCTTGTAGAAAAGAAGCGTCTTTCGCTGATGTAAATAGGATCAATTCATGCATGGCACGCGTACACATTGTATATAAGATTTGTTTGTCATGACCAGAATTAAAATGTGCATCATCGACATTCCATAAAAAGACTCGGTCAAATTCTAATCCTTTTGCTAGATAAGCAGGAAGAAGAATAATCGAACGTTTCATAAAATCAGATTCATCAGCAATCAATTGGACTTGATCTTTCAGGGATACAGGCAATTGTTCATAGAGTGCTTCACATTCAGCGATCGTTTTACCAATGATCGCGGTACGCCAATATTTTGCTTGCTCTTTCGTGTCAATGATCGTTTGTTCCAACCAGTTGATTTGGCTTGTAGATGAATCACTTTGGACGATCAACGGTAGGCGACCTTCACGAGCCGTTGTTTCTACAAGATTGTCGTGAGCTAAGAAATGATTGGCAAAATCAGTGATTTGCTTCGTGGAGCGATAGCTCGTCGTCAATTGGAATTGGGTCACTTCTTTCTCTGGGAAAAGCGACTCTAACGAACCAGTGATCGTCTCGTTCCCAAAAACATTTTGGTTCAGATCCCCACAAAATGTTAGATTGGCAGTTGGATAGATTGATTGCAGCAATGCGACCTGCGAAGGAGCAAAATCTTGCATTTCATCAATAAAAATATACCTTGCCTTTTGTGTGACTGATACAGGATGGATTCGACGCATCAATAGGAAGTACAAGACGGCGTCTTCCTGTGGCAATTCTCTTTTCCGTAAGTTCATTTTGACTTCTTGAAGATGTTCGTTCCAAGAAGTTTCGCTGATTCCATGTGCGGTTAACATCGTTTTAGGAATCGTTTGTAAAAAGTGAAGAAACTGTTTCGGTAAGTTGACGAATTGATAATGTAAAATTCCTCGGTGAACTTTACGGAATCTTTTTTTCACGATTTGATTCGTAAGTTTTTTACGCAATGATTTTTCTTTTTGTTCGGTGTATTCTAAATTTGGATCGGTTGCATATAGTTCTTGAAGTTGTTCTTCAGCAAGCTCTTTGACCCACTTCTGACGGGTTTCATCCTTTTGCAGACCGCCTAATTTTTTCAATAACTTTGTCTGTAATAAAGATAGACGTTGATGCAATGGAAGTAGTTCATTGGTTTCTTGGTACCATTTTCGGATCGCTTCTTTGGATAGGATCGTTCGACCATTGATTTTCATCTCACGGAACAATGGCCCAAAATCAGTGATCGTCTGGATGTAAGTCTCCAGGAGATCAACGAAAGTCAATCCGGATTTCAACGTTTTTATCGGGTCATCAGCACCAGAAAGGAAACCGACTTCTTGTTGTTCTTCTTCAGTCAACTCAAATTCAGGAACTAATTGCTGTAAATAATTTTTGAAGGTTTGTGTCGGAACACCACTTTCACCAAGAGATGGTAAAACAGTGGAGATGTAATCAGAAAACAGATGGTTTGGTGAGAACAATAAGACGTTCTCAGCATCTAGCCATTTCCGATTGTGATAAAGAATGAATGCGATACGTTGAAGTAATGCTGAAGTCTTACCGCTTCCAGCAATTCCTTCGATCAGCATCACTTTACTGTTGGTGTCACGGATAATGGCATTTTGTGCTTTTTGGATCGTCGACACGATGTTTTTCATGTGAGCACTTGATGCGTCATCCAAGATTTCTAATAGAAAATCATCATTGATGACTTCAGATGTATCGACCATGGAGACGATTTTTCCTTCAACGATTTTGAACTGTCGTTTCAAGAGAAGTTCGACGTCGATTTTTTCGACATCTGTTTCATAAAAAGCAGGGCCGATTTCTCCTTCGTAATACAGGTTAGCGATCGGTGCACGCCAGTCGATCACGATGGTTTCTTCTTCTGTATCTCTCAATGAGGCGATGCCAAGATAGAGAGTTTCTTTTTCCGTCTCTTCTTTGAAATCGATACGAGCAAAGTAAGGACTTTCTTTCATTACTTCTAATGTTTGCAGACGTTTTTGCTGAGATTCTAATGTATGGTATTTTAAAAGCAATTCTTGTTCATGTTGGCGGTATTCGACCACTGACTCATAAAAAGACTCGTTGGAGCCGCTACGTATTTTGTGATTAGCTGTTTCTTTTGTGGAGTCATTCATTTTTTCAGTCAAGTCGCTTAATTTGCGATTCAATAGGCGTTGTTCAAGTTGGATCATTTGTGTGGTTTCTTCCACATGCTGTTGTTCTAATTGTCTTTCATTCATTGCATCGTTTACTCCTTCCGCCGTAAATAACGAATTAAAAGTATAGCACAGTTTGACTAAAAAAGGTACACAAGTGAGTTAACTAAAAATAAACGCAAAACTACATGAGAGTGATAGTTGTTTTCATTTAGGGGTTTTTAGTTTAAATGGCTTTAGAGAACAGGTATTCTAAATGTGGAGAAAGGAGCTGAACGAAATGACACATTTTAAAAAATTTGCAATGACACTACTGATTGGAGCGGTGGCCCTCATCAGTGAGTTTATGTTCGACCATCCTCGCCTTGCGTTTATGATCATTGCTATCACCGGTGGCACACTCGCCTTCTTGATGTTTGTCGAAATGATCAAAACACTGCGTTCAGGGAAATATGGGGTCGATATTTTAGCGATTACAGCTATTGTTGCGACATTGCTCGTCAATGAATATTGGGCGAGTTTGATGATTTTGATCATGTTGACAGGTGGCGAAAGTTTGGAAGACTATGCGCAAAAAAAAGCAGGTCAGGAATTGCAATCCCTATTAGATAATACGCCAAGAACTGCCCATAAATTGCAAGGAGATCAACAACTTGATGTTGCGGTAGACACACTTGAGATCGGCGATCATCTGGTGATCAAACCAGGGGAAATCGTTCCAGCTGATGGACGAGTGATCATGGGGGAATCTACTTTTGACGAAGCGTCATTGACTGGAGAAGCAAAACCGATGAGCAAGAAAGTCGGTGATGAATTGATGTCCGGTTCGGTCAATGGGGACTCATCTGTCAAAATGGTGGTTGAGAAACGGGCAGAAGATAGCCAGTATCAATTAATTATCAAACTAGTAGAGGAATCGAAAGAAAAACCCGCACGTTTTGTCCGTCTAGCAGATCGTTATGCTGTTCCCTTTACTTTGATCGCTTACTTGATCGGCGGAATCGCTTGGTGGGCTAGTGGTGATCCTGTACGCTTTGTGCAAGTCTTAGTTGTAGCATCGCCATGTCCATTGATTTTGGCTGCACCTGTTGCTCTAGTAGCGGGAATGAGTCGTTCAAGTAAAAGTGGGATCGTTGTCAAGACTGGTACCGCTGTGGAAAAATTAGCAGAGACTAAAACGATTGCCTTTGATAAGACAGGAACAATCACCAAAGGGATGCTTGAAGTAACTGGTGTCGCTCCCGTTCAAGGGTTTTCAGAAGCGGAATTATTACGTGTGGCGGCGAGTGCGGAACAAGGCTCAGCCCATATCTTGGCCCGTTCCTTAGTTCAAGCAGTTCCCCAATTGTTGCCAGTCACTGATTTGAAAGAAATCTCAGGGCAAGGGATTACCGCTACGGTTGATGGCAGGCAGGTTAAAGTAGGGAATGCACGCTTTATTGATGTTCCAGAAGCTAAAACAGATACAACTGCGATCTATGTGGCGATTGATGAAAAATACGCCGGCACGATCTACTTCTCAGACACAATCCGTCCAGAAGCAAGTAAAACAATCGCTCGCTTGAAAGCTCAAGGCATCACCGACTTACTGATGGTGACTGGGGACGGTCGTACGGTTGCAGAAGCAATTGCCGAGGAAGTTGGCTTGACCGAAGTTCATGCTCGTTGTTTACCACAAGATAAATTAACGATTTTAACTAGTATCCCCAAAGAAAAGCGGCCTGTCACGATGGTAGGAGATGGTGTCAATGATGCTCCTGCCTTGACTGTCGCAGATGTAGGCATCGCCATGGGCGCACATGGCTCAACTGCTGCAAGTGAAAGCGCAGATGTCGTCATTTTGAAAGATGATTTAGAACGAGTAGCAGAAGCAGTGATGATTTCTAGAGAAACGATGAAAGTAGCGAAACAATCTGTTTTGATTGGGATTTTTGTCTGTGTCTTTTTGATGCTCGTTGCCAGTACAGGAGTCATTCCAGCATTGTTTGGCGCGATGCTTCAAGAAGTGGTTGATACAGTTTCCATTTTAAGTGCGTTACGTGCAAAAAAATCAGCGAAACAACAACCACATGCCATGATCACACAAAATTAAAGGCAAAATGATAAAAGAGACTTTTCAGCAAAATCTTTTTGCGGTATGATGCAAAGAGAGAAGCAATAGTTGATCAATACAAAAGTGAACGATGAAAGGAAGTTGAAAACATGCCATTCGTACATGTTGAATTAGTCGAAGGACGTAGCCCAGAACAATTAGAAAACATGATGAAAGATATCACCGAGGCGGTCCATAAAAATACGCAAGCACCAAAAGAACACATTCATGTAATTATCAACGAAATGAAAAAAGGCACGTATGGTGTCAATGGTGAATGGAAAAAATAAGTGAATTCGAGACTTGATTTTTTGAAATAATAGTGGTTAAATAAACACATAGATGATTGATGAGAAAGACAACTGAATTTGAGAGTCTTCGATAAGAGAGGAAAAGCTAGGCTGAAACTTTTCCAGGAGAAAACCAAAGGATGACCACTTTCGAAACCTTTGTTGAAACAGAGGCGGTCGTACCGTTATCACGCTTGAGGAATACGCATGTCGTATTCAAAATTAGGTGGAACCACGAATTTTTCGTCCTAGTATCTGTACAGATACTAGGACTTTTTTTATTGGTGGCGAGGCTAAAAACGGAAATTTAAAGGAGGAACCCCTATGATAAAAATGACATTTCCTGATGGTGCAGTCAAAGAGTTTGCGCCAGGGATCACCACTGCAGAAATTGCAGAAAGTATTTCTAAAAGTTTAGCCAAAAAAGCCTTAGCTGGAAAAGTGAATGGCGAACTGATCGACTTGAACCGCGGGATCGAAGAGGATGGCTCAATCGAGATTGTGACACCTGATCATGAAGACGCACTTGCTTTGATTCGTCATTCAAGTGCTCATTTGATGGCACAAGCCATGCGCCGTTTATATCCAAATATCCACTTTGGTGTAGGACCAGCAATCGATTCAGGATTTTACTACGATACTGATAACGGTGAGAGCCAAGTCAGTGCCGAAGACCTACCAGCGATCGAAGCAGAAATGATGGCGATCGTCAAAGAAAATTTGCCGATCGAACGTCGTGTGTTATCAAAACAAGAAGCATTAGAAATCTTTGCAAGTGACCCTTACAAAGTGGAACTGATCAGCGAATTACCAGAAGACGAAGTCATCACTGCCTACCAACAAGGAGAATTCATCGATTTATGCCGTGGGCCACATGTCCCATCAACTGGTCGTATCCAAGTCTTCAAATTATTATCTGTGGCAGGAGCTTACTGGCGTGGAAATTCAAATAACCAAATGATGCAACGTGTTTATGGAACAGCATTTTTTGATAAAAAAGCGTTAAAAGCGTTTATCCAAATGCGTGAAGAAGCAAAAGAAAGAGACCATCGCAAACTAGGAAAAGAGCTAGAATTATTCATGGTAGCTCCTGAAGTTGGCTCTGGTTTACCTTTCTGGTTACCAAAAGGTGCAACAATCCGTCGTACGATCGAACGATACATCGTAGACAAAGAAATCAGCTTAGGCTATCAACATGTGTATACACCGATCATGGGGGACGTAGAGTTATACAAAACTTCAGGTCACTGGGATCATTACCAAGAAGATATGTTCCCACCAATGGATATGGGAGATGGCGAGATGCTCGTGCTACGCCCAATGAACTGCCCACATCATATGATGGTCTACAAAAATACAATCCATTCTTACCGTGAGTTACCGATCCGTATCGCTGAACTTGGTATGATGCACCGTTATGAAAAATCAGGTGCGTTGTCTGGATTACAACGTGTACGTGAAATGACATTGAATGACGGACACACATTCGTTCGTCCTGATCAGATCAAAGATGAATTCAAACGTACGTTGGAGTTGATGGTCGCAGTTTACGCTGATTTCAATATTACAGACTATCGCTTCCGTTTAAGTTACCGTGATCCAAACAACACAGACAAATATTTTGACGATGATGCCATGTGGGAAAAAGCACAGATCATGTTAAAAGCTGCGATGGATGAAATGGAACTTGACTATTTCGAAGCGGAAGGAGAAGCAGCCTTCTATGGACCAAAATTAGATGTCCAAGTTAAAACAGCATTGGGAACAGAAGAAACATTATCAACGATCCAATTAGACTTCTTATTACCAGAACGCTTTGATTTAACTTATGTAGGAGAAGATGGCGAAAATAATCATCGCCCAGTCGTTATCCACCGAGGCATCGTTTCAACAATGGAACGCTTTGTGGCATACTTGACAGAAGTATACAAAGGCGCATTCCCAACTTGGTTGGCACCGATCCAAGCAACGATCATCCCAGTTTCAGTTGATGCTCATTCAGATTACGCTTATGAAATCAAAGAACGTCTACAAATGAAAGGCTTGCGTGTAGAAGTCGACGATCGCAATGAAAAAATGGGTTATAAGATCCGTGCCTCACAAACGCAAAAAATCCCATACCAAATCGTAGTTGGGGATAAAGAAGTGGCAGATGCAACAGTCAATATCCGCCGATATGGTAGTAAAGAAACTGCTGTAGAGGACTTGAATATCTTTGTCGATGCAATGGCAGAAGAGGTTCATAATTACAGCCGTTAAGACGAGTTAGCAAGAGAACCAACGCCTAATTTAATAAAAACAGGAAGGACAACAAAGAATTGTTCCTTCCTGTTTTTTTATGGGGCACTCATTACACACGTCAAAACGCTAGATCGTGCTAAAATAAATGTATTAGATAAATAAGGGGGAACGTAGAGAATGTATCAACCAATCCAACCTCATCATCTGTTTCATCAAGCATATGAAGAAAAAATACATTATAAAGAAACGGTTCTCCCAGTCTTAGCAGATGTCTTGGTGTGTATGTGGGAGTCTATTTCATTTGACTTTAGCGGTACGGTCACCGACGTGATCATCGCCGACGGTTGCATTGATTTGATTGTCAATGTTTTGGAGCAATCTGTTTTCTATACTGGTTCAAGTAAAACGGACTTCAACTTTCTCTCAAGTTTTCCCGAACACTATATTGGTTTTCGCTTAAAGCCAGGTGCTTTTTCTGCTTTCACTGGTCGAGAGGCAACAGCAGCGATGGATCAAGTGTTGTTCATTGAAGAAGTAGATGTTGGGTTTGATACAACCCATCTTTTTGCGCTCACGATTGAAGAAATGAAAGAATCGCTGATCAGCGATTTATCCGGATTAGCCAAATGTATCTCTTCGACGGAATACATTCAGTTATTTGAAAAACTATATATAAAAAAATTAGCTTCCCCACAAGCATTATACGAATATACGAGACTTAGTCCAAGGCATGTCCAACGGCTATTCAAAAAGCATTACGGTCTCACCCCACAATTGGCTCTATCGACCATAAAATTTCATCATAGTTTGACCATTTTATTAAAACAACCTGCTGATCGAAGGGAGCTTGTTGGAAATTATTATGACCAGTCCCATTTTATCAATGAGTTCAAAAAAAATATTGGCCTCACACCCATTGAGTTTGTTAAGTTGAGTGAGCAGCGAAAAATGTCGCTTCTATCCAATACGTTACTAACCTAAGTTGCTACAATAAAACTAACTTAAAAAAGGAGTGGTCGATAGATGAACTTTAATCAGGCAAAAATTGGATTGTTGATTCAAAAAGATTATGGGGAATGTTATGATTTTTACACAAAAAAATTAGGATTGGTTCCTACATGGGGAAATCGAAAAGGTCCGTATACGTCATTTGCTATGGCAAAAGGAGAACCTAACTGTTTTGATATGACGTCAGCAAAAGAAATGTCTTTGGTCAAAGGGTATATACAGTCTGCTAAAAATGGAATATCTGATACAGTGGTGATAATATTACCTACGAAGGATATCCAAAAGGACTATGCGAAGTTAACCGCAAATGGTGTCACTTTTTTAGGTGACCCTCAGAAAATAGAGGCTTGGGGAGGATTTACCAGTGCCTACTTTAGAGACCCAGAAGGCAATTTGTTTGAACTGAATGATGGGTATTAGTTTCTTTTTGGATGTTGCTTCTTTCTTTTTTTTTGTTTTTAATAGCTGATTCTGTGAAACTCCATAAATGATAAGTCAAAAGAAACCAAGATAAGGGTGTGACATGTTGCCACTTATACCTTGGCTTCTTTTTTTAGCGATTGATTTTTAGGAATAACAGTAATCGGTTGAGCAGGCAGAGAACAAAGGATATTCTCTATTTTCTTGTTTAGTATGAGAATTGTTTGCCTTTGAGTATGATATAATGACATAGACATTTAGAAAAAGGGATGTGTATGAGATGAGCGTAGTGAGTCGCATTGAAAGTATGATGAATGACTATTCTTCTGCCGAAAGAAAACTAGCAGATTATATCGTAACACATGTAGAAAAAATACCAACGATGACAGCCAATGAGTTAGCAGAAGCGGCGGGCCTGAGCGCTCCCACAGTTGTTCGTTTCTCCAAAAAACTTGGCTTTCAAAGTTTAACGGATTTTAAAATCACTATTTCCACCGAATTACAAGCAGGTATCGTGGAAGGATTCAGCGATATTGAACCAAATGAATCATTTTATTCAATCAAACATAAATTAGGGAATAATGCGCAAGTAGCGATCAAAGAAACCGTGGATATTTTAGAAGAGGAGATGATCCAACGTGTCGTTGAGCGTCTGGAAGAAGCACAAACAGTTTATCTATATGGTGTGGGCGCATCTTCTTTAGTCGTTGAGGATATCCTCCAAAAATGGTCTCGTGTAGGAAAACCAATCATTTTTGAAAAAGACATCCACGTCTTATTGCCACAATTAGTGAGTAATGAAACAAAAAAAGTGCTATGGCTTGTCTCTAACTCAGGAAACAGCAAAGAAGTGGTGATGATCGGACAGTTAGCCAAAGAAATGGGAATCGATATTATCGCATTGACTCAATTTGGAAATAACCGATTAAGTAAATTGGCCGATGTCGTTGTCCAGACATCAAGACCAAAAGAAATCACGAACCGAAGTGCAGCAACTAACTCATTATTGGCTCAATTTGCAACGATTGATATCATTTTTTATCTTTATATGGCAAAGAATGAAAAATTAACCGAGAAAGTCACTCAAACCAAAGAAGTGATCAAAAATTACGTCAAACAAAAATGAAATAACAGATGATAGTTTTCCACAATGTCATATTTGTTTCCATTGTTTCACAGTAAAAGAAAACTTTATTTTCAAAAATAACCATATTTTTTAAAGTTTTTTAGAATCCATTTGTGTGACACATTACTTGTTTGTGAAACAAACTAGTCTTTTTTGGGTCGAGAATTAAAGAATTTCTTGCGGATCAGGATTTTACTTTTTAATTTTGTTTTTTTTAGGTACAATGGAGCCTATAAGTAGGCGAAAAAGAAGGAATGATGAAAAGTTTTATGAAAAAAAATACAAATAATTCTTGGTTAGATCGAATAAAAAAAGGAACACAAGAACCAAAAAATAAAACGTTTCGACGGTCACATGTTCCCTTTCGTTTAAATTTCCTTTTTTTCATTATATTTACGTTGTTCGTGTCATTGATTGCTCGATTAGGTTATTTGCAGATCGTAAACAGTGAGGAACTAGAAGCAAAAGTCAAATCATCTTCGTCTCTAACGGTACAAGTAAGTTCACCCCGAGGCATGATCTACGATGCCACCGGGAAAGCTTTGGTGACAAACCAAGCCAACCAAGCAATCACATTCACGAGAGGCAGAAATATGACAGCGGAGGATTTGCTGAAAACAGCAAATACCTTGACACAGTTGATCGATATGCCAGTGGATGAAAATTTGACTACACGTGATAAGAAGGATTTTTGGTTAGCAGATCCCGATCATTTGAAAGCTGCGACTGAACGCCTATCGGCAAAAGAAAAAAGCTTGAGTACGAGTGAGCAATACCAAGCAACTGTAGATAAAGTGACAGATGAGGAAATCAATTTCAATGAGGAACAATTGAAAGCAGCAACGATTTTTAAACGAATGAATAATGCGTATGAACTGAATACAGTTTTCATCAAAAATTCTGGTGTTACAGATCAAGAATTGGCGATCGTGGCAGAACATGCATCAGACCTGCCAGGTGTTTCAACAGGAACTGACTGGGTACGCCAGTATAATGCGGCGGATTCCATAAAGAGTATTCTAGGAAGCGTAACATCAGAAAAACAAGGCTTACCTGCCGATCAAGTGGAAGAATTCTTGGCAAAAGGCTACTCACGTAATGACCGAGTAGGCCAAAGCTATTTAGAAAAACAATATGAAGATGTCTTGCAAGGCACAAAGACACAATATGAAATCACTTTAGATAACAATGGAAATGTCATCCAACAAAAAGAATTGTATGCAGGAGAAAAAGGATCGAATTTGATGTTATCGATCAATGCAGAGTTCCAAGCGAAGGTCGAAGAGATTCTTAGAAACAATTATCAAAAATTAGTCGATAATGGAAAAGCCCAATACTCACCAGGTGCGTATGTAGTCGCGATGAATCCTCAAACAGGTGAAGTATTAGCGATGACGGGTTTCAGCCATGAGCAAGGCTCAAAAGAGTTGACTGAAAATGCCCTTGGTACGATCACGAATGCCTTTGTTCCAGGATCTGTTGTAAAGGCAGGTACGTTAGCCGCCGGTTGGCAAAGTGGCGTGATCAGCGGTAATCAAGTATTAGTAGATGAACCGATTCGATTACAAGGCTCTTCAGAAAAAAGCTCCGTCTTCAATCGTACTGGATCTGTACCTTTGGATGTGGTCCAAGCGTTAGAGCTTTCATCAAATACCTATATGATCAAAGTAGCGTTGAAGATGCTAGGGTTAGAGTACGTACCAAATATGGGCTTACCTAGTCTAAGTGAAGAGGCACAAGCGTATGAACAATTGCGTGACGGCTTTAAACAATTTGGACTTGGAACAGTCACAGGGATCGATTTACCAAATGAGTCTGCGGGGATCTCACACTCTGTTGAATACATGAAGAAATTCAATGCAGACAACGGACAAGACTGGTTCACACCAGGAAACTTTACTGACTTGGCATTTGGCCAGTTCGATACGTATACCCCGATCCAGTTAGCGCAATATGCAGCAACAGTAGCAAACGGTGGAAAAAGAATCCAACCACGCATTGTCAAAGGCATTTACGGGAACGACGAGAATGGTAACTTAGGTGAAGTGAAAAAAGAGATGGAACCAGTTGTCGAAAATACAGTAGACGTGTCTCCTGAAGAGATGGCCCTTTTACGTGAAGGATTCCATCAAGTAGTCCATGGAACAAATAACTACACGACTGCTCGATCATTAGCAGATGCAAAAATGGATCTTTCTGCTAAAACAGGGACAGCCGAAACAGTCGCTGAAGGTCATCCCGATATCGTAACAGTCAATAGTAATATTGTGGCTTATGGACCAACAGAAAATCCTGAGATTGCGGTAAGTGTTGTCTTACCAAACCTGCTAGATGAAAAAGACCATATGAATTCGGTCATAGCCAAAGAAATCATGAATGCTTATTACGATATGTTCATGGCAAACAGATAACAGAGGTCAGAGCCGAAGTATTTAGCCTCAAGAAATAAGGCGCCATCCACGAAGATTTTGTGGATGGCGCCTTATTTTCGAAGAGCTTACTTCTGCTCCCTCTGTTTATTTGGTTTTAAGTGGTGCGAGAGGACGAATGCCCCAGACGGATTTTTTATAATGAAAGTAATTTTTCAAGGTAATTCGCCAAACCGTCTTCTTCATTTGTTTGTTCAGTGACATCGTTGGCTACGCCTTTTAGTTGCTCAGTCCCATTAGCCATTGCCACACCCCAGCCCGCATATTCAAGAAGTTCTAAGTCATTGTGTTCATCACCAAAAGCAATCACATCTTTTTGTTCGATCGATAGATAATTCGCTACTTGATGGATTCCTTTCGCTTTTTCGATCCCTTTTGAAACAATCTCTAGTATCGCCATTGGTCCACCCCAAGTCCTTACATCGACATGCTTCCCAAATTGACGTGTTAGTTCGGCAGAAACTTGTTCAGCATATTGTTTTTCTGTACGTACCAATAAGGACGTAGGGTTAGTTGTTAGATTTCGTGGAGACAGTAGGTTTTCTGGTTTAGGATTTGGTGAAGCAAAGAATTTTGCGTCAAAAAAATCAAAAGTATCGATAAAGAAAGTGTCGCGATTCTCCGCAGCAATAAAATCTAGATTCAATTGATTTTTTTGCGCTAAGATCTCAAAAACAATCTCTTTATTGATCAATGTTTCTTGTTCTCCAGCCCATTGTTGGTTTGGGATATGCACAAGCGCACCGTTAAAGTTGACCATCGGTGTTGTCAATTCTAACTGTTGATAATATTGATAACTCATTCGATAAGGACGTCCGGTTGCAATACTGACATGATGGCCAGCATCAATGGCTTTTCTCAATGTCTCTTGGGTTTTAGAAGTAATGATCGACTCAGGATTCAACGTTGTTCCATCCAAGTCGATCGCAATCAATTTTTTGTTCAATGCTGTCATTCCTTTCAAACAACGATTTGTTTCAGTCTAGCATATTTCAATGAATAAACAAGGTACAGATCTTTCTGAAAAATAAATGCTTTAAAGCAAAAATAGAAAAGAATCAAACCAAATTGAGCTAAAAACGAACATTAAAATATAAAAATGACATTTCATAAAGTTTTGTGTTGAAAAACGAATGAAATGTCTATATAATCTATAAATGTTCGACGGAAAATTATATTTGGATTTATTTTTACATATTATATAGTCCGTTAGAAAAAATCAGGGAGTGGAAATTTTTATGGAAAAGTTTTTCCAACTAAAGAAAAATAATACAAATGTACCAACAGAAATAATGGCTGGTGTAACAACGTTTTTTGCCATGAGTTATATATTATTTGTTAATCCGACGATCTTGTCAGCTGCTGGCATGCCATTTCAGGCAGTCTTTTTAGCGACGATCATTGCTTCGATCATCGGTACTTTAGTTATGGGATTATTTGCTAATGTGCCTTATGCACAAGCCCCAGGAATGGGTTTGAATGCTTTCTTCACATTTACAGTTGTTTTTGGGTTAGGTTATTCTTGGCAAGAAGCATTAGCCATGGTCTTTATTTGTGGGTTGATTAATGTATTTATTACAGTAACAAATATTCGGAAAATGATCATCCATGCTATTCCTGAGAGTTTACAACATGCAATCGGCGGTGGTATTGGGATTTTTGTTGCATACGTTGGGATCAAAAATGCTGGATTTTTGTCTTTCTCTGCAGATCAATCAGCGATAACTAGTTCTGTGGTTGATAATGGTCAAGTGACGAATGTGACGATCAACGGTGGCATCGTTCCAGAACTTGCAAACTTTAATAATGCGCCGATCCTACTAGCTGTCATTGGATTAGTTTTGACATCGATCTTAGTTGTTAAAAATGTTCGTGGTGCAATCTTGATCGGTATCGTAGTAACAACGATCATCGGGATCTTGATGGGTGTTGTTGATCTAGGAACGATCGATTGGGAACAAAATTCTTTAGGCAATTCAATCAATGAACTAGGCACGACGTTTGGTGCAGCATTTGGTGCGGAAGGGATGCAATCTTTATTCAGCGATAGCTCTAAGATCCCACAAGTCCTGATGACGATCATTGCCTTTAGTTTATCCGATACATTTGATACGATCGGTACGTTCATCGGTACTGGACGGCGTACAGGTATTTTCTCTAAAGAAGATGAGGAAGCTTTGGAAGATGGACGAGGATTCAAAACTAAAATGGATAAAGCGTTGTTCGCTGACGCAATCGCAACATCGATCGGTGCGATTTTCGGAACATCGAATACAACGACTTATGTCGAATCAGCAGCTGGTATTGGCGCTGGTGGTCGTACAGGTTTGACTTCAGTTGTCGTAGCCGCATTATTTGCTTTAAGTAGCTTATTTTCTCCACTGATCGCTATTGTACCGGCACAAGCAACTGCACCAGCATTGATCTTAGTTGGTGTGATGATGATGGCTTCGTTTGCTGATATCAATTGGTTAGATATGGAAGAAGCATTACCTGCCTTTTTTGCTTCGATCTTCATGGGGTTAGCTTACAGCATCTCTTACGGAATCGCTGCTGGTTTTATCTTCTACACGATCATGAAAGTGATCAAAGGCAAAACAAACGAGATTTCAATTGCTTTGTGGGTTGTTGATATTTTATTCATTCTCAACTTCGTCATTTTAGCAATCATTTAAAAGACATTTTTAATTAGGAGTGAAGAGTAGGCTAACTCTTTGCTCCTATTTTATTTGGTCTATGTCCTCTTTGACAAAAATGAATGATACTGGCACATACGTTGCACACACGTACAAAAATAGGTATGATAATAGAGACGAAAGAAGGGTGATAGATGAAGGTTCAATGGAGAAAAAATTTATTCGTAGCTTGGATAGGCTGCTTTTTTACTGGTTCAAGTATCAGTTTAGTCATGCCGTTCATTCCAGTTTACGTCGAACAACTAGGTACACCTAAGGATCAAATTGAATTATTTTCAGGATTAGCGATTTCAGTAACAGCCTTTGCTGCGGCGATCGTTGCGCCTATTTGGGGAAATCTAGCCGATCGAAAAGGACGGAAAATGATGATGATCCGGGCAGCAGCAGGTATGACGATCACTATGGGATCACTAGCTTTTGTCCCAAATGCTTATTGGCTTTTAGTCATGCGTTTCTTTAATGGGATTTTATCTGGATACATACCTAATGCGACAGCGATGATTGCTTCACAAGCGCCTAAAGAGAAAAGTGGATGGGCGTTAGGCACGCTTTCTACTGGGGCAGTGGCAGGGACGCTGATTGGTCCGTCAATGGGAGGCGCTTTGGCGCAATGGTTCGGAATGGAAAATGTTTTTTTGATTACTGGAGGGTTATTACTGATCACCACGATCTTAACGATTTTCATGGTAAAAGAAGATTTCCAACCGGTAGAGAAAAAAGATATGATCAGTACCAAAGAAGTTTTTGCTAAAATGGATCACTTTTCTGTGTTAGTCGGTTTATTTGTTACTACTCTGATCTTACAGTTAGGGATCACCACGATCAGTCCAATCCTGACATTGTACATTCGGGAATTGAGTGGTGACACATCAAATATCTTATTTGTTAGTGGATTGATTGTTTCAGTATCAGGTGTTTCAGCAGTATTTTCTTCTCCAAGACTGGGGAAATTAGGGGATAAGATCGGAAATCAGAAGGTGCTGTTAGCAGGTTTGGTACTTTCGTTTTGTTGTTACTTACCAATGGCATTTGTGACTACGCCCTTACAATTAGGGATCTTACGTTTTATATTAGGTTTTTCGACAGGTGCGTTGATGCCATCGATCAATACATTGATCAGCAAGATCACACCAGAAGAAGGTGTCAGTCGAGTATACAGCTATAACCAAATGTTTACGAACTTTGGTCAAGTACTAGGACCGATGTTAGGTTCGACAGTCGCTCATGCGTACAATTATAGTACAGTGTTTATTGTGACTAGTCTCTTTGTTCTGACGAATATTCTTTTATCACTATTTAATTTTAGAAAAGTACTTCATCAAAAACTATGATCAAGAAAAAAACAGATTGGAGTATTTCTCCAATCTGTTCGGCTTTTATGAATGTGAAGCGGACGAAGTTTCTTTTTTAGGTGTTGCAACAGCGCTGATCAAAATGACGATCAATCCTGCAACCAATGAAATAATAGTCGTCATGGTAAAATCATATGGGCTACTAGACAATGCACCACCGATATAGCCAACCACTTGACCTAAAATGACTGCCCAAAATAATGTGACGATATATCGCATATCAAACACCTCTTTTCTAAGTTCAGTTTACCAGATTTTTTTTGAATGTAAAGGGAGAAACAGGCATTCAACGTCAGTGGATAGTATAAAAAGTATAGATCGTTCATCGGATGGGAAAAGCATGATGAAAGACGAATACACGTAACCAGTCATACAAGATAACGAGCTGATGTTACGAATATTCCCCTAAAAAGAAAGTGAATGGAAAAGGTGGTATGTAAAAATGTTTCTTCCACAACTTTATACGATCACCTCGTATTCTTTGTTGCAAAGTACGATTCGCATAAACGAATACGTTCGAGAAGCAAAGAAACTAGGCTATCAGACATTAGCGATCACAGATAAGGATGTGCTATCTGGGGCAGCGGAATTTTACCGCATCTGTATGAGTGAAAAAATACAACCAATTATTGGACTGAACTTGACCTACCAGTTTCAAGAACGTCATTATGAGTTACTACTCTACGCAAAAGATAGGATCGGCTACCAACAATTGATCAAGCTCTCAAGCAAGAAAATGATCCGAGAAAAAATCGAGCTTCACGAGATCGATGAACTCGATCATTTGCTTGTCGTTTTACCAACCAAAAAATCGATTGCTGATGACTACGGTGTGTCAGCATTATTTGATAGCCATTGGCAAAGTTTGCAAGAAAAAATAGCATCTTCTCATCTTTATGTAGGTGTCACAGAAGAAACGCCTCTAGAAGCTCCAGAATGGCTAGCTTATTTACGAGCAAATCAATTTCAAATTTGTGCAGTACATCCGATTGCTAGTTTGCACCAAGAGGAACTTTTTTCTTTGGAAACAATGAAACATCTGCGTGAAGGAACGCAACTCTCTTTTGATGAAGTGCGACAAACGACTCGTGATTCATCCACAGGTTTTTTACTTCCCGAAGCAGAATTACGACAAAGATTCATAAACGCAGGATTGGAAGAAGCGTTGAACAATGCGCAGCAATTAGCTAAAACAGTAACTTTTGAATTTCAGTTCCATCAGAAATTACTACCACATTATCCGGTACCAGAAAATCGAAGTGCAGGAGAGTATTTACAGGAACTTTGTCAGAAGCAATTAGGTAAGCGTGTAGAAAAGATCACTGCAGCTTATCAAGAGCGCTTAGATTATGAACTGTCAGTGATCCACCAGATGGGATTTGATGATTATTTCTTGATCGTTTGGGATGTCATGGCTTTTGCTCATAAAAACAACATCGTTACTGGTGCTGGTCGTGGTTCAGCTGCGGGGTCATTAGTCGCCTATGTGTTGGAGATCACAGATGTAGATCCATTGGAGTACGACTTGCTATTTGAACGTTTTTTGAATCCAGAACGATACACGATGCCAGATATCGATCTAGACATTCCTGATAATCGCAGAGAAGAAGTGCTGATTTATGTTCGTGAGAAATATGGTCAATACCATATGGCACAAATCGCCACGTTTGGGACCATGGCAGCTAAAATGGTACTAAGAGACGTGGCACGTGTCTTTGGCCTTTCACAAAGCGAAGCAAATCGTTGGTCTAAAGCGATTCCTAATCAATTGAAAATGACGTTGAATGAGGCTTATCGAACTTCTAACAAGCTGGTTGAATTAGTACAAGCGAGTGAAAAAAATCAATTGTTGTTCCATACTGCAAAAATACTTGAAGGTTTGCCAAGACACGTTTCTACTCATGCAGCTGGTGTCGTTTTAAGTGATAAGAATCTACTAGAGTTAGTTCCTTTACAAAAAGGATCAGATGAAGCATATTTGACTCAGTATACAATGAATGATGTCGAAGCTATTGGGTTGTTAAAAATGGATTTTCTTGGATTAAGAAATCTGTCTATTATCGATTACACAGTGAAAGCAATCAAACGTGTCGAAAACAAAGATATCGAACTAAAAGAAATACCATTAGATGATCCTAAAACTTTACAGCTTTTCCAACGTGGCGAAACAACAGGGGTCTTTCAATTCGAATCTGCCGGGATTCGGAATGTCTTGCGAAGATTAGGACCAGAAAACATTGAAGATATTGCCGCTGTCAACGCCTTGTATCGTCCTGGGCCAATGCAAAATATCGATACATTTATCGCTCGTAAGAAAGGGAAGGAAAGAATCCATTATCCCGACGATTCACTACAACCGATGTTGAAAAATACGTATGGCGTCATTGTGTATCAGGAACAAATTATGCAGATTGCTTCAACCATGGCTGGATTTTCTCTTGGACAAGCGGATATTTTGAGGCGAGCAATCAGTAAAAAGAAAAAAGACGTGATTGATCAAGAAAGAGATCATTTTGTTCAAGGTGCCAACCAACAAGGGTACAGTAAGGAAAAGGCCAATGAAGTGTACGAATATATCGAACGCTTTGCTAACTATGGGTTCAATCGTTCCCACGCGTTTGCTTACTCCTTTGTTGGCTTTCAAATGGCCTATCTCAAAGTTCATCACCCTGGTGCATTTTTTATGAGTTTGATGAATTCCGTCCGTCACAACACGGCAAAGTTAAAAGAGTATATTGCTGAGGCAAAAAAGTATAAAATAAAGCTGACCCCTCCATCCATCAATCAAAGTTTTTATGGTTTTGAGCTGACGGATAAAGGAACCATTCGTTTTGGATTGACAGCAATCAAAGGTGTTCGTCGAGATTTTGTTGAGGAGATCATTCGTGAACGAAAAGAAAATGGGCCATTCCGTTCGGTTGATCAGTTTCTGATTCGTATCAATAAACGTTGGCTCAAATTGGAGTTGCTACAAACGTTAGTTGCATCAGGTGTTTTTGATGAATTAGTAGGAAACCGCAGACAGTTGATGTTGGATCTGGAAGGTAAGATCCAAAACATCTTATATAGTGGTGGTAGTTTAGACCTTTTAGATATCATGGCTTTAAAAGAGGAAGAAGTCGCAGATTATAGCCTCGAAGAGAAGCTTCAATTAGAAGAAGAGCATTTAGGTGTCTATTTATCTGGTCATCCGACAGAAGGGTATGAGCGACTTAAATTAGCAAAAAAAGTCCATTTAGTCACAGAAATCGTCCCTAAACAAGCTACAAATGTTTTAGTGATGGTCAAAGAGGTAAGAGAGATCCGTACGAAAAAAGGAGCGTTGATGGCTTTTGTCAGCGGAACAGATAGTAGTGGAGAAATAGCTATTACCGTTTTTCCAGAGCTGTACCGACAAGCGCGTCCATTATTCAAAGAAAATCAAGTGATTTTCGTGCAAGGACGTTCAGAAATCAGTAAATACAATCAAGAATTGCAGCTGATTGCAGAAGTAGTCGCTGATCCTGAAGAATTGCAACAGCAGTATCCAGAACAAACGTGTTATTTGAGAATCAGAGAAGAGGCAGATCAACCAGATACGATGAAACAACTGCAAGAATTGTTCAAAAAATTCCCAGGATATATTCCTATTGTGATGTATCATGAAAAAGACCAACGAAAAGTTGTGTTATCTGAAGCCTTTTGGCTCGATGGTTCAGACAGTCTCAAGAAGCAATTAGCTTACCTTTTAAAAGAAGAAAATGTTGTTTTCAAATAACTTACGGTAAAAGATACTATTTGCTTTCATTTTTTTTCATTTTTTTATCAGGAAATCAAGACAAGTGAGCAAAATAATGTTAGAATGTTAGTCGTGGTTAATACAAAGAAGGTTATAAACCTAAGTCTTGCTTAGGATAAAGTAATTTAATGAGGTGAAGATGAATATGAAACGCATCGGAATTTTGACTAGTGGTGGAGATGCTCCTGGGATGAATGCAGCAGTTCGTGCAGTCGTTCGTAAAGGTATATATGAAGGATTGGAAGTTTACGGGATCAATTATGGTTTTGCTGGACTAGTTGCCGGAGATATCCGTCGATTAGATGTTGCAGATGTCGGTGATAAGATCCAACGCGGAGGTACATTCTTATACTCTGCACGTTATCCTGAATTTGCAACAGAAGAAGGACAATTAAAAGGAATCGAACAATTGAAAAAATTCGGTATCGAAGGTCTTGTTGTGATCGGTGGCGATGGTTCTTACCATGGCGCGATGGCTTTGACTAAACGTGGTTTCCCAGCAGTGGGTGTACCAGGTACGATCGATAACGATATTCCAGGAACTGATTTTACGATCGGTTTTGATACAGCAATCAACACAGTATTAGAATCAATCGACCGTATCCGTGATACAGCAACTTCGCACGTTCGTACATTCGTGATCGAAGTGATGGGACGTAATGCTGGAGATATCGCTTTATGGTCAGGTGTTGCTGGTGGAGCGGATGAGATCATCATTCCTGAGCATGATTTTGATATGGCAGTTGTTGCCAAAAAAATCCAAGATGGCCGCGATCGTGGCAAAAAACATTGCTTGATCATTTTGGCAGAAGGCGTAATGGGCGGAAACGAATTTGCAGAAAAATTGTCAGAATATGGCGATTATCATACACGTGTATCGATCTTAGGACACGTTGTACGTGGTGGTTCACCAACTGCACGCGACCGTGTATTAGCAAGTAAATTTGGTGCACATGCTGTTGAACTATTGCAACAAGGTAAAGGTGGTTTGTGTATCGGTATTCGCGACAACGATATCGTTGAGGCTGATATCATCGACACACTAGAAAATAACAAACACCAACCAGATTTATCATTATATGACTTGAACAACTCACTTTCTTTCTAATAAAGAAAAGTAGTCAGATAAATCAATAGATATATATGGGAGTGGGAAGCAGGTCTTCCCAATATCTAACAGATATTTAAGCTTTGAATGGCTTTAAATAAACAATTTGAATGGGAGAGTTTTGTAAAATGAAAAAAACGAAAATCGTTAGTACATTAGGACCAGCCAGTAATTCAGTAGAAACTATTTCTAAATTGATTGAATCTGGAGCAAATGTCTTCCGCTTCAACTTTTCACATGGTGACCATGAAGAACAATTATCACGTATGGTAATGGTTCGCGAAGCAGTGAAGAAAACTGGTAAAGATGTTGGCATCCTTTTAGATACAAAAGGTGCAGAAATCCGTACAACAGTTCAAGGCACAACTGAAGAAGATTTTGGCCGTGCAGGCTACATCAAATTTGAAGTTGGCGACAAAACACGCATCTCAATGGACCCTGAACATGTAGGTTCAAAAGAAAAAATCGCAGTAACTTATCCAGGTCTTTTTGAAGACGTTCATGTAGGTGGACATATCTTATTCGATGATGGTTTGATCGACATGGAAATCATTGAAAAAGATGAAGCAACGCGTGAATTAGTAGTAGAAGTGAAAAATGCAGGTATGCTGGGATCACGTAAAGGTGTTAACGCACCAGGCGTTTCAATCAGCTTACCAGGTATTACACCAAAAGATGCAGACGATATCCGCTTCGGACTAGATAACGACATCGACTTCATCGCTGCAAGTTTTGTTCGTAAAGCACAAGACGTATTAGATATTCGTGAAATTTTAGAAGAAAAAGACATGACACATGTTCAAATCTTCCCTAAAATCGAATCTCAAGAAGGTATCGACAACATTGATGAAATCATCAAAGTTTCTGATGGTATCATGATTGCTCGTGGAGACATGGGTGTTGAGATCCCTGCTGAATTAGTACCAATGGTTCAAAAACGTATCATCAAAAAATGTAACGCTGCGGGTATCCCAGTAATCACTGCAACACAAATGTTAGAATCAATGCAAGAAAACCCACGTCCAACACGTGCGGAAGCATCTGACGTTGCCAATGCAGTATTTGACGGAACAGACGCAACAATGTTATCAGGTGAATCAGCAAATGGTGACTATCCTGTTGAAGCTGTTGCAACAATGGCTCGTATCGACCAACAAGCTGAATTAGCATTAGCAGAATTAGGTTCATTCCAATTAAATGAATTTGACAAAACTGATGTAACAGAAACAATCGGTCTATCAGTGGCACGTGCTGCGAAAAACTTAGGCGTAAAAACAATCGTTGCTGCAACTGAATCTGGTTATACAGCAAAAATGATCTCTAAATACCGTCCAGATGCTGATATCTTAGCTGTCACATTTGACGAACGCACAAAACGTGGTTTGATGCTTAACTGGGGTGTATATCCAACAGTTGCAGAAAAACCAACAACAACAGACGAAATGTTTGAATTAGCTGCGAAAAAAGCAGTCGAATTAGGTTTCGCTTCAGAAGGTGACTTGATCTTGATCACTGCTGGTGTACCAGTTGGTGAACGTGGAACAACAAACGTAATGAAGATTCAAATGATTGGTTCAAAATTGCTTGAAGCACAAGGAATCGGTCAACAATCTGTTGTAGCGAACGCTGTAGTTGCTTCATCAGCAGCAGAAGCAATCAAAAAAGCAAAAGATGGTATGGTATTAGTTGTTCCTTCAACTGACAAAGAATTCATGCCTGCAATCGAAAAAGCAGCAGCAGTAGTTGTTGAAGAAGGCGGTTTGACTTCACATGCAGCAGTTGTGGGAATTGCACAAGATATTCCTGTAATCGTTGGTGCGAAAGATGCAACTTCAACGATCAAAGATGGTGAATTGATCACTGTTGACGCTCGTCGTGGTATCGTTTATCGCGGAGAAACAACAGCTATCTAATTGAAATCAAAATCAAAAAGAGTGTTGAGAGAAATCTCAGCACTCTTTTTTTGTTTTTTATTGTGTGTGAGTTGAGCAAGTCATTTTTGGGTTTTCATAAATTCATGGATGACTTCGATCACGTTTTCATGTAAAACCGTTGGTAACTGCTGTGCACGAGTGGCTAATGAAATCAAAAAACGTGGTTGAGCAGTATCTGCTAAAGGAATAGCTACGAGATTATCTTCAGGATGAATCGCGATCTCGGTGAGAAAGCCAATCCCGATATTTTCTCGGATCATGCTTTTCAAAATAGTTAAGTCATTACTCTGATAAACGATCTTAGGTACAATATGCGTTTGCTTAGAAAGCTTTGTAAACGCAGCAGGATGGACGTAGTGTTCATTTAATAAAACAAATTGATCGTTGACTAGCTCCTTAAAAGAAACGCTTGTACGATCTGCTAGAGGGTGTGAAGGGGACACAACGATCATGAAGCATTTATCCAACAATGGCTCGACTTCTAGCTTTTGATCAACGATCGGTTGCGTTGATCCAAGAATCGCAAGATCAATCCGCCCTTGATGAATCATGCCATAGAGATCACGAGAACCTCCGTCGATGATATCGATTTGACCCATTAATTGATGCTTGATAAAATAGCTCGATAATTTTGGGAAATATTCATTGCCAATGATAGGTGGCATACCAAAGCGCAATTTTTTCTTTTGTAGCTGAGCAATCTCTGCCTTAGCAAGTGTAATTTCTTGTAAGACGGATTGTGCATGGATCAATAATTGCTTACCAGCAGGATTGATAATCAATTCATGATGGGAACGATCTCTTGTAATCAGTGTGGCACCAATTTCTTTTTCTAGGCGTTGTAAGGCATAAGTAATCGTCGGTTGACTGACCTCAAAAAACTTAGCCACCTTAGTAAAGTTTTTTTGTTTGACGATTTGAACATAGTATTCAAGATCTCTTGTATTCATGAATCGATTCGCTCCCTTGACATATAAATAATGTTTATTGTAATCGATAATTTTGACTATAACAAACCTAAAAGACTACACTTAAAAAAGAAATAAGTAATCTGCTAGGCTAGTGGCACGCGAATCGTCTTTTAGATTAAAACAAAAAATAGAAGAAGCAACATGTTTGAGCAGTGCTGGCTCATATCTACAAAGAGATTGCTTCACTAAATGGTTACTGAGGAGATGGAAGAAATGGTATTTTTTCAATCAATTGAAAGTGTGATCAGTATAATCTTGATGATTGGATTAGGCTATGTACTAAAAAGCTTGGGGTGGTTTGATGAACAGTTTGGGGGAAGTATCTCTTCCTTGATCACTAAAGTAGCTTTACCCGCCTCGATTTTTGTTTCAGTTATGAAGAATTTAACTAAAAGCAGTTTGATTGAACTATCTGGAAGTTTGATATATCCGATCGCTGCAGTGATCATTTCCTACTTGATTGCTTATGTACTAACAAAATTACTCAAGATACAACCAGGTAGACGGGGGATTTTTATGAATGCAGTAGTGAATGCCAATACGATATTTATTGGCTTGCCACTCAATATTGCCCTTTTTGGCGAAGCCTCTTTACCTTACTTTTTAATTTATTATGTGACAAATACCGTATCGACCTGGGCATTTGGTGTGTTTTTGATCGCTAATGATGACCCGACAAAAGATCGAACAGAAAAGAAAACGAAGCTGAATTGGAAAAAGCTTTTGCCAGCGCCTTTATTAGGTTTTATCCTTGCGCTTTTCTTCTTGGTGTTAGAGATCCCTGTACCTGATTTTGTCAATTCAACACTAAATTATGTAGGCGGGATCGTGACGCCATTATCATTGATCTATATCGGAATTGTTTTATACGATGCAGGGTTGAAAAGTATTCGATTTGATCGGGATACGATCGTGGCTTTGATCGGTCGATTTATCTTAGCACCAGCTATATTGATTGGACTGATGGTAATAGGTAAATATGCCTTTGGTGCAGAACTAGCCCCTCTACTGAAACAAACGTTGATCGTACAGTCAGCTACACCTATGCTAGCTGTCTTACCAATCCTTGCAAATGAAGCACACGGTGATGTGAAGTATGCAACGAATCTTGTCACGACGAGTACCTTACTATTTGTGTTCGTTGTACCTATTTTAATGCAATTGATCCAATACATTTGATATCTGATCAAACGGTGATAGCTAGCGACAAAGTAAACGCAGAGCGAATAAATCTCACGTAGATGAGAAAAACGCTCTGTGTTTTTTTATGAAGTGTAAGGTGTCAAGAAAATTTCATTGACAACCGACTTTTTGCCCTGTATAATAGCTTTTGTTGCTTAGGAGTGATGAAACTATGAAATGGTCTTTATTGGAATTGAGAAAATACCAAGAGACACCGTTAACTTTTCATGAGACCCTTGACGTAAAAAAGGCTCTTATGAAGCGAGACGATTCAATTTTAGATGTTGCGCCTGTGGAAGTCGAAGGTCTAGTCTCAGTAGATAACAAAGGCTATCTCGTTCATTACACTGCGCAGACGACACTGACTGTTCCGTCCACTCGTTCATTGACACCAGTTGAATTACCAATCAAACTGTCTGTAGATGAATTGTTTATGACGATGGAGCAATACCAACGTAGAGATGTACAGTTACCTTCAGAAGAGATCCTCTTAATCGAAGGAACGCATCTAGATGTGACAGAGTCGATCGAAGACAACATTTTATTGGCGATTCCGATGCGTGTACTCACAGAAGAAGAAGAGCATTCCACTGAATTACCGAAAGGGAACGATTGGGAAGTGCTATCCGAAGAAGAGTACGAAAAACGCAAAACGGAAGAAGCTGAGACAAAAGTAGATCCTCGTCTTGCAAAACTATCAGAATTTTTTGATTCAGCATCAGAAGAAGATGATAACGCGTAAGATTGGAATATATTGTATCAAATATTGATACGAGACTTTACAAGGAGGTGTAGCAAAATGGCAGTACCAGCTAGAAGAACATCGAAAGCTAAAAAAGCAAAACGTCGTACTCATTACAAATTGACAATCAAAGGATTGAACGAATGTCCAAACTGTGGTGAAATGAAAAAAAGCCATCACGTATGTGCAAGTTGTGGTTACTACGATGGTAAGGACGTAATGTCTAAAGAAGCTTAATACATTTTATTTAGAAAATGTAAAACCTCAAGGCTAACCATGGAGCCTTGAGGTTTATTTTTTTGATTCTGAAATAACAATTGTATTCGGAATGATAAGAAGTAAGAAACATCACCGATTCGTACTTATTTGGTTTGCAAGTAAGCTATGTTAAGCTATAATTAGAGAGATTAGGGAGAACATCCCATATGTAGGAGGAGTTTATATGTCAAAACAACAAATCGGCGTTGTCGGAATGGCCGTCATGGGTAAAAATCTAGCCCTTAACATTGAAAGCCGCGGCTACTCTGTTGCACTATTCAACCGTACAGGAGCAAAAACAACAGATGTGGTAGAAGAACATCCAGACAAAAACTTCAAAGCAACATACACGATCGAAGAATTTGTTGATTCAATCGAAAAACCACGTCGTATTCTTTTGATGGTCAAAGCAGGACCAGCAACAGATGCAACGATCCAAGAATTATTACCACATTTAGACAAAGGTGATATTTTGATCGATGGCGGGAATACCTTCTTCCAAGATACGATTCGTCGAAATGAAGAATTAGCCAACTCTGGTATCAATTTTATCGGGACTGGTGTTTCAGGTGGAGAAGAAGGTGCGTTGAAAGGACCTTCGATCATGCCTGGTGGACAAAAAGAAGCGTATGAATTAGTTGCACCGATCCTTGAACAAATTTCTGCAAAAGCAGAAGACGGCACCCCTTGTGTAACTTACATTGGTCCAAATGGTGCAGGTCATTATGTCAAAATGGTCCACAATGGGATCGAGTATGGTGATATGCAACTGATTGCTGAATCTTATGACTTGATGAAAAATATTTTAGGTTTATCTGTCGATGAGATGGCTGATATCTTCAAAGAATGGAACGAAGGTGAATTAGATAGCTACTTGATCGAAATCACTGCGGACATTTTGACACGTAAAGACGATGAAGGTACAGGTCAACCGATCGTAGACGTGATCCTTGATGCTGCAGGGAATAAAGGAACAGGGAAATGGACAAGTCAAAGTGCTTTAGACCTTGGTGTGCCACTTCCATTGATCACAGAGTCTGTCTTTGCCCGTTATATCTCTGCATACAAAGATGAACGTTTACAAGCAAGCAAAATCTTGACACATACGAATGATTTTGAATTCAACGGCGATAAAAAAGAATTTATCGAAAAAATTCGTGAAGCGTTATACTTCAGCAAAATCATGAGCTATGCACAAGGGTTTGCACAGCTACGTGTCGCATCGAAAGACTATGGCTGGGATTTACCATTCGGTGAAATTGCAAAAATCTGGCGTGCCGGCTGTATCATCCGTGCTCGTTTCTTACAAAAAATCACTGATGCCTACGAAAACAATCCTGACATTGAAAATCTATTATTGGATGACTACTTTGTTGAGATCACTAAGAAATACCAACAAGCCGTGCGAGAAGTTGTTGCGTTAGCTGTTCAAGCAGGCGTACCGGTACCAACATTCTCTTCAGCGATTGCTTACTTTGATTCATACAGAGCCGAACGTTTGCCTGCAAATATCATCCAAGCACAACGTGATTATTTTGGCGCACACACGTATGAACGTGTTGACAAAGAAGGAATCTTCCATTACTCATGGTATAACGAAGATTAATCAGCTTCTTTATTCTTCAACATGCTAAACAAATAAGTAATAAATGAAAGAGCTGAGGTCATTTTATAGAGGGCGACTTCAGCTCTTTTTTAAAATAGTATTCCATGATAAAATGATTATAGATTTTAAATTAACTATTGGTATAATAATGGAGTTTAGAAGCCTAGGAGAGAAAGGACAAAATTGAATGAGTAATATTCTAATCATTGAAGATGAGAAAAACTTAGCCCGATTTGTCGAGTTAGAATTAAAACATGAAGGGTATAATGCTGAAGTACATTACAATGGACGAACAGGTCTGGATGCTGCTTTGAATAATGAGTGGGATGCAATTTTATTAGACTTGATGTTACCTGAATTGAACGGACTTGAAGTTTGTCGTCGCGTACGCCAAGCGAAAAATACACCAATTATCATGATGACTGCGAGAGATTCTGTCATTGATAGAGTTTCTGGTTTAGATCATGGTGCAGATGATTACATCGTCAAACCATTTGCAATCGAAGAATTGTTAGCGCGTCTACGTGCTTTATTACGCCGCATCGACATCGAAGGAGACAAAAATGTGGCAAAACAAACAACGATCACTTATCGCGACTTAACGATCGAAAAAGAAAATAGAGTCGTACGTCGTGGCAATGAAGTCATTGAATTAACGAAGCGTGAATATGAACTATTACTTACTTTGATGGAAAATGTCAACGTGGTACTTGCACGGGATGTTTTATTAAACAAAGTTTGGGGCTACGAAACCGAAGTGGAAACAAACGTAGTGGATGTGTATATTCGTTATCTCCGTAATAAAATCGACGTTCCTGGTGAGGAAAGCTATATTCAAACAGTACGTGGGACTGGTTACGTGATGCGCTCGTGAGCAATTACAATCAAACCGAAAAAAGAGAACTTAAAGGTCCATCCTTGACGATCAAGTGGGCCTTTGCAAGTTCTTTCTTCATATTTGTCGTCTTTACGATTTTTGCAGTGATCACCTATAAATCATCGATCAATCTGATCGTAGCTAAGGAAAGAGCAAATGTCGAACATACCATTTCTGAAGCGGCTTCTCGTTTATCAAATTCAGATGAGGAGTTGACATTGATCAATGCCTATCGAAACTTGACGAACGCTGACCAAACCGGTGGTACTGGAGATGATACTGGTGTCATTGAAGGGAACTTGATGAAAATCGACTCCTTTATTTCCGAACTTGGTCAAGCATCGATGGATCTGTATGTTTACGATCTGGATGAAAAATTGATTTTTAAAACACACGAAAAAAGTCGTTCATTGATCCAAACGACCAGGAAGATCCCAACGATCGTTACTTTAGACGGGAAAACTGGCTTTTTATCGATCCAACCTATTTATTCTAAACAAACAAGAGAAAAAATCGGCTATACTCAAACGTTTTATGAACTTTCATCTTTCTATGATATAAGAAATAATCTTTTGTTGACTTTGATCGTGCTAGAGATTGTCTCCTTGATACTAAGTAGTATCTTAGGTTTCTTCCTATCTTCCTACTTCTTAAAACCGTTAAAAGTATTACGAGATACGATGGATACGATCCGTAAAGATCCACAATCAGATATCCATATGCCAGAGATTGATACAGATGATGAGTTAGCAGACCTTGCTGAGATCTTCAATGAAATGCTAGATCGTATGCGTCTGTATATCGAACAACAAGAACAATTTGTGGAAGATGTATCACATGAATTAAGAACACCTGTAGCAATTATTGAAGGGCATCTCAGCTTATTGAATCGCTGGGGGAAAGATGATCCCGAAATTTTAGAAGAATCCCTAACTGCAAGTATGCAAGAAATCAGTCGGATGAAAAGCTTAGTACAAGAAATGCTAGATCTATCACGTGCAGAGCAAGTGGATGTTTATTATGCCAACGAAACGACGAATGCAAAAGAAGTGACTTACCAAGTATTCAATAATTTTAAATTACTTTATCCTGATTATGTTATTACACTGGATGATGACTTACCTAAAGAAGTAACACTACAAATTTTTAGAAATCATTTTGAACAATTGATTATCATCATTTTAGATAATGCGGTAAAGTATTCAACGACAAGAAAAGAAGTCCATATCTCCATTTCATCCACGCTTAGCGAATTTGAGATCGCGATCCAAGATTTTGGTGAGGGAATACCTGAAGAGGACTTGAAGAAAATATTTAATCGTTTTTATCGTGTAGATAAAGCAAGAGCACGAACAAAAGGTGGAAATGGCTTAGGATTGTCGATTGCCAAACAACTTGTAGAAAGCTATAAAGGAAGAATATTAGCAGAGAGTGTAGTAGGGCAAGGGACGATTTTTAGAATTTTTGTACCAATTGTACGAACAGAAGACAAGTAAAGTGATGACTTTGCTTGTTTTTTTTTTATGGGTTTATCGACAAACTTCCCTAGGCTATTGATTTCTAAGAAGTTCTTACGTAGCTTTCCCCTTAAAAAGAGACGAACTTTAATTGAGAAATACTAGAATAATACAATTAAATAACATCAAAAAACTGTTGATTTTTAAACATCTTCTACGAATATTCGGCTTTGAAAATAATCGTTGAAAAAAGCATTTTTTCTATTGCAATTTTTTTAAGTCCTTGATATATTATTATTTGTTCTGACAAAGCAGTAAGAAACGTCATGATAAATTGTTGAATTTAAATGTTGACGAGGTTTTGATGCTGTGTTATAATAACGAAGTCGTTAAAAATAAGGCGATAAAAACCTTAATATACCAACAAAAAAGTTGTTGACAAATAACAACTGAGATGATATATTAATGAAGTCGCCAAGAAACAACGACAAACAACTTTCTAAGTTAAGAAAGAAAAACTTGTTGACAACTTCTTAAAGAAATGTTAAGATATAAAAGTTGTTAAATAAGAAAGAATAGACCTTTGAAAACTGAACAAAGTAAGACAAACCAAATGTGTAGGGCGTCTTGATTCAATTCAAGACAACAAACAT
>NZ_JBIQDM010000007.1:0-143934 GCF_045371165.1 Enterococcus pernyi
CCGAACACAGAAGTTAAGCTTCTTAGCGCCGATTGTAGTGAGGGGTTGCCCCTTGTGAGAGTAGGACGCCGCCACGCTGGTATTATTATTCCGGCATAGCTCAGTTGGTAGTAGCGCATGACTGTTAATCATGATGTCGTAGGTTCGAGTCCTACTGCCGGAGTTCTCATTTATGAGAAGAGTAATGAGCTTCTTTCACTCTGGAGAGTTGTCCGAGAGGCCGAAGGAGCATGATTGGAAATCATGTAGATGGTGCAAACTGTCTCAAGGGTTCGAATCCCTTACTCTCCGTAATTGATGTTTTACTGGCCCGTTGGTCAAGCGGTTAAGACACCGCCCTTTCACGGCGGTAACACGGGTTCGAATCCCGTACGGGTCATTTAATTGGATACATTGGAGGTTTAGCTCAGCTGGGAGAGCATCTGCCTTACAAGCAGAGGGTCAGCGGTTCGATCCCGTTAACCTCCATAATAATGATTTGGTTCCGTGGTGTAGGGGTTAACATGCCTGCCTGTCACGCAGGAGATCGCGGGTTCGATTCCCGTCGGGACCGTCATTTCTATTCAATTAAGAAAAATAAATAATTTATTCTTTATGGCGCGGTAGCTCAGTTGGTAGAGCAACGGATTGAAGCTCCGTGTGTCGGCAGTTCGATTCTGTCCCGCGCCACCATGGAGGAGTAGCGAAGTGGCTAAACGCGACGGACTGTAAATCCGTTCCTTAGGGTTCAGTGGTTCGAATCCACTCTCCTCCATTTTATAGGGGCATAGTTTAAAGGTAGAACAGCGGTCTCCAAAACCGTTAGTGTGGGTTCAATTCCTGCTGCCCCTGCCATGGCGGATGTGGCGAAGTGGTTAACGCATCGGATTGTGGCTCCGACATTCGTGGGTTCGATTCCCATCATTCGCCTTTTTTTCATTGGGGTATAGCCAAGCGGTAAGGCAAGGGACTTTGACTCCCTCATGCGTTGGTTCGAATCCAGCTACCCCAGTCCTATAAATATTAATTTATAGCTTAAAATAGTATAATGGCGGTATAGCCAAGTGGTAAGGCAGAGGTCTGCAAAACCTTCATCACCGGTTCAAATCCGGTTACCGCCTTAGTACTAATTACATTGCCGGCGTGGCGGAATTGGCAGACGCGCTGGACTCAAAATCCAGTGCCCGTTGAGGGCGTGCCGGTTCGACCCCGGCCGCCGGTATTAACTAAGATGACCACATCTTAGTTTTTTATTCGGAAATTAAATAACAAATTATTTTATTATGGCGGATGTGGCGAAGTGGTTAACGCATCGGATTGTGGCTCCGACACTCGTGGGTTCGATTCCCATCATTCGCCCTTTATTATTGGGGTATAGCCAAGCGGTAAGGCAAGGGACTTTGACTCCCTCATGCGTTGGTTCGAATCCAGCTACCCCAGTTTTTATCTATTTATTTGCCGGCGTGGCGGAATTGGCAGACGCGCTGGACTCAAAATCCAGTGATCTCACGATCGTGCCGGTTCGACCCCGGCCGCCGGTATTTTGGCACTAATGTAGTCTATACGTTGGTGCTTTTTTCTTTGTTTGACGTTATCGGCATTGAGACATATATACGAACGGATAATATACGCCAGGAAAAATATCTAAGTGATTAAAAATAGCCTGTATAGTTTGTTGTGGAAGTGGCTGAATTTAAATGAGTGATTCTATCCATTAGAAGCGTCCAATCCTCTTGTGTAGGAATATTAGGCAAACGGTGAATCGGACACGGGAAATCTTCGTTTACATGTAGATCATAGTTGCAGATGATCAGGTTGGCTTGATGATCATTGATTTCTTTTTTTGTCACTGGTTGTTCAATCAAAAATTTGACTGAGATTTGTCGCAAGAAGAGTAATTCTGCTTCTTGAATAATATAATCGTCCATCGAGGGACAACTTTGTAGTGCTACGATGACCCTCAGAGGTTGTTGTGAGTTGATCCTTAAAATCGTTGCATGGAACGTGGTCAGGCTAGCAGCTAAATGATCAAGATGTGTGAACTCAAACATCGGATGGACTTTTAATCGCTCTAAATGCTGAAGCCAAAGGTGAAAAAGCTCTGGGTATTTTTTTTTCATTAAATCAATCAAAGCAACAGAGGTCATTTCATATGAAGGGCTCATCTTTGAGAGTAATCTCGTATTGATCAAGAAGGCTTCGATTTTATCTAAAGCACCATTATCCAGCATCTGTTTTGGAAAAACCTGTAATAAAAAACGTTGGACTGCATCGACCACCACTGCACCTTCTTGACAACGAAAGGCGTAGGTTCGTTCTTCATCTAATCCTTGCCAATTTGAATAAGAGACACAATGTAAAAAAACAAGATACAGCCATAGCGATTCTGATTCAGGAATCGTTAGCTTGAAGAGTGAAGAATAGTAGGAGGCAATCAGATGTTCAATCAGCTGATTGCCTCGATTTTTTTGACTAAAGCAACGGTGCTATTGTTAAAGTGACAAAAATTTTTAGACTGCCCTCTAACTTTAGCAATCGATAACCAAAGCGAAAAACGAAAATGGCTAAAATGTAGAAAAGTTATCCCACTTTTTCGACCATGAGCGATAATTGATTGCGCATGGTGATTGCTATCAGAATCAATGATCTGACTATCACCAAAGCTTGAATAAAAAGAAAAGAGTAAAAAACGAATATCTTCTTCTTTGCCAATAAAAGTGAGCGGACCGGTTGCTTTCGATATGCGATACTCTTTCAGTACTTCATTCATATGACGAATGATATTGAAAATTGAACTACGAGAGATCATCAAGTAGTCCGATAATTGTTCTGTACTATACGTTTTGTTATGAAGCAATAGATCCATCATACGATAAATGGTTGTATCTTTAGCTAGTATAGTAATGACTGAATCGACAGAGATTTCTTGAGGGTCTATTTGTAAGAATCCTTGTTCATTGTAAGTAATCTGAAAATCAATCGTAGGTAAGGAATGATTGATAATATCGATATCTTTTCGTAAAGTTGGTTTTGAAATTCCTAACTTTTGTGATAGATCACTAAGGGTTAAATTCTTACTTTGGTGCGTACGTATAAACTGTAGTAAGTTATACTGTCGTTTGAATTGATTATCTAATTGTAATGTCATAGGTAAATTATTCATGAGAGAAACCTTTCTTTAAGACAAATGTAGAATTTGATAATAAGTACACTTTAGAAGATGAAAATATAGTTATTACTAATAGTGTTTAGTTATTTAAAATTTGATCAATTTTTTTATCATTATTTTCACATTTTTATTTAACTATTTCCGATGAGCGATGATTTACCCGACTTTTTTTGGCATTATCTTTGATAAAACTTATTTTTAAGCGGTGAATTTCATTTGTGAATTAGATGAAATATTATTTTAAATAGATAAAACGTTATGCTGAATCTCATTTTTCTTAAATTTAATAATGAATATAATTGATTTTGTGTAATTTTAGTTAGAGATACAAGGTTATTTATTTACTTAATCTAATCTTATTTTAAATAAAAACTTATTTTATGGATATAAATATGTAGTGAGATATTCAGTTGGTAACAATGATTTTTAGCAGTAGTAACAAATTTGAATCTGAATTTATTAGAAATGGAAATAGTATTTCTAACTAAATAACGAAAATTAAATTACTAAATATTTAGTAAAATAAATCGTTTTCTTTTCTTGCCAGTCACGTTATAATAGATAAAAATGATCACTAGGGGGTAGTGAAATGACGAAGTTAACATTAGCGATTTATGATAAAGAAAGAGTTCCAAGAAAAAGTTTTCAAGGAGAAGAAGAAATAGAAAAAGATTTGGTTGTGACAGCAGAAAATTTTGTGCATTTGTCTATGAGAAAATTTGAGTACCAAGAAGGAGATCAAATTGCTGTCGAAATGGATGAGTCTGGGAGGTACCTATGGGTCAAACTAGATGAAACTTTAGAAAGTTCACTGATCTATCTACCGGGAAATAAATGGACCTATGAAGTATCATTTCATTCCAATCGTATCAAAGCCAGACCGGAGACTCGTTTTTCTGGGGGACGACATTATCTAAGTGTTCGTTGTGCTTCTGAAGAGGAAGTGAAGATGTATCGTAATTTAGCGTTGAATCCGCATGATCAAAAAGAAGAAACTGGTGCGTATCCACATGCGAGTGCAAATGTGGAAACGAGAAATGATGCCACTTTCTTTGCATGTAATGCGATTGATGGCGTATACGCGAATCATTCTCATGGTTCATACCCATTTCAATCTTGGGGCATCAATCAGCAAGCTGATGCAGCTTTGACGATTGGTTTTGGTCGAGAGGTCCAATTGGATAAAGTTGGTTTTACATGGCGAGCAGACTTTCCACATGATAGTTACTGGACGAATGTGACGATTCAGTTTGACGATGGAACTAGTGAGACGTTTGCGACCGAAAAAACAGCTCAACCACAATATTTTTCATTTAGTGCAAGAAAGACCAAAACTATTCGCTTTTGTGATCTTATTCAAGCGAATGACCCATCGCCGTTTCCTGCATTGACGCAAATTGAATTGTGGGGCATGAATGATCAGCCGATGAAAGGATAAGCAATGAAAAAATACTTTTTGAAGCAACTGTCAGAAGCCAAAAAAGAGTATCTTACGAATAAAGTAGTTCCTGAGTTGCCAGTCTCGGGGTATAGAGAGTTTTTGATGACTGGAGAGCGATTGGTTTTTGAGAAGGCGTACTTTGCAAGACGTAAACATGCTACTGTCTTGGCGTTGTCCTTATTGCAAAAAAAAGAAGCCGAAGTAGTTGAAGGGTTAGAACAAGTTTTGTGGGGGATCTGCAATGAGTATAGTTGGAGTTTACCAGCTCATTTACCAATTGAAGCGAATCACTTTCGTGTGGATTCCCCGACATGGATCGATTTATTTGTAGCTGAGACAGGACAAATGTTAGCAGAGATAGTCAAATTGTTTGAGAAAGAATTATCTGAACTATTGACGTTTCGAATCCGGTCGGAAATCGATCGACGACTCTTCGTTCCTTTTGTAACAAACACATGGCCGTTTGAATCATTTGAGAACAATTGGAGTGCGGTTGTAGGTGGTTCGATTGGTATGGCTGCCTTGGATATACAAGAAAAAGACGGTAAATCACAAGCGGAGATATTGAGGAAAGTAGATCGTTGTATGGCCTCTTATTTACGAAGTTTTGGGATGGATGGCGCATGTGAGGAAGGCGTCAGCTATTGGGCATATGGATTTGGTTATTATATTTATTTTGCAGAAAAATACCAACAAGTTTATGATGATGACCGCTATCTGTTGGGTGATAAAGTGAAAAAGATCGCGGCTTTCCCTAATGATGTGATGCTCGCTGAAACAGAGGCTATACCGTTTTCCGACTACCACCCAGCGGACTTACCAAGTGGATTATTGAGTTTCTGTCAGGAAAGGTTCCATGTCGCAATTCCTGAAGTTGTGAGAATCAATGACTTAGATTTTGATCATTGTTATCGTTTTGCCCCTTTATTACGTAATTTACTCTGGTCAAAAAGACATATTGTGAATGATCAAAAAGAAGTCCTTCATTATTTTGAGGATGTAGCATGGGGCGTTCTTCAATCTTCGAAAGAAAATTTGGTGTTTGCAGCAAAGGGAGGACGAAATGATGAAAGCCATAATCATATAGATATTGGTCATTTCGTATTTGGTACGAGAGAAGACTTATTTCTTACCGATCTTGGAGCGGGAGAATATACAAAAGATTACTTTGATGAAAAAACACGTTATCTTTTCTTAGTGAACAGCGCACTTGGGCATAGTATTCCTATCGTTGCGAACAGTTACCAATTACCTGGAGCTGTTGCGGCAGAACATACGAGTTTTCAATCAACGAGAACTGGTGGAGTCTTCAAGACAGAATTGGCTTCCACGTATCCTTCGCAGATAGGACTACGCCAGATGGATCGGACAATAGAAGTGGATCGTTCGAAACGACAACTTGTTTTGAGTGATGCATTTACATTCGAAAAAGAAAATCAGTTAGTTATTGAAAATTTTATAACGACGAATCCAGTGGAAGTTATAGGGAAAACGGTATGTATCACAGGAGAAAAAGAAAAGTGTGAGATGTATTTTTCAAAACCTGTGCAGTTGATCAAAGAAAGTTATTACGATCACTATGGCCAAAAAAATGAAGCTACGCTGATCCAAGCGACTTATCAGTTGCTGAAAGAAGAAACAATCCAGATCGAGATTGCGATCAAAAGTAAATGAGGGCACGTGATTATCAGCGGTAAGCGTGGGACTTGTTTAATGGAATGAGGTAGTGACACACACATCCTCGCAACTGAATAAATGGTGTTTCAGAAGCAATTCCTTCGTAAATAAGCTAGAAAACCCCAAAGTTTTAAAAATTCGGGTTTTCTAGCTTATTTATCGGAAGTTCATCTATCAATCATGAGTTCTTTTTATTTGGTGGGGTAGTTGAGCCACGGACGATTAATTCTGTATCTAATAGGATTCGTTTCGCAATACCAGGGGAGTGGATACGTTCGTGTAAAAGATTGATGCCTGTTTCGCCCATTTCCTCTGTATAAGCTCTGACCGTTGAAAGGGGTGGCGTGATGTAGCGAGAAATTGATAAATCATTGATACCCATCACGCTGATCTGTTTAGGTACTTGGATCTGATGAGCATTCAATGTATGGATGATACCGATAGCAAAAGCATCATTTGCGGCTAAAATGGCAGTCGGTAGATCGTCTTGCCATTGTACTAAGGCTTTTTCTGTCAGTGATTCACTCGTTTTGACGTCAAGAGAACTATTTTCTTTTACGAAAAAATATTTTTCGTCGAATAGCTGATGATGTTTCATCATATCGATATACGTATTAGTCGTTGGTGTTTTGTAGGTTCGATACCCGTAGAGATTGGCACTTTCTTCTGCACCGATATAGGCAATCTTTTTATGTCCTAAATCTAAGAGATGAGTAAGTGCGACTTCAGTGGCTTGACCAAAATCAGTATTGACACAGTCATAATCGTGAAAAGGAAAATTTGATCCGACGACGCATAGATTTGGCGCAGTAGTATTTAATTCATCAATTTTTTCTTGCGTGAATTTACCGATTGCTAAGATGCCATCGACTGCTTGGATTTGATGTTGTTCGTTTTGGGAAAAGTTAATGACGTGATAGCCAAGTTCTACTGCACGTTTTTCGGCAGCTAAACGAATGGACATGTAATAAATATCTTCTAGTTCTTCGTCACTCGTGCGCCAAGTAATCAAACCAAGGACACCTTTTTTTTTCAACAGTCCATTTGCTGAGTGGGAATTGCCATTTTTTTTTGCCTTCTTTTTATATTTAGTGTAGTTCAGCTTTTCTGCAATTTCGAAAACTTTACGTTTGGTTTCTTCTGTTGCTGAGAGTGTATCATCATAATTTAAAACGCGTGAAACAGTAGAAATCGATACGCCTGCTTCCTTTGCGATGTCGGTGATCGTCGCCATAAGCTACCTCCGGATAATAGACTTTATTAATTATAGTATAGGTAATTTCAGTAAAAAGGCAAGTAAAAATGTTGACTTTTTACTGATTTTAGGTAAAATTTAGTAAAAGAAAACGATTTCATTAGGAGGGGAACCAAATCAAACGATTTCTCTTCGGATTACAATTCATTTTTATCGTTAGTTTTTGTACAGGATGTCAAACAAATAGCCGACAACAAGAGAAGGCTTTTGAAAATCAAATCAAAGAAGAAATCCAGCAAAAGGCGCATGTTTTTACTGAAAAAGAATATCAGTCAGCAAAGGTTCCATTGCATCAGTGGGTAAAAATCGAAGGAAAAATTATACGATCAGATGGTAAAGAACAAATAGAAAAAGGCGATCGCTTTATTCTGAGAAGTGGTTCCAGTGATTACCAAGTATTCAATGAACAAGCAGCATCAATCAATGTGGGCGATGAAGTGATCGTTTACGGAGAATATTATGGGTTTATCAAAGGATTTTTAATTGAAAGGGAGAATATACATGCAACAATTTCGTACAAAAAAACAATGGCAAGAAAATTTTCGCCAGTTAATGGCACCGTTACGTCCTTATTACAAAAATCAACCGGGTAAATTAAAACTAGGAACACATGGCACCGTCTATTCAGAGGCAACAAGAGAAGTTGAAGCATTTTTACGACCACTCTGGGGATTTGGTCCTTATCTGGTCGACGAAGATGATGCTGAATTAGCATCTGATTATCTGAAAGGAATCAGTGCAGGGACTGATCCACAGAGTGATGAGTATTGGGGGACAGTAACAGACTATGACCAGTTGATTGTCGAGATGGCTTCAATAAGTACAACGTTGCTTTTGAATCCTGAAAAAATCTGGGGACGTTTAACTTCGATGGAACAGACGAACTTGGCAGAATGGTTATTCACAGTCAATTCGCGTAAAATACCTAAAAATAATTGGTATTTTTTCCGTATCTTGGTGAATATCGCATTGAAAAAATGTGGCAAATCCTATTCACTGCAACAAATCGATCAAGATTTTGAAGTGATCGAGCATTTTTACAATGACAATGGTTGGTATTTTGACGGGGCATATACGCAATATGATTACTACGTCTCATTTGCGATCCATTATTACAGCTTAGTATATGCCCATTTTATGGCAGAGGAAGATCCAGTCCGCACAAAACGGATCAAAGAGCGGGCCGTTCTTTTTGCTCAAACATTTAAATATTGGTTTGATGCTAATGGCGAAGCATTACCTTTTGGTCGTAGCTTGACATACCGCTTTGCCCAAGCGAGCTTTTTCAGTGCCTTGGTGTTCGCGGATGTGGAAGCACTCCCTTGGGGTGAGATCAAAGGGTTGCTTAGTCGTCATTTAGAAAACTGGATGGATAAAGAGATTTTCTCGACAGATGGGCTTCTAACTGTTGGATATCATTATCAAAATCTAGTGTTTGGAGAAGGGTATAACGGACCGGGTTCTCCTTATTGGGCAATGAAGAGTTTTCTCTTATTGGCTGTACCTGATGATCATCCGTATTGGCAAGCAGAAATATGTCCACTACAAATTGAAGAAAAGACGCTAGCATTGCCGGAAAGCAAAAATTTTTACCAATACAATCAGTCATTGACGCATCTTCAAGCTTTCCCAGCTGGGCAGTTTGTCAATCAGCAAAGCTTCCCACATGCCAAATATAGTAAATTCGTCTATTCGACACGCTTCGGTTTCAGTGTCCCAAAATCTGATTATAGGTATTACGAAGGTGCTTACGACAGTACGTTAGCTTTGGCAAAAGATGGTCATTATTTCCGTCCGAAAGGGTTAGACCTAGATTTTTCTGTTCTACCTGATCGTATCATCCATGAGTGGTCTCCGTGGGAAGACGTCAAAATTCATTCCACGATCGTTCCACTGGAAAACTGTCATGTCAGAGTTCATGAAATTGAAACAACAGATTCTATACATGCCTATGACGGAGGTTTTAGTGTCCCTCTCGAACAGACTTTGCCAAAAGCAGACACGTTAAGTATCGAAGCAAAAACAAGTATCGGAATCTCAAAGATCGAGGGCATCATCGGGTATGAAAAAGCGGATGTTGTGCGAACGGAACCAAATACGAATCTCTTTTACCCACGTACGATGATACCTTTTGTCTCAGCTGAGATCTCCTCAGGCAAACACTTGCTTGTATCCCTTGTTTCAGGGACTTTACCTGGTGAAACAGTGATCCAGCCAGTTATTGAGCAAAAAGGACAAAAATTACTGATCCAACAAAAGAATCAAACGATCGAACTAACGATTAGATAATGGAGGTAGGAATGACACAATTTGATTGGTTGACACATGAAATTGATTTTGTAACTAATAAAGTCAAAAAAAATCTGACACTTTTTCAAGATACCGTACCACCTGCTACGAGCGTAGACCTTGTCTACGTTCCAGAGGAAAACACGGATTGGACAGCTAGTTTTTGGATAGGGATGCTCTTCCTAGTAAAAGAACTGACGAATGACCAAGCGGTTGATGCAACGATCGAAAAACAATTGGCATCTTTTCGTCAACGCCTTGAAAATGACATTGCGCTTGAAACGCACGATATCGGTTTTTTGTACACACTCTCAGCAGTAGCTGATTATCAAGTGAACCGACGGGAATCTTCAAAAGAATTAGCAATTCAAGCAGCGGATCGGCTGATGAAGCGTTATGACGTTAATACACAGATCATTCAAGCTTGGGGAGATTTAAAGGATGAGCACCAACGTGGGCGTATGATCATCGATTGTCTGATGAACTTACCGCTTCTGTATTTTGCATCTAATATGACGGGAGAGAGCAGTTATAAAGAAGCTGCCTATGCCCATGCCAAACAAACACAACGTTACATCGTTCGTGATAATTTTACGACATATCATACGTATTATTTTGATCCGAAAACTGGCAAAGCAATCGGTGGTAAGACACAACAAGGGTTTTCAGATGATTCTTGTTGGGCGCGTGGGCAAGCATGGGGAATCTATGGCTTTACACTGAGTTATAATCATACAGGTGATTACACGTTTTTAGAAACAGCCAAAAAACTGGCTAACTATTTCATCGACTGCTTACCAGAAGACACTATCTGTTATTGGGATTTAGTATTTCATGATGGCAGTGGTGAAGAAAGAGACACTTCCGCTGCGGCAATCGCGGTGTGTGGTTTATTGGAACTGGCGAAGCAACTGCCATTAAGCGATCCGAAAAAAGAATATTATCAGACTGTTGCTATCACAATTATGAAAACGTTATCAACTGATTATACAAGTGTGGATTCGCCACAATCGAACGGCTTGTTACTTGAAGGAGTCTATGACAAAAAATCAAATAAAGGAGTGAAGGAGTGCATGATCTGGGGGGATTACTACTATGTAGAAGCCATGATAAGACTGAAAAAAGTTTGGTACAGTTACTGGTAAAAAACTAAGATGAAAGAAATGGAGGGAATTGGAATATGAAGTTTTGGAAAAAAAGTTTAGTTACTGGATTACTTGTTAGTGGAGGGCTATGGTTGGGGGCCTGCGGAAATGAAAACCAAGCACAAGATCAAACGGACGGAACGGTGTTGACAGTCAGTACATGGAATTATGATACTACGCCAGAATTTGACAAACTTTTTCGGGCATTTGAAAAGGAAAATCCTGGGGTAACAGTGAAACCAGTAGATATTGCTTCAGATGATTATGATACGAAATTGACCACGATGTTAGCTAGCGGAGATTCGACAGACGTGTTGACGATGAAAAATCTCTTGTCTTATTCAAACTATGCATTAAGAGATCAATTAGTCGATCTATCTTCACACATCAAAGATTTAGACACAGACCCTGCAATGGAAAGCTACGAGATGTATGATATTGATGGAAAAACCTATGCGCAACCGTATCGTACAGACTTTTGGGTGCTTTATTATAATAAAAATTTATTTGATGAGGCAGGATTGCCTTATCCAGATAATTTGACTTGGGAAGAATACGAAGAATTAGCGAAAGAACTTTCAAAACCAGAAGAGCAAGTATACGGTGCATACCAACATACGTGGCGTTCGACTGTTCAAGCGATTGCTGCTGCGCAAAATAATAAAAATCTGGTGGAGCCAGATTATGGATTTTTAGGTGAGTACTATGACCGTGTATTGCGGATGCAAGAAGACCAAGCACAGATGGATTTTGGTACGGCCAAGTCGACGAATGTGACCTATCAATCTCAATTTGAAAACTCCAAGGCAGGCATGATGTATATGGGCTCTTGGTACATGGGCGCTTTGTTGACTAATATCGATGCTGGAACAACAGATGTGGAGTGGGGGATTTCTCAAATGCCACAAAATGAAAAAGGAAAGGAAATCCAAACATTTGGGTCACCAACAGCCTTTGCAATCAATAAGAACTCGAAAGAACAAGAACTAGCGCAAAAATTCCTTGATTTTTGTTCGGGTGAAGCGGGAGCTAAAGTATTAGCAGAAGTAGGTGTAGTACCTTCTTATCGAACAGATGCGATCAATGAGTTGTACTTTAGCCACAACGGAATGCCAAATGACGAAGTCTCACAAACAGCTTTCAAGCCGGAGAAAATCGCTATTGAGTTTCCAGTGGATGAAAACGGACCAGCTATCGATAAGATTTTACAAGAAGAACATGAACTGATTTTAGTAGGAGACGAAACACCAAAAGAAGCAATTGGTAATATGGAAAAACGAGTAAAACAAGAAAGTGAATAAAAAGGTGTGTGGCAATTTTGTCTTGAAGGTGTAAGATTTCTTTCATTTTCATATCAAATAAATAAGGGGGATAAATGATTTTCCTCCGCTATCTTGTCAACTATATGCTGAAGGAGCTTTCTCTGCGCCTTCAGTGTATAGCTAACAGGAATACCTGTTATTGCCTTTAATGAAAGGGGGAGCGTTAAAAGAACCAATTGGTTCTTTTAACATCAAGCTATGGAAGTAACGAAGTCAGCTTCACGTAAACTAAAACGTAAAAATACATTGATTGCTTGGTCATTTATTGCGCCAAATTTTATTGGATTTTTGATTTTTACTTTAGTACCTGTTGTTTTTTCATTGATTTTAGCCTTTATGAAATGGGATTCCTTTAGTACACCCGAATTTGTTGGTCTGCAAAATTTCACTCGCATGTTATCGGATGATACATTTTGGCTCTCTCTTAAAAACACCTTTTTGTATACGATCGGTGTGGTTCCGTTGACATTGGTATGTTCATTGGGCTTGGCCATTTTATTGAATCAGAAAATCAAAGGAGTCAAATTTTTTCGGACAGCTTTTTTCTTTCCGTATGTCACATCATTAGTGGCAATCGCAGTGGTGTGGAGTATGTTGTTCCATCCTACTATGGGACCGATTAACCAGTTTTTACGTGTGGTTATCGAAAATCCCCCTGGTTGGTTGTCTAGTTCAGATTGGGCATTGACAGCGATCATTATCGTTAGTGTCTGGCGAGGAATGGGGTACTACATGATTTTATACTTAGCTGGCTTACAAGGGATCTCGAAAGAATTGTACGAAGCAGCTGCAATGGATGGTGCGAATAAATGGAAACAATTCATCCACATCACCGTGCCTGCATTGCGCCCAACAACCTTTTTTGTGACGATCATGTTGGTTATCAACTGCTTCAAGATTTTTGACCTTGTTCAAGTGATGACTGATGGAGGACCGGGGCGTGCGACCAATGTGTTAGTTTATCAAGTTTATAGTGAAGCGTTCGTAAAATTCAATTTCGGCTATGCTTCAGCGATTGCTATGGTCTTGTTTGTCATCGTCCTTGTGATTACAGTCATCCAGTTTAAATGGAATCAGATCCGAGAGAAAGTGTAAAGGAGGAAAACGGATGAATAATCGATCAGAAAAAAAATCATTTCATAAAATTTTAGTATTTACGTTACTTCTAATTTTTTCACTGCTCACTTTGATCCCTTTTATCTGGATGATCTCTGCGTCATTCAAAGCAAACAATGATGTCTTTTCGGTTCCAATCCAATGGATACCTAAAACCTGGCATCCAGAAAACTATTCGGTCATTTGGACACGCATTCCATTATTGACCTTTTTCAAAAATACAGCTATTTTAAGTATCGTGATTACGCTGATCCAGTTATTTACATCAAGCTTTGCTGCTTATGGATTTTCCAAAATGCACTTTAAAGGAAGAAACCTCCTTTTCTTGCATATATTGGTACGATCGCTGTTCCATGGCAATCCTATATGATCCCACAATTTATCATGATGCGGCAATTAGGATTATCTGATACGTTACTTTCTTTGATTTTGTTACAAGCATTTAGTGCGTTTGGCGTATTTTTATTGAAACAATACTATAGTAGTATTCCCGATTCACTTTGCGAAAGTGCAAGAATCGATGGATTATCCGAATGGGGCATCTATCGCAGGATCATCTTACCATTGACTAAACCAGCTTTGGCTAGTTTGATGATCATCACTTTTGTCAATACATGGAATGACTACATGGGACCTTTTATTTATCTGTCATCTACAGAAAATAAAACGATCCAATTAGGATTAAAAATGTTCGTCGGATTGTATGATACGGAATATGCCTTGATCATGGCAGCGTCTGTGTTGTCTGTTTTACCAGTTGCGATCGTCTTTTTAGCCATGCAAAAATATTTTGTTGAAGGTATTGCTTCTTCTGGGGTCAAAGGATAGAAAGGAAAGGCTATGTTTAAAAAGCAAACATTTGAAACGAATGTTTACATGAAGCTGTTTCGTTTAGCATATAGTTTTCTGGCGGGTAATTTATGCTTATTACTTGTGAATCTCCCATTTTTTTTAGTCGTAGTAACTACTGCAATCGATATCAGGAATAGCCTCTTTTTCTTAGGAAGTCTGTTTTTTTTCTTACCTGCCACCATGACAACTTTTGCCTGGTTTGTCGAGGGAATCCAAGAAAATGAAGTACCAGTCAAAACTTTTTTTCAATTGTATCGCTCGTTATGGAAAAAAAGTATGTACTTAGGTGGTCCAGGATATCTTGTAATCGTGATTTCTTTTGTCGATATCCTGTTTTTCATGGACCAACCAATCGGAAAATGGCTCATTCCTTTCTTTTTTATATTCATTATCTTGGCCATTAATCTGATGATCAATAATTTTTATCTCCAAGTGAAAAATCCAGAAATCTCCATACGAAAAATCTACCATGTCTCTTTCTATTATGTAGTGAGAAAATGGTACATTAGTTTATTGAATACTGTGTTGGTGTTTCTTTTGTTGGTCGTGATGGTCGTTAAGCCCCAATTTGGTTTCTTGGTCACACCCTGCTTATTTTTAGGTTTGATTTATTTGAACTGCAAGCAGACGTATCGCTATCTAAATCAAAATAAGTAGCTGTTAACACATAAAAAATGAAAACGAATAGGCCCCCAAAGGTTAGACCAAAAAATCTAACTTTTGGGGGCTAATCATTTCAAATAGTATTCATTTATCGGTGGCTGGAAGATTTCGAAAAAAGGTCAATAGATCCTAAAATCGAAAGCTTTTTCCGACCAATAGCCATAGGACAAGTGGTATCAGCATAAGCCCACTTGCTATCATGATCCAATCGATTGAAAGCATATCTGCTAATGGACCTAGGATCAACATCGTAGCTGGAGAAGCACTACTGATCGCCATCGTTACTAAGCTCATAACACGCCCCATATATGCGTTATCCGTTTTTGCTTGAAAGAATGAAACCATAGCAGTTCGTGAGATGGGCACAATAAAACCAATTGCTACCATCATGACGAAATACAACCAAAAACTTGATGTGATACCTAATATAAAAAAGGAAGGATCAATAATGAATAGCCTAAAGCAATCGTTTTGATTTTATTTTTGAAACCTCCCCAAGTACTCATCACAGATCCTCCAACTAACATCCCAGCAGCAAAACCAATCTCAATGGCTGATAGCTGCCATAGTCCGTCATGAAAATTACGAGTGATTTGTAAAGGCGCTAAATTTGCAGCAGGTGTAGAAAATATACTGCCCATAAAACCAACAAGGATCAGTGCGAGCAGGATTTTATGAGTACGGAGGTATTTGATACCTGAGTTTATTTCGGATAACATGTTTATTTTATTTGTTTCTTGAGATTTCATTGGAGAAACTGTTACTCGAAAAAACAGCATAGTCACACCGATAACCGCTGTCACAAAGTCGATCATCAATATCATCTCTAAAGGTAAAACTGTCAGTAATGTTGCTGCTAATGCAGGACTTGCAAGCATCATCACAGCTTGGATCGTTTGATCAATACCGTTGATCCGTACTAAGTGCTTTTCTTTGGCAATTTGTGGAATGAGCGAAGAGACAGCAGGCGTTTGAAATCCTTGACCTACAGAGCGAATGAATATCAGTCCCAATAATAAGAAAAGATTATGCTCCATTTCTTTGTTTATCATCAATAAAATCGCCATGAACAAAGAAGCAAGTGCAACGCAGCTATCAGATAAAATAGCGATTTTTTTTCGGTCGTAATGATCAGCAAGTGCTCCTGCAAAAGCATGACCAGCACCATTGGTAAGATGCCAATAGCGTTCATCAAACCAACCATCGTTCCTGATTGGGTTGATAATGTGACATGCCAAATAATAGCATACTGTACCAACATCGTTCCGATCATTGAGATGGCTTGCGATGTTAGTAAGTATGCTATGTTCGTTTTCCAATTCTTTTCATCATAAATAATTTTTGACATTTGTATTCTCTCCCTTTTGATATAAATCATGTGTTTAACAATTTATATGCCCAAAAGGGTTTTTCGGAGAATGTGTCCTAATTGCTGTCACGAATTTATCATATCTAAAAAAATTTGTAAAGAACAAATAGGAGGGAAGTATTTATGCATACGATTATGATACTAAAAAGATCTTTTATTAGGAATGTAATAAATAACAATGTAAAAATGATAGGATGAGTTGCGTAATAAATTGATCTAAGAGATAGTAGTGAAATTTAATCCTTAAATATAAAGATGAATCAACCGCATTGATTTTGGATTTTCCAAAAATGAGCAACTATTAAATAACGATTTATTTTGATGGAGAAGTAGCTGATAAATTGTTTAGAGGATGTTTCTCAGTTTTTCGTTTTTTGATTGTCTTTGACGTATCTATTAAATAGAGAAGCGAAACTTTATTTTTGAAAGGAAAAGAGGGATAGATGAGAAACCGAACAAACAAACAACTTGTAATAGGTATGGCAGTGCTGATCAGTTTGGTAATGATTGGAATCGGCGGGAAAGTATACATGGATAACAGGGAAGAAAGAAAAGCGTAAGAATTGTTAGCAGTAGAGAAACAATCGGTCCAAGTATTAAAAAATACATTTGCGGATATTGCAGAGGTTAAATTTGAACGTTCTGCTAAAAATGATATGACGGGTTCTTATGGATTGTTTGTAACAATGAAAAACACCAAAGGACAATCAGTTTATTTTTCATATGGTTTTTGGAAAGAAAATGATGATATAGGGGATTATGGATTAGAAAATGAAGAGGTTCAAAAAGTAGGGATAACTAATGAAAAAATCAAAATAATTTATACAAATGGAGAGGAGGAAATACTTTGAGCAATACAGATGAACAATATAAAATTTTAATGATAGAGTTTATTGGATAGATCCGAATGATAAAAAGAAATATGATTCAACATATAAAGAAGGTTCTATAAAAGTTGTTGAAGGTTATAAATTCAAAATACTAAAACTCAAAGAAAACTCTAAAACAGATGGCATGCAAGCTATGGCAGTCGCTTCGTTGGATGAAAAAGGGAACGTTGATACTTCCCAATTAGTGATTTCTTATGCAGGAACAAATACATCAGATATTAAGGATATAGAAAATGAAAAAACGAATGAATAAACAACTGTTAATAGGTATCACAGTAATAATCAGTTTGGTAATAATCGTAATTGGAGGGAAAGTATATATGGATAAGAGAGAAGAAAGAAAAGCACAAGAATTATTAATCGCAGAAAAAGAATCGGTCCAAGCTTTGAAAAATACATTTGCGGATATTGTAGAAGTGAAAATTGAGGATACAGCTTATAACAATATGACAGGTTCATATAGAATGCTTGTTACTATGAAGAATATCAAAGACCAATCAGTTTATTTTTCGTATGGATTTGGAAAGCATAGCCGAAAAATGGGGGATTACGGAATAGAAAATAGCAGTGTACAGATTGAAGGAATTACAAAAAATAAAGTCAAAATAATTCATTCAAACGGTAAGGTGGACTATGTATGAAAATTACAGATAAAAATTATAACAAATTAAATGAAGTAGTGTATAGAATAGACCCTAACCATCTTTACTATGATCCTACTTTAAAAGAAGGAGAAATACGAAAATTTAGCGGGACTACATTCAAAATACTAAAACTTAAAGAAAACTCTAAAACAGATGGCATGCAAGCTATGGCAGTTGCTCCGCTGGATGAAAAAGGGAATGTTGATACTTCCCAAGTAGTGATTTCTTATGCAGGAACAAATACATCAGATTTTAAGGATATAGAAACAGATATACGAACGATTGGTGGTTTTTTTGATAAAACAGGTGGTTAGGTGCATTGATAATACTTTAAAAGAGAGAAGATATATGAAAAAAATGAATGAGTAAGCAAATTTTAATAAGTATAACAGTAATGATCTGTTTGGTAATAATCGGAATCGGCGTGAAAGTATACATGGATAACAGGGAAGAAAGAAAAGCGCAAGAATTGTTAGCAGTCGAGAAGCAATCGGTCCAAGTATTAAAAAATACATTTGCGGATATTGCAGAAGTGGAAATTGAACATTTTGTTAGGAACGAAAAAACAGGTACATATGGTGGTTTTATTATAATGACAAACACGAATGGAGAATCAGTTAGTTTTGATTATCTTTTTTCAAAAAATTCCATGAAGATTGGGGGATATGGTTTAGAAAACGAAAAAGTTCAAAAAAGTGGGAGAACTACTGAAAAAATAAAAGTAGTCTATTCAAACGGTAAAGGTGAGGAAATATGATTTTAACTGATGAAAATTATAGATATTTAAGTGAGTATATTTGTTGGACAGACCCTAAACATAATAAAAATTTTAGAGAAGCTTCTATAAAATTTATTTACGGGGAAAAATTCAAAATACTAAAAATCAAAGAAAACTCTAAAACAGATGGCAACCAAGCTATGGCAGTCGCTCCACTGGATGAAAAAGGGAATGTTGATACTTCCCAAGTAGTGATTTCTTGTGCTGGAACAAATATATAGGATATTAAGGATATAGAAAATGAATAAACAAATGAAAAGGCAAATGTTAATAGGCATCACAGTAATAATTAGTTTGGTAATGATTGGAGTCGGCGGGAAAGTATACATCGACAAGAGAGAAGAAAGAAAAGCACAAGAATTGTTAATCGCAGAAAAAGAATCGGTCCAAGCTTTGAAGAATATATTTGCGGATATTTTAGAGGTGAAAATGGAAGATGCAGGATATGACAAAGTTTCCATGACGGAGGCTTATGGCATGCGCGTTACTCTAACAAATACTAAAGGCCAGTCTGTTTGTTTTTCCTATAGTTTTGGAAACCATAGTCGTGAAATTGATAGCTATGGAATTATAGATAGAACAATACAAGTAAAAGGAATTACGAAAAATAAAGTAAAAGTGATTCATTCCAATGGTTAAGGGAGCAGGTATACTGGCTAGATCCTAAACATCCTAGATATAATATTGATTTAAAGGAATGGATTATTCAAAATTTCGGTGGGGTTGAATTCAAAATGCTAAAACTCAAAGAAAACTCGAAAACAGATGACATGCAAGCTATGGTAGTCGCTCCGTTGGATGAAAAAAGGGAACGTTGATACTTTCCGAGTAGTGATTTGTTATGCAAGAACAAATATATAAGATATTAAGGATATAGAAAATGAATAAACGAATGAAAAGACAAATGTTAATAGGCATCACAGTAATAATTAGTTTGGTAATGATTGGAGTCGGCGGGAAAGTATACATCGATAATAGAGAAGAAAGAAAAGTACAAGAATTGTTAATCGCAGAAAAAGAATCGGTCCAAGCTTTGAAGAATATATTTGCGGATATTTTAGAAGTGAAAATTGAGGATACAGCTTATAACAATATGACAGGTTCATATAGAATGTTTCTTACTATGAAGAATATTAAAGACCAATCAGTTTATTTTTCGTATGGATTTGGAAAACATAGTCAAGAAATTGGTGATTATGGAATTATAGATAGCCATATACAAATTGAAGGGGTAACTAATACCAAAGTAAAAGTAACTTATTCCAATGGGGAGGAGGAAGATGTTTGAACCTAGTGAAATAGGCAGATTGGTGTATTAACGATATCGATAAGAAGCGAGAGGGATTATGAAAAAACGAATGAATAAAAAACTGTTAATAGGTATAACAGTCATGCTCAGTTTGGTAATAATCGTAATTGGAGGGAAATTATACATGGATAAGAGAGAAGAAAGAAAAGCACAAGAATTGTTAGCAGTAGAGAAACAATCGGTACGAGTATTAAAAAATACATTTGCGGATATTGCAGAGATAAAATTTGAAGGTTCTGCTAAAAATGACATGACTGGTTCGTATAGATTATTTGTAACAATGAAAAATCTAAAAGGACAATCAGTTTATTTTTCGTATGGATTTTGGAAAGAATCTAATAAGTTAGGGGATTTTGGTGTCGAGGATAGAGCAATACAAATAAAAGGTATTACTAAAAATAAAATAAGGGTGATTTATACTAGTGGGGAGGAAGAAGAGATTTGACAATTACAGACCAAGATTATCAAACTTATAGTGATGTCGTTTATTGGACAGATCCTAACAATAAAAAGAAATATGATTCTAGCTTAAAAGAAGGAGCTATTCGCGATTTTAATGGTACCGAATTCAAAATACTAAAACTTAAAGAAAACTCTAAAACAGATGGCATGCAAGCTATGGCAGTTGCTCCGCTGGATGAAAAAGGGAATGTTGATACTTCCCAAGTAGTGATTTCTTATGCAGGAACAAATACATCAGATTTTAAGGATATAGAAACAGATATACGAACGATTGGTGGTTTTTTTGATAAAACAGTTAGTCCGGGTTTTTCTATGACACCTAGTCAAGCACGTGTTTCAGGGCAATTGACGTCAGCTACTGAGTTTGCGAAAGAGGTAAAGAATGAGTATAAAGATGCCGAAATTTCTACAACTGGACATTCATTAGGACAGTATCTAGCCTTGTATGTCGCAGCTGAAAACCAATGGAAAAATGTTGGGTTCAATGGACCAGATCCTTACGAACTATTATCTCCAGAATCCAAAAAATGGATAAAGGAAAATCCGGGGATGTTGACGAATTATCGTAATCGTGGGGATGAATTGCTTGGCAATCTCATGGGAGATGGAACAGGCGCAGAAATAAAAATAAGCATGGAAATGGGGTTAATGAATCCGTTTGATTATCATGGTTTAGATATTTGGAGGTTTGATAAATACGGAAATCTGATCATTCCAGAGAACGACTATAATACGAAAGCAAGTATACAACAGGAAAAACATAAAGCAATGAGTGATTTCTCAAGTCATTTGGGAACGTTGAAAAAATGGCGTGAGAAGTTTACTGCGAGTGGAGGACATTTATCAGCGAATGAGCGAATTTATTTAAATCATAGTCAAACAAAGGTAGTTGTAGAAACAATGGGACGAAAGACTAAAAGTGCAATGGAAAAAGTCATTCGAATCAATCAGAGTAGTATTGAACGAATCGAAATGAATTGGGCAGAAGAGCTACGAAGAGCGGAACATGCTGCACCTTCTTTGACTGCTTGGGAAGTAAAAGAAACATTGGCATCTGTTGGCGTGACATGGGAAACACACGTAATGACGCCAAAGGAAAAGTGTCAACAAAGAATCCAAAAAGCCAGACGAAAAGGCGAACGCTATGACGAATTGGCGAAAGAAATCAAAAATAAAATCGATGATTTAGTCGCACGAGATCAAGAATTAGCCAATCAACTAAAGGGATGAGGGAAGAAAATGACGATTGAAGAGTTGCAAGCAGACTATCAGAGAAAACGAATCAAACTAGAAGAAGAGGAAGACTTGTTGCGATATTTCAACCGAAAAGGAGAAGAAGTAGTTGAACAATCTGAACAACTGTTAAGGCGAAGTCTAAATGGTTTAGCCCGTGATAACGAACCATTGATGAGAGCAAGGAAACAATATCAAATTGCAGAAGAGCAATATAAGACAGCATTAAATTCAGAACGACGTCAGTTACATCAACGATTTGATGATTTAGAACGAGAGTATCAAGCGGCTTATCGAAAGTTAAATCAGTGATAAAAGAGCAATAATTACATAAAAACATACCCACATGTCATTTTAAATGGATCAATAATGCGTAGCTTGTGGTTGAGGAGAAATTATACTAAAAGTTCATTCTGCTTTACTCAATGAAAGTGGAGTTTTGAAATTCGAATTTTCTATATTTGGCAATTGTCTCATATAGATTAGTCTATAAAAATGTATCAATCAAAAGAGGAATTTAAGAATGATTGAGGAGCGCTTTCGTTGGTTATAGCGTAAAGTCTCTCAAAAATAAGAGGTAGATAAGGAGGAAACTAGTTTGTCAAAATATATAATCTCTATAAATTAGATGTTAGATAACTTTATCTTGAGGAACTAATTATAGATTTTTGGCAACGGGAAGTCATGGATGAATTAGAAGATTTGTTAAATGAATTAAGAAAAACTTTAGAGCGATGGAATGTCCAAACTGTGGGAATTGCCATGCAGGGAAATTTAGCGGCAGAAAAGAAAACGACGGATAAAACCCATAAGGATGCGGTAAAGGAAGCGGAAAATTCATTTTCTAGTAGTCGTGATCAGTTAGAAAATTCTTTAAAAGGAGGATTTGCCAAAAAGGTAATAGAAGTATTCGATGAACAAGAAAAAGAATTGAAAGTGTTTGAATAAATCAGTGTTATCATGAGAATAATAAGTGTTAGTTTGGCGGGCTGTTCCTCTGTGTTTCTTTTTATAATTGATTTATCCGAACTGCAAGCTACCTCGTCCAACAAGTGGAGTTAAAATGTAAAAAAGAACTTGAGAAAACGATTTGTTTTCCCAAGTTCTTTTTCGATGTTGGATGATGGATTTCGTTTCAAAAAACACGCTATGCATTAGTCTAAAGTATCAAGCCATTGCTTGGCATGGGTCAACTCATCCATTGTCAATTGATGTCCTTGATCTGTGATTTGTGTTGTTACTTTGGCGCCTCGTGAATCAAATTCGCGAACTAAATGACTAAATGAAGTATTAGAAACGATAGGATCTCCTTCGCCAAAGGATAACCAGACAGAAGTGTCAGGGAGTTCTGATTTTTCCTGATAGTCATCTAAGGACATCGGGTGAAAGAAGAGCCCTTTTTTTAGTTCTGTCTGTTGAGCCAACATGATATGAGCGGCAATATTTGCCCCGTTTGAAAAACCGACAACGATCCAATCAGTTAATGGGATATCCTGTAAGTGACTGATTTCCTTGATTTTATTATATAGTTTTGTAGATTCTTCAGCTAAACTGTCATAGTCGAATTGGTTCAAGCCGTTTCTTTTGAAAAAACGATTCAAGCCTTGCTCGTTGATATTCCCCCTAAAGGATAAAAGCGTACTTTCAGGTGCAAGAAACTCTGCAATTTCCAAAAGTGAGTGTTCGTCGCCGCCAGTTCCATGAAGTAGAATCAATTTTTTTTGTGTTGCTTTTCCTTGTCTATAAAGATACTTCAAATGACTCACTCCTGTCGTCGTTAATCTACCCGTTTTTGGTTTGCATCACGCGTGTCAAAAGGTCGAACATACGCTTCGATTTCTTTTCTTTTTGCTTCTAATAATGGTGGCAAAGCAAGGATCTCTCCAGCTGTTTCAGCGGGTTCATCTCCAAAGAATCCAGGGCCATCGGTGGCTAATTCAAATAAGACATGAGTAGAAGCTAAGAAATACTCAGATTCAAAGTAAAAGCGATCAACAAATCCAGAGCTAGGTAGGGACGTTTGACTAATTTTATTGATCCAAAACTGTAGTGCTTCATGATCAGCGACACGTAAAGCGAGGTGATGGACATTGCCGTACCCTTCGATGGCCTTGGGTAGATCGGCACGATGTTCGACGATGATACTAGCGCCGTTTCCACCAGCACTAACTTCAAACAAATAAAAATCATCCACTTGTTCGGTTTCTTTAAAACCGAGTAAGGCCAGCAATACTGTTCGGATCGGCTCAAGATCACTCACACGTACGATGACCGGACCAAGTCCAGTGATTGCCACGTCTGTCGGTATACTACTGTTTTTCCAAGGAACACCCGCAGGAACGCCGCTATTTTTTTCATCCGAAATCAATTGATACGCTTGTTCATCGAAATCTTCAAATTCAAGATATTTCTTACCAAAACGTTCTTTGATCTCAGAATGAGTGATTTGGTATTTTTCAAAGCGAGCCAACCAATACTCTAATGCTGTATCGGAAGGGACACGAAAAGACGTACGTGCGATCGTATCCGTTCCTTTCGTTCCTTTTGGCTGGTTGGGAAAATCAAAAAAGGTCATATCTGTACCGGCAGAGCCATGTTCGTCGGTGAAATATAAGTGGTAAGTTTCAATATCATCTTGATTCACTGTCTTTTTGATCAAACGCATGCCTAAAATGTCTGTAAAGAAGCGATAGATTTTTGCTGCGCTAGATGTCATTGCTGTCACATGGTGGACGCCTCTGATTGTTGTATCCATAATTTATCCTCTTTTCTTTTAACTTACAAAAAGTAAGTGAATGTTATTAAAGTTAGTATAGGGCGTCACCAAAAATTTTGCAATAAATATGTCTTACTAGTTGAAAGAGAGGTTGCTTCTGGAATATTGTTCACTCGATTTAATGAGAGGAAGAGGTGTAGTCAGCTAAGACGATATAAAAAAGCAACGCTCACGATAGTAAGATCGTAGACGTTGCTTAGATGAAATGACGATAGGAAAAGTCAGAATGCTTATTGATTTCCACGGACATCCAACAGTGAATAATTGCGGACATCAAAGCGATTGCGGCTTGAGGAATACTCGATGGGTTGACCATCTTTTAGATAGACTACTTGCTGGACTTCAAGAACTGGATCGGTCTCTGCACAATTCAAATATTGTTGATCAAATGCAGAGCTTTTATCTGCTGAGATCGCGCGATAGGCTCCGGCAAAATGGACATTGAGTTCTTTGTGCAAATAATCATAGATCGATGATAGGAGATGCTCTTTCTTTAATCCTGGAACAAGTTGAACTGGCATAAAAGTATGTTCTAGAATATACGGTTCATCATCTAAGATACGTAGGCGATGAATATTATACACAGGCTGTTCCGCATCGATCATCAAGCGTTCTTGAATAAAAGCATTAGGAAACTCAACATCGAATTGAATGATCTGACTTGTCAGCGAGCGTTGTCGGCGTTTCATTTGTAAACTTAATCCTTCGTATTCATTAGCTGGAGAAGTATCTTTGTTTAAATAAGGATGGCTTAAAATCTTAGTTCCAGACCCTCTTTGGGAATAAACGAGTCCTTCCATGGCTAAGATGTTGATGGCTTTTTTGATCGTCATTCGACTAGCGTTGAATTCTTCGACTAGATCCACCTGATTTGGTAAAAAACTATTTGGTGGATATTTTTTTGAACGAATTCGATCTCTTAGGACATTTGCGATTTCTTCATATTTTGGCACGTTTTTCACCTCACTTTGAGTATAACGAAAGATCATAGCGCCGACAACCAATAAAAGCATGAGAAGCGCGGATAGCTTTATCAGAGAATTTACTTTTTAATTTTGGTACAGGAAATAGCTGACTGATGTTTTATAGAGGACAGTTGCTCATTGCGATCAATAAAATACCAATTTATGTATGTTTCAAAACTTAAAGAAGCAACCATGAAAATGCAACGAGCAAATTTTCGTGGATGCTTCTTTGATTATTGTTCGTGAATATGTTTATTTCAACTTCAAATACTACATTCCTTTAGTATAGGATCAAACAACATCCAAATCAGGTTGTTTATCTAAGATCATCAAGAATGGATACCAGATAACTGCAACGATCACAAAATCGATCACTTGGAGTAAGCCACCTAACCATGAGTTTGTGGCTAAGACACCACTCGCGATGATTGGCACTGTCCATGGAACGGAGACACCAGTTGGCGCTGGTACGATACCTGCTGCCATTACAAGGTAGTTGAACGTTGTTACAACTAATGGTGCGACAACCCAAGGAATCAAAATAGTTGCGTTCAATACGATCGGTAAACCAAAAATTGCTGGTTCATTCACGTTGAAGATTCCTGGTGCAAGAGCTAAACGACCGACATCACGATATTGTTTTTTCTTCAAAACAAAGGCCATCAATAGTACAACTGCTAAAGTCATACCTGAGCCACCGATTCCGACAGTGAATGTTTCCATAAATGGTTTTGTGATGATGTGTGGCAATTCTTGACCATTTTGATATGCCTCTAAGTTATCAAGCATTAGTGTGTTCCAAATCGGGTCCATCACAGAGTTGACAATGATTTGACCATGAAGACCAAAGAACCATAAGAATTGTACAAAGAACAAAGCAATTAAAGTTGCAGGTAAACTACTTCCTAAACCAGTCAATGGTTTTTGGATAACTTCGTAAACCACATCATGCAAGTTTGCGTGGAAGACACCAGTCATCACTGCATTGATGATCAAGAAGACAGTTAAAGTAACCACTGCTGGGATCAACGCAGCAAATGATTTCGTCACAGCTGGTGGTACGCTTGCAGGCATTTTGATTTGCCAACCACGTTTAGTGATTCGGCAATAGATTTCACCTGCGATGAAAGCTGCGATCATACCGATGAACATTCCTTTTGCACCTAAGCGATCAAGAGTCAACACACCTGATACTTCTTCGCCACCAACAGTTGTCATGACGAAAGGTGTTAAGATCAAGAAGCTGGCGAATGAGACAGCCCCTCCAAAAATACCTTCTACATCATATGATTTAGATAAATAATAGCCAATACCAAAAGTAACAAAGACAGACATGATACTCATTGTTGCATTTTGTCCATTTCCAAATAAGCTAGACAACGTTCCTTTAGTCGCATCACTAAAGAAAGGTAAGTTATTGAAAACGACAACAATCGATCCGAACATTGTTAAAGGAAACGACAACATAAATGCATCCCGTAACACTGTCAAGTAACGATTTTGCCCTAGTAGGTTCGCTAAAGGCATGATTTTCTGAGCAAGTTTATCCATAAAACCGTTCATTCTATTCACCTCTATTTAAATTTGCAATCGATTACAAAATGAGTATAACTTCATTTTAGTTAAATGTCTAGTCATTTATTTAAAAAGTATTGATTTATTTTTAAGGTTTGGTATGATTACGTTATCAAAAGAAAAATAAGTGAGGGACTAAACATGACAAACTATGTATTTCCAGAAAATTTTTGGTGGGGTTCAGCTGCTAGTGGACCACAAACAGAAGGACGTGTAGCAGGAGATGGAAAAGGAGAAAATATTTGGGATCATTGGTACGACTTGGAGCCTGAGAAGTTTTTCAATCAAGTAGGACCAAGCAAGACTTCTCAAGTCTACACGAAGTATAAAGAGGATGTCGCATTGATGAAAGCTACTGGTCATAATACGTTCCGAACATCGATCCAGTGGAGTCGTTTGCTTCCTAATGGTACAGGGAAAGTAAATGAGCAAGCAGTCACTTTCTATCGTACGTATTTTGAAGAATTGATTGAAAATGGTATTGAACCCTTCGTCAATCTCTTCCATTTTGATATGCCGATGCCTTTACAAGAAAAAGGTGGCTGGTTAGCAAGAGAGACTGTTGATGCTTATGCTGAGTATGCCAAAACATGTTTTGAGCTATTCGGAGATCTTGTGAAGAAATGGTTTACGCACAATGAGCCGATCGTTCCTGTAGAAGGTGGCTATCTTTATCAGTTCCACTATCCAAATCATGTGGACTTCAAAGAAGCAGTTCAAGTGGGTTTCCACGAAAACTTGGCAAGTGCGAAGGCGATTCAGATCTACCATGAAACAGGACAAGATGGGGAGATCGGTATTATCCTGAATTTGACTCCAAGTTATCCACGTGACGAAAATAATGCGGCCGATGTGAAAGCTGCGGCGATTGCGGACGCCTTTTTCAATCGCTCATTCCTTGATCCAGCAGTAAAAGGTGAATTTCCACAAGAGTTGATCGATATCGTCAAAGAATTGGATATCATGCCTGTTATGGAAGAAGGCGATTTGACGATCATCCAAGAAAATAAAGTGGATCTATTAGGAATCAATTACTATCAACCACGACGGATCAAAGCGAAAGAAACACCGATCGACAAAGATCGTGCGCCGTTACCAGATGATTATTTCGATAACTACGATATGCCGAATAAAAAAATGAATCCTTATCGTGGTTGGGAAATTTATGAGAAAGGTATCTATGATATCTTGACGAATACGAGAGAAAATTATGGCAATATCAAATGCTTTATCTCTGAAAATGGCATGGGTGTCGAAGGGGAAGAGCGCTACGTAAATGAACAAGGCATGATCGAAGATGATTATCGTATCGAGTTTGTGACAGATCATTTGAAATATGTGCATCAAGCCATTCAAGAAGGAACAAATTGTTTAGGGTATCATATGTGGACATGTATGGATAACTGGTCATGGACAAATGCGTATAAAAACCGTTATGGCTTTATCGCAGTCGATCTAGATCAAGATGGGAAACGGACGATCAAAAAATCAGGACACTGGTTTAAAGAAGTAGCAACAAATAATGGTTTTGACGCTTAATTAATGGCTTAAAAAACAAGTATTTTATAACTAAATGAATGGGATAAATTATTTTGAAATAAGGCGGTGAATCTAAAAATTAGATTTTCTGCCTTATTTTTTCTGTTGGAGCCATGGGCTTTTGAACCATATCCATAAGAATTGTTCTTCGTTTCTAATCGTGCTACACTAAAAGAAAAGAAGGAGGCGGTTTCAATGGTAGACACGTATAAAAATATTTTAGTAGCAATCGACGGTTCAGAAAAATCAGAAAAAGCATTTATTGAAGCAATCGCAACAGCAAAACGAAATCAAGCAAAATTACACATCTTGTATGTAAATGAGGTGTCAGGGAATTATTTTGGTGACTTTGCTTTTGTGACAACAAGTTTACAAGAAGAGTTAGATGAAGTGGCAGACAAACAAATGAAGGAACATCAAAATCTAGCGATCGAAAAAGGTTTGACGGATATTAAAACATATGTGTTATACGGTTATCCTAAAACATTGATCGCAAACTTCAACGAGTCAGAAGAGCCAATTGACTTGATCGTCATGGGGGCGACTGGGTTAAACGCCGTTGAACGTGCATTGGTTGGTTCAACGACTTCTTATGTGGTAAATCACGCGAAATGCAATGTATTAGTAGTAAAATAGAAGATGTTGTTCGAACTATTTACTTTTAACATATAATTTATCCGTTTTTGAGGATGCTGCATGATTCATTGCGCATCCTTTTTTGTTTTCAGCAGAAAATGCGGTAGGATAAACAAGACAAACGTATTTCAAATAGGAGATGGATGAAATGGAACAACAATATGTCCAAGTAATGACGATCGCTGGATCAGATAGCGATGGAAGTGCAGGGATGCAAGCAGACTTGCATACATTTTTTACAAGAAAGGTCTATGGGGTATCTGTTTTGACTGCTTGTGTCGCTGGAAATTCTTATGGAATCGGTGCAAGTGTTCCGTTACCTACGGATTTTATCGATAAAGAATTTGAACTGCTTGCAGATGATTACCAAGTCAAAGCAGCAAAGACTGGGATGCTAGCAGATGCGACATTGATCAATACCGTGGTCAAAAATATTCAAAGGTATGATTTCGGTCCCTTGGTAGTTGATCCAGTCATCATGACGAAACATGGCAATCAATTATTGGAAGAAGAAGCATTGACTACATTAAAAACAGCATTACTGCCATTGGCAGAAGTAGTGACTCCTAATTTTTATGAAGCAGAAAAACTGACTGGTCTCAAATTGAGAACAGAAGAAGATTATGAAAAAGCGGCTAAGATCCTCCAAGAGCTGGGACCCAAAAATGTTTTGATCAAAGGACATCATACTAGTGATTCCAATCAACAAACAGTGAGGGATTATGTTCGTTTAGCTTCAGGAAAAACATTTTGGTTAGAAGCACCATTTTATGCAACAGATCGCATCAATGGAACAGGTGATTCTTTATCTGCGTGTATTGCTGCTGAATTAGCAAAAGGAGAAACGGTGGAAGCAGCCATCCGTATTGCGAAACAATATGTCAATCAAGCAATCAAAGAAGAACTTTTTATTGGACATAAATATGGCCCAATCAATCATTGGGCGGCAAGTACGATCGACTAAGAACGCCATACCTGTTTGAACGATTCATACTATGGACTAAAAAAATAAGCTGGCTTGCTCAAAATAGTTTGAGTAAGCCAGCTTATCATTTATTGTTCTTCTAACAATTTTGGGTTACAAAATCGGTGAGAATAGTCTGGAGATTTGTTGTTTGAACAACAACAAATTTGACATTTCTTTGACTGTTTCAGTAGTCATCGGATTGCTTGCTTGTTCATCAAGTACAAATTGGTCGGCTAGTTGTTGCAAGAAAGCTGGATCATAAATGATTGCACTACTTTCAAAATTCAAACGATAGCTACGAATATCTTGGTTAGCTGATCCGACTATGCAGATTTCGTCGTCCATGATCAATGTTTTCGCATGTAAAAAGCCATTTTCATAAACTAAGATCTGTACATTTTCTTTGATCAATTGGCGAGCGTAGTACTGAGTTGCTCGGTAGATGAAAGGATGATCTGGTTTGTTAGGGATCATGATTTTCACCTCTACGCCAGAAGCGGCAGCGATTTTTAACGCAGCAATCACACTCTCATCAGGTACTAAATAAGGTGTTTGGATCCATACACGTTTTTTTGCTGAACTGATCAGCTTGATAAAGGATAACTTTATCTGTTCCCGTTCATTGTTCGGTCCGCTAGATACAAGTTGGATCGATGTTTGGTATAGTTGATCCTGATCTTCTTTCTCTGCTTTAAAGAAATAATCTAAATGATAGCCGACTTTTTTTTGATCTGGAACAGAGACATTCCAATCCATCAAAAAGCGAAGCTGTAATAAAGAGGCAGCGGCCCCATAAATACGAATATGCGTATCTCGCCAATAGCCAAATTTTTTGGTGTGGTTGACATATTGATCGGCGATGTTGAAACCACCTGTGTATCCAATCTTGCCATCAACAACAATGATTTTTCGATGATCATGATAATTCAGACGAAAGCGTAGAAGTGCCCGCTGGGAAGTGATGAACGTGTGTACATGACCACCATTTTCGACTAACTTTTTAAAATCTTTTGTTTTTGTGCCATGGGAGCCAAAGGCATCATAGAGTAAACGGACTTCGACACCTTCCGCTGCTTTTTTTTCCAATACTTTCAAGATTTGTTGGCCGATGTTGTCAGTAACGAAGGCATAATATTCGATATGGATCGAATGCTCAGCTGCTTCGATATCTTTCAGGACGGCTGTTAATTTTTCTTGACCGTCTGTCAGTAAAGTGACGGCATTTTTTCGTGTGAGTGGCATTTGATTCAAGGATGAAAAGAAATCAACGAAATGCTGATGATCTTCATTTTGGATGATGGGATCATAATGTTCCAAGGTATCCCCCTTGAAATCCTGGAAATTTTCCAGTTCTGTTAAATCACTCTGACGCAGATAGAATTTTTTCTTGTCGGTCAAACCACGGCCAAAGAAAAGGTAGAGAATAAAACCAAAACCAGGTAAAGCAAATAAAACAAGTAACCATGCCCAGATTGCTGCGACGTCACGAGGTTTGATCAAGATAGTTACAAGAGCAATAAGTGCGTTCAATACATATAAAAAAGTAATAATGCTTCCTACCACGAGTGAATCCTCCTTTATATAATAACACTAGTATAGCATGAGAAAGGGGAGAAGCATATTCACAAGAAAACAAAGGTGGAAATATTTTGAAAATATCAAGAGGATAAGCGAAAGTTGTTGCAATTTAAAAACAAATCATGTAGGATAAATGTACAGTTGAATATCTCCTTAGGGGAGTAACCGACAACATTTGTTGTGATAATATCAACAGTAAGTTAACCAAATGGTTTTCTGGTATTGTATGAAATGGTGAGACCTAAGACAAATCCGTATTTGTCTTAGGTCTCTTTTTTTTCAGGCGATAGCGGAAACAATAACTAAAATGGGGGATGAAATTTGGAAAACAAGGAACACGCACAATCAACGGTCTACAAAGAATCGATCGACACGTTGATGCAACAAACGCAAAGCTCACCAGATGGGTTGAGTAGTACGCAAGCAAAAGAAAAATTAGAAAGAGACGGCTTGAACCAACTGAAGGAAGCACCGAAGAAGCCAACTTGGAAACTGTTTCTCGAAACTTTTAAAGACGCTATGGTAATTGTGTTATTAGTTGTTGCATTGATTCAAATGGTGATGGGTGACTATATCGAATTTTTCGTTATCTTTGCCGTGTTGATGTTGAACTCAGTGATTAGTGTGATCCAAACGAAAAAAGCAGAAGGTTCACTTGAAGCATTGAAAAACCTTTCTGCACCAGATGCAAAAGTGATTCGTGACGGAAAAGAAATGACGATTCCGGCGAATGAATTAGTGGTTGGGGATATCGTTTTACTTGATGCAGGTGATTATGTACCGGCAGATGGACGTTTGTTAGAAGCTGGTTCATTAAAAGTTGACGAAGGAATGTTGACAGGTGAGTCGACATCAGCAGAAAAAGAAGTAGTAGAAATCACTCAGACTGTGCCGATCGGTGATCGCTTGAACATGGTCTTTAGTGGTACAATCATTACTTACGGTCGTGGGAAATTCTTAGTAACTGCTACAGGAAACAATACAGAAATCGGTGAAGTTGCTGGTTTATTAGAATCAACAACGGAACAAGTGACACCATTACAACGTGGATTAGATAAATTCAGTAAGAAGTTAAGTTTAGCCATTTTAGGCTTATCATTGGTGATTTTAGGTATCCAGTTATTCCGTATCTATATGGGTGGCGGAACAGGAGATATGACAGCAGATATCGTTAGTGCCATCATGTTTGCAGTCGCGGTTGCCGTAGCAGCGATCCCTGAAGCATTGCAGTCGATCGTAACGATCGTCTTGTCACTGGGAACCAATAAAATGGCCAAACGACATGCTATCATCCGTAAACTACCAGCTGTAGAAACATTAGGCTCAACGAGTATCATTTGTACGGATAAAACTGGTACATTGACACAAAACAAAATGACGGTTGTTGATTATTATTTAGCGAATGGGGCAACTGGTGATTTTTCAAATGATCCAAAAAACTGGTCTGTAGACGAACGTCGTTTAATTGAGATCAGTGTCTTGGCAAATGATGCGTCGATCAGTGAAGATGGTTCAAAACTAGGCGATCCAACAGAAGTCGCTTTTGTTGACTTCAGTGAAAAAATGAACCAACCTTATCGCGAGATCCGCCAAACGTATCCAAGACAAGCAGAATTACCATTTGACTCGGATCGAAAATTGATGTCAACAGCACATGAAATCGAAAATCAACAATTCTTATTTGTCAAAGGTGGACCAGATATCGTGTTTGGCCGCAGTACAAAAGCATTAGTAAATGGTGAAGTCGTGCCAATGACAGATGAGTTAAGAAAAAAATTCCAAGAACAAAACGAAGCATTCTCAAAACGCGCATTGCGTGTATTAGCCTTTGCTTATCGTCCAATCAATAGCCTAGAATTGTCATTTGATGATGAAGATGATTTGATCTTAGTTGGGATCATGGCAATGATCGATCCGCCAAGAGATGAAGTAACTCAAGCGGTCAAAGAAGCAAAAAGTGCTGGGATCAAAACGATCATGATCACTGGTGACCATAAAACAACTGCAGTTGCTATTGCAAAAGAAATCGGTATTTTTGCTGAAGGTGATCAAGCCTTGACTGGTACAGAATTAGATGAGCTATCAGAAGATCAATTGAATGAAGTATTGGAAAAAGTAACGGTTTATGCGCGTGTATCTCCGGAAAATAAAATCCGTATCGTGCGTGCTTGGCAAACAAAAGGTCATATCTCTGCGATGACTGGTGACGGAGTAAATGATGCTCCTGCCTTGAAACAAGCAGATATTGGTATTGCAATGGGTACAGGTACTGACGTAGCCAAAGATGCTGCAGCAATGGTTCTGACAGATGATAATTTCGCATCGATCGTCAGTGCAGTGGAAGTAGGACGTAATGTCTTTGATAATATCAAAAAGGCCATCTCTTACTTGTTTTCAGGAAACCTAGGTGCGATTATCGCGATCATCTTTGCCTTAGTTGCAGATTGGTCAAATCCATTTACAGCCTTACAATTATTGTTCATCAACTTAGTCAACGACTCATTACCAGCAATCGCGTTAGGAACTGAAAAAGCAGAGCCAGCGACAATGAAACGTCCACCAAGAGATCCAAATTCAGGTATCTTTACGGACAAAACATTGATCTCTGTGACGTATCGTGGCGTATTGATCGGTATTGCAGTTATTTTTGCTCAATGGTTAGGGATGCAACATTCACCTGAATTTGGCGTAGCGATGTCCTTCACAACGTTGATCTGGTGTCGTACATTGCAAACATTCCCAGCCCGTTCAAATACCCAAACAGCGATTCAAGCTGGTTTCTTCTCAAACCGCAGTGTTCTATTAGCAGTTGCTGTATGTAGTGCGCTTTACTGTATTGCAATGATCCCAGGACTAAAAGAAGTCTTCTCGATCCCAGCGGCATTTGGGTTGACTGAAGTCTTCACTTGTATCGGAATCGCGCTTGTAACGGTTGTGTTGATGGAAATCACTAAAATGATTTTGGTACGTGTACAAGGAAACAAATAATTATCAAAGAAAAAATAGTTCATCTATCACTTACGAATAACGATGAAATGTGATAGTTTTTAGCCTTTCGAATCAAAAAGAAATCCACGAGAATCGTTTCTTCGATTTTCGTGGATTTTGATTTATACTAAGAAACAAAGCTCATCGTTTTTCTGATAAAATATTTATTCCGAAAAGTGAAGATAAAAGGAGAAATATCCAAATGGACAAAGAAGAATGGAATACCTTTGCGAAAGACTATTACGAATCACAAAAAGAATCTAGTACGACGATCGTAGAGGATGTCGTTGCTTATCTAAAAAGCGAGGATTTATTACCAGCTGGCTCATTCGCAGATGTTGCCGGTGGTGCAGGGCGTTATCTGCCGTTAGCAAAAGAAATAGAACAATATGAGTTGATTGATTTTTCAGAAGAAATGCTTGTATATGCTGAACATGAAGCACAAATACTGGGGCTAAATAACTGTCAATTCATTTTGAAAGATTTTACTAATTTTTTACAAGAAGAGAAGACCTATGAACTTATTTTTTCGGCAGCAAATCCCGCCTTGGTTTCTTGTGAACAATTGGAAAAACTGCGTGGGAAAGCGATGAGAGCTTGTTTGATCCTAAGAGTAGTCTCCTCAGAAGATAGTGTCTTCGTACCCCTTGAAAGGTATTTAGGGATCGAGGAATCTGACCCTAACACCTCGTCAACTATTATGGATCGGTTTGAGACGTATTTATCAAAGAAACACCTTTCTTATAAGAGAACTGAATTCACTTATGATTCACAGGAAGAAGTCACGCCTTCATTTTTGCGGGCTTATTATGAAGAAATGCAAGATGATCCACGTTTCCAGTCAGCTCTCCAAGAATTATTTAAAAACAGTGAGACAATTCAGAGTACAAATAAACTGACCTATCGATTATTGACTATCTATTAGTCAACGATCGAGGTCAGTTTTTTGCATTCATTATTTTTCTTTGTAAAAACGAATATCATTTTCAACTTTATAGATCGAGTAAGGTAGATCTGAATGATATTCAGCTGTTTCACCATTTCCCGGTAATGTTTCATTGAAGATCTTTTCATATTGATCAACCGTCAATGCTTCACGGTTATCTAACATCGCTTGATTGTCTTCTTTGGATAAGAAGTTTTGATAGCCTTCTTCTAAATATCCAGTGAAAAATTCACTCACAGCACCAGAACCATAGCTGAATAATCCGATACGGGCACCCGATTTCAATGCTTGAGAGTTTTCTAATAAAGAAATCAATCCCAAATAAAGGGACCCAGTGTATAGATTTCCTATTCGTCGACTATAGGTGATGCCTTCTTCATAACGAGCCATCAAACGTTTTTGCGTTGCCTCATCTGTTTCTTCGATCACACTTTGTAACGCTTTTTTACCCATTTTTGTGTAAGGAATATGGAAGGTAAGCGCATCATAATCAGCAAGTGTTCGACCTGTTGTTTCTTTATATCTATTCCAGACTTTTTGGAAAGACTCAATATAAGTAGAGTTGGACAAAGGACCATCTACTACAGGATATTGACTATAATTTGGACGCCAAAAGTCATAAATATCTTCTGTTAAAAAGACGCTGTGGTCTTCAAGAGAAAGAATCCGAGGGTTTTGTGTGATCATCATAGCGACCGCACCTACACCTTGAGTCACTTCACCACCACTTGCTAAACCGTAGCGAGCAATATCGCTCGCAATCACTAAGACTTTACGATCTGGATGATTTTTGACATATTCTTTTGCCATGTGCAAAGCTGCTGTTCCCCCGTAACAAGCTTCTTTTACTTCGAATGAACGAGCAAAAGGTTGAACTTTTAACAAATGATGGATGATCACAGCACTTGCCTTTGATTGGTCGATGCCTGATTCGGTACCTACAATGACCATATCGATTTTCTCACGATCTTCTTCTGTGACGATTTTACTCGCTGCATTTGCTCCTAGCGTGACGATGTCTTCATAAACTTGATTGACAGCCATCTGATCTTGACCGATCCCGATATGGTATTTGGCAGGATCATCTCCACGTCTGTTTGCTAATTCAGTCATATCTAAAAATAAATTAGGAATAAAAAAGGAAAGACGATCAATCCCTATTTTCATTTCAACACCTCTTTACTCATGATAAAAAACTTACTTTATTAAAGTATCACAAAATCGCTAAAAGAAATACAAAAAAGCTAATTTTTAAGGATTTGTAAAAAAATATAGCGCTTTTTTTAAAAGGTGTATATTATATTTGTATTTCCGGTAAAGAATGGTATATTTTTGTAGGAGATACTTGACAGTTAGAAAATAATCAACTGTCCATCTTTTATACAATTTAATAAGAAGTGTATTTTAATTTTTACGAAACCATTCACATTGTTCTATCCATTTGATATAGACAAACATTTTGAAGAATGTCTCGTCGGTTACAGCGTGACGTTGTTCGCAAATATATGAGAAATAAGGAGGGAATCCGTTTGCGCAAAAGATTGTAACACCTATAAATCTGTCGCGTTTTATATAATACGTGGATAAGTAAATTTATAGGCTTTGGCAACGGGTGGCTTAACTTGAAGGAAGTCGTTATTATAGATGCTGCACGAACACCGATTGGAAAGTATCGTGGTAGCTTAAGCAGTTATTCTGCTGTTGAGTTGGGAACATTCATTACAACAGAAATCCTTGAACGAACAGGGATAAACAAAGAAGCAATCAATCAAGTCATTTTTGGAAATGTGCTTCAAGCAGGGAATGGGCAAAATGTTGCACGACAAATTGCGATCAATAGCGGAATCCCCGTTAGTGTTCCGGCAATGACAATCAATGAAGTTTGTGGATCTGGGATGAAATCAGTGATCCTTGCGCGTCAACAAATCCAACTAGGCGAAGCGGACCTGATCATAGCCGGTGGTGTTGAAAGCATGACTAGAGCGCCGATGATCCAAGTGAGCGATCCAGAAAACGAGAAAATCGAAGAAATCTCAAGTATGGTCAATGATGGATTAACCGATGCATTTTCCAATACTCATATGGGACTGACAGCAGAAAATGTGGCAAAACAATTTTCTGTGACGAGAGCAGAGCAAGATCAATATGCACTGGCTTCACAATTAAAAGCAGGACAAGCCAGCGAGTCAGGGGTCTTCAAGGAAGAAATCATTCCAATTTCCCGTAATGAAGAAGTATTTGCAACAGATGAAGCAGTGCGAGGAAATAGTACATTAGAAAAATTAAGCACCTTACGGACGGTTTTTGCGGAGGACGGCACAGTTACTGCTGGAAATGCTTCACCTTTGAACGATGGTGGCTCTGTACTGATCTTAGCGTCTAAAGACTATGCGATTGCTCATGGCTTACCGTATTTAGCTACGATCAAAGGAGTCTCTGAAGTTGGGATCGATCCAAGTATCATGGGGGTAGCTCCAATCAAAGCAATCAATACCTTGATGGAGAAAACAGAGCTTTCCTTGGACGACATCGATCTATTTGAAATTAACGAAGCGTTTGCTGCGTCATCGATCGTTGTGAATCGTGAATTGAATCTCCCATCAGAGAAAGTCAATATTTATGGTGGTGCGATTGCGTTAGGCCATCCGATTGGTGCTAGTGGCGCTCGTATCTTGACTACTTTAGGCTATGCGTTAAGAAGGCAGCACCAACGATACGGAGTAGCTTCATTATGTATTGGTGGCGGTCTTGGATTAGCTGTTCTTTTGGAAGCTAATTTGCAAGAAACTGGTGATAACGAAAAAAAAAAGTTTTATGAACTAACGCCAGAACAACGTAGACAGCGATTAGTTCAAGAAAAAGTGATTTCCCAAGCAGAAGCAACAGGTTTTAAAGAATCTGTTTTAACAGAAGATATCGCCAACCATTTGATTGAAAATCAAATCAGCCAAGTAGAGATCCCATTAGGTGTCGCATTGAATTTTCAAGTGAACGGTCAAAAAAAATGGATTCCTATGGCAACGGAAGAACCTTCTGTAATTGCTGCAGCGAGCAATGGCGCAAAAATATGTGGCGATATCAGCGTTCAGATACCCCAACGATTGATGCGTGGGCAGATCGTCTTAACTGGTCGTTGTGATTATCGAAAAATCAAAGAAGTCATTGAAGCAAGAAAACCAGAATTGGTCACTTGTGCAAACGAAAGCTATCCTTCGATCGTCAAGCGTGGTGGAGGTGTCCGAGAAATTTCTACTCGAGAATTTATGGGGAGCGAGCATGCCTATCTTTCACTTGATTTTTTAGTGGATGTCAAAGATGCGATGGGTGCGAATATCATCAACTCGATTTTGGAGGGAGTTGCGGTTCGTATCAAAGAATGGTTCCCTGAACAAGAAATCTTGTTCAGTATCTTAAGTAATCTGGCGACGGAATCTTTAGCAATCGCGACTTGTATGATTCCTTTTGAGCGATTGGCAAAGGACAAAGAAACGGGTCAACTGATTGCTGAAAAGATTCGTCAAGCGAGTGAATACGCAAAATTGGATCCTTATCGGGCAACGACCCACAACAAAGGAATCATGAATGGTATCGAAGCGGTCATCTTAGCCACAGGAAATGATACACGAGCAGCCGCAGCGGCTATTCATGCCTATGCTGCTCAAAATGGTAGTTACCAAGGGTTGACTGACTGGCAAATCAAGGAAGATCATTTGGTAGGGAAATTGACGGTTCCTTTAGCTGTTGCGACAGTAGGGGGCGCTTCCCGAGTTTTACCGAAAGCGAAAGCTTCTTTAGATATGTTAGCAATTGATTCTGCACAAGAATTGGCACAAGTGATTGCAGCTGTTGGTTTAGCACAAAACCTGGCGGCACTGCGTGCACTTGTTAGTGACGGTATCCAAAAAGGACATATGTCCTTACAAGCGAGAGCATTGGCAATCACAGTTGGTGCCAAAGGGGACGAAATCGAGAGAGTTGCCGCAAAGCTTAGGGAGTCAGGAACGATCAACCAACAAAGCGCACTAGCTGCCTTAGAAGCTATCCAGGCGAGCAAAAACTAGGAATAATTTGCGAAATGGGCGTAGTAGCTGAGGAAAAATGACAAATAATTTTCATTATTATAACGTGCCTCTAAAAACACATAAAAAAATACCTATGCTAAGTATGAAGAATCTATAATCTGAAATTTATTTTTTTCATAAGAGGCCATCACGTCTTTTTATGCTATTTTCATTTTTTTGAGGTTGTATAATATCAAACAAAACGTAACAGACCTTGTCGATTAAAGGTTTTCTGTTACGTTTTTTTACATACTCTGATCTAAAAAATATAGAACATATATTATTAAATTTTAAAAATAATTTATATAACATTAAAAAAAGCTAAAGTTTTTTAAGCTTATTTGAGGTTCTCTTGTGAATAAATAATCTAACAGGTATACTTTTCCTCAAATAGAATAACTTGTTAGGCGAGACTCCTAAACAAACATAGGCTATTGCGCAGAAACGTCGAAAGACGCCAATGTGTAAAACAGGAATTGTCGGATTAAGGCTCTTCATAAGATAGCTAAGAGAAATCTTTACGTTGTTTAGTGTCAAAACTCACACGATGAGACTGAAAAGCCAATCGTTTTTTTCGTTTGGCTTTTTTTATTCAAGATGGGTAAGTGACGTATCTCCGCTGTAACACAAAGGAGAAATATAGGATGGGTGTAAAAGACATAAGAAAAATAGATTTGTATTTGCTCGTACCATATCTGTTGATCAGTGTAATAGGATTATTGATGATCTATAGTGCGAGTACGTTCCGTTTGATGTCATTCGATCAAAGTACAAATCAACTTTTAGTTCGACAAATGGTATTTGTAGCACTTAGTTGGGCAATGATTTTTTTCATTTACCGAGTGAAACCTGCATTTATACTCAATCATCGAATCGTAAAAATAATGATGGGGATCGGTATCGTGGGGCTGATCTTGACAAAGGTACCTGGGATTGGTGTCAATATCAGTGGTGCGCAACGATGGATCTCAATTGCAGGTTTTCAATTTCAACCTGCTGAAATTGTCAATGTCGGTATGATTTTTTATTTAGCTTATTATTTTAGAAAACCCAAGCAATCATTGAATGAATTAAAAAAACCCTTTTTTATCATCGCTTTATGTTCTCTGCTGATTTTATTCCAACCAAAAGTAGCTGGTGCGATCTTGTTGATCATCTTAGCTGCAATCATGATCACGACGGTTCAATTACCAGTTCGCTATATTTTATTGTTTTTTGCAGGACTGTTCAGTCTCTTTTTGCTCCTTGGCGGCATTATTTATTTACTAGGGCAAAATGACCTATTACCAAGTATTTTTGCTCATACTTATGATCGCTTGAGCATTGCTTTTAATCCTTTTTTAGATCCTTATGGAAAAGGATTTCAGATGAGTCAATCTTATTATGCCATGTACAACGGTGGGCTTTTTGGATTAGGACTGGGAAATAGTATTACCAAAAAGGGCTATTTACCAGTAGCCGAGACTGATTTTATTTTTTCGATTATTTTAGAAGAGTTAGGCCTGATCGTAGGCTTACTGATTCTAGCAATGTTATTTTCGATTATTTTGCGCTTATTTGTCTTGAGTGCGAATGAACCAAATCAGCAGATCGGGTTGATTTATTTGGGAACAGGGATGTTGTTATTGCTACAGACAAGTATCAATATTGCAAGTATCAGTGGCATGATCCCAATGACAGGTATTCCGCTTCCTTTTATTAGTTATGGAGGATCAAGCTATTTGATTTTATCCATGCTTTTGGGTGTTTGCCTGAAACTGTCCTCACGAGGTAAGCAAAATGAAATTTAAAATAAATGAATTCAACTATGCATTATTTTTACCAATCTTTCTTTTATATTTATTAAGTGTCGGTGTGCAATATGGGGCAGCTGTTTATGACCAAGTTCCAGTCCGAGGAGTCGTGCTTCGACAAATCGTGTTTTGTTTGATGTCGGTCGGGCTGTTGTTTCTAACACAACGAGTGAAAACAGTCGTATTGTTAAGATATTCTCCTTATCTTTATGGCTTTTCACTTTTTGTGATGGGCCTGTTGTATCAGTTTTATGATCCGGTGATGTTTCAACTCACAGGCACCAAACGTTGGCTTAGGATCGGCAGCTTTTCATTTCAACCTTCTGAATTAGTGAAACTCACCTTTATCTTAGTGGTTGTTTATTTGACCTTGATCTATGAGCAAAAGGTGAAGCAACGAACCGTTAAAACTGATTTATTTTATGTAGGAAAGATATTACTGGTTAGTTTACCGACCTTTTTATTGATGTACATGCAAAAAGATTTTGGAACAAGTTTGGTTTTTGTCATATGCTTGGGGGCATTATTCATGATCGCTGGGGTACATTGGAAGATCATGACGGCAATAACCTCGATTCTAGTTATTCTCGGGGCCATTTTGATTGCTTTAGTTTTTACTGAATACGGACACCAGATTTTATATCGTCTGAATTTTAAGACTTATCAGTTAGATCGAGTACGCGCATGGGTTGATCCATTTGCATATAGCCAATCGATTGGTTATCAACAATCACAAAGTTTACTTTCTATCGGGGCAGGTGGGTTTAGTGGCAGGGCCGAAGCAATCAATCCTATCTATGTGCCCGTTCGTGAATCAGATATGGTCTTTACAGTGATTGCTGAAACATTTGGCTTTTTAGGAAGCGTTTCTGTGCTCTTTTTATATTTTTATCTTTTTTACCAAATCATTTATAGCGCAATCGAAACAAATAATAAAGGAAATGTGTATTTTGCGATTGTCTTCGTATTTGGTTTGTTATTCCAAGTGTTTGAAAATATTGGAGCTGCGATCGGTCTACTCCCATTAACAGGGATTCCTTTACCATTTTTAAGTCAAGGAGGAACTTCCCTCTTGGTTATTGGCTGTGGTTTAGGCATTATTTTAGGATTTAAAAAGTATGAATGAGAAGTAGAAGGGAAGTTATTATGAAACAGATGCCAAAAGGAACATTGGTGGTAGCATTCGTATCACTCGTCTTATTGACGACTTTGACCACACTAGTTATGACAGAAAACACCTTATTCAACCAACTTGATTTAGCCATTTATCAACAGGAGCGATTAATCGAATTCCCAGTATTAACAACATTTTTTAGTTATTTTGCAAAACTAGCAACGATTATTCCTACTTTATTTTTCACAGGGTTGCTTGCAATTTTTAGTTGGCGGAAACAGTACCACAAATTAGCCATTTGGCAAGTCTTAATGGTTTTGACAGTTAGTTTGATTGGCTACGTGATGAAACAAGCTATCCAGCGGACACGACCTGATGTGGAGCAATTGATTCCTAGATCTTCTTACTCTTTTCCAAGTGGTCATTCGATTTTGTCTATGACGCTATTCTTAGTATTTTTGATCACCATGTACATTATTTATCGCGAGAAAAGGGTAAATAAACTAGTATGGGTGGGGGCTCTATATCCATTATTGATTGCTAGTTCTAGAATTTATTTGAGAGTACATTATCCTAGCGATATCTTGGCAGGTTTTTTACTGAGTTTTTCAGTTGTTTTCTTATGCTATAGTCTGTTTTTCTCTTTTATCACTGAAAAAACAGTAAGAAAAAAGCACCAACAAAAACGAATATTCACTAGAAAACAAAAAGTTTTATTGTCTATTATGGCATTTCTTTTCCTATTAGTAGGTTCTGCAGTTGCGTATGGTGTTCGCTTTTACTACGATGCCAGACAGACCGTGACTTCGATGCAACAACCGTTACAAAGAGAAACCGTTCAGCGGGAAAAGGATACGCCAGTCAGCATTTTAGTTTTAGGTATCGCCAATAATTCAATTAGAAAAACGGACTATCGTGCAAATACGATCATGTTGGTGACATTGAATAATCAAAAGAAAACAACGACGATCACGAGTATTCCTCGAGATTCTTTCGTAGAAATTGCCAATATGGATGGACTGGTTGATAAAATCAACCATGCTCATTCTTACGGTGGTATCGACATGATGGTGGATACGGTTGAACAATATCTTGATATACCGATTCATCACTATGTATCGTTGAATATGGATGGATTAGAAGCGTTGATCGATGCTGTGGGAGGAATCACTGTAAATAATGCGTTTGAGTTTACAGCAGAAGACATCCATTATCCAGAAGGAACGCTAGAATTAAATGGTTGGGAAGGATTACAGTATGCGCGCATGCGAGCAGAAGATCCTGAGGATGACTATGGGCGACAGAAAAGGCAAAGGGAAGTCGTCAACATTTTAGTCAATGAGTTCTTATCTGTGAAAAGTTTATTCAATTATCGCCAGCTTTTAGAGGTAGTCGGTGAAAATGGGACAACGGATATGTCCTTAGATGAAATGCTCGGAATGATGAATGAATACCATTCGGCATTATCCAATATCACGAACCATCAGTTGAAAGGTGAACAATATATTGGTGATGGCATCTTGGGAGAAGCAGGGATCTACTATGAGAAGATACCCGATGAGGAACGGATGAGAGTGATGCAGTTGGTGCAAGAGCAATTAGAAACAACAGGGAAGAACGCAGCGCAACAATAGGAACAATCGATATTCTCTTTTTTACATTTATAAATGATAAAAAAAGCAGTTGAAATGAACGATGATCGTCATTTCAGCTGCTTTTTTAGGTAAAAATCATCACGCAATCTATTTGCTTGCGTTTATCTTTCGTTGATCGGTGTAGTGGCAAATTGTTCGATCAATGGCACTAATGTTAATTTCACTTTGTATTTACGTTCTAAAGCTTTTTCGATCGTAAATTCATTGACAGCAGACATAGAGATCTCTGCTAATTTTCGTGTGTCGTCTTTGACTGTTTCATTGATCACTACAGCATCTGCTGTTTTTTCAGCAGTGAACTTCGGATATTCTGCTACTTGTTTGGCAAAATCATCGAAAGTCAAAGAATCTGTCTCAACTTTTTCATCACTTGTTTTCTTGTCAGTTGTTGCTTCTTTACTGACTGATTGAGAAGTTGTCTCAACTTTTTCAACTTCTTTTGTTGGTGTTTCTTTTACGGACGCGTCATTAGTGACTGGTGTCGCTACAGGTTGAGCCGTTGGTTGATCTTTTTTCATGCGTTGATCATTCCAGTAAGAAACAATCTCAATCAATAGGTTGTCACGGAAACGTTCAAAAATCGTTGCTTCACCAGAACGAATACGTTTCAAGACAGCAGTAAAGTTATCGTCGATTGGTACATTGATGCGTGTATCTTCATTTGCTTGTCCTGCTAAGCCAATGATTAAGACTTGACGGTTTTTAGGATCAAGCATGACTTGCAATGGCAGACCATAACGGCGTAAACTTTCTTCTTCCAATGAACGGAATAATTGTGTGCGAACTCCATCTAAAGAAGGACGGAATTGTTTTAATAATTTTTGTTTTTGTTTTTTCTTCATAGATACTCTCCTTCATTCATACCCTTTCGATTATAAGAAAAAAACGAGCAAATGAAAAGGTTTATCAAGAAAAAACTTTTATTACTTCGATGGAAAAACAAAATTGAGTGGGATAATCGACCTCTCACATATGCTAAAACTGAATAAACGGTGGAAACAGCAGTAAACTTCTCGGAAATAAGGCGACATCCACAGAAATTTGATGAACAATTTCGTAGATATCGCCTTATTTCTCGAGGTTAAATACTTCTGTTCCAATCTCTCAAAAAGGGGAGCAAAAGTCCACAGACTAATGCTCCCTCATCTAGTTATTTTTTTGGCAATAAGGCAAAGGTGACTAGTTCAGGTGAATAGATGACCTCATGTCCTTGCCATTGCATCGTCATCAATGAATGATCCAAGCGTTTTTTTATTTCCGCAAGTTTTTCATCCCTTGACCAGTTTCGAGCAGGAAAATGCTGGATTTTTTCTGGACGGATCAAAAAGATAAAATCTGGATCAAATGTCTGAGTCACTTTTTCAGATAAACGATCTAAGCGGTCCACGGGGTTCATAGAATATCACTATCCTTTACCTTTAAAATTGTGTAGTATCTGGATCTTTTGCTTTGCCAACGACACCATCTAATTGGTCGATCGTCTTCATTTCTTCTTCTGATAGCTCAAAATCAAATAATTCAGTGTTCTCCTTGATTCTGCTTGGTGTAACAGATTTTGGTAATGGTAAGAAACCGTGTTGTAATGACCAACGTAGCGCTACTTGGGCAACGCTCTTATTGTGTGTGTTGGCAATCTCTTGCATTTCTGTGACGTCGAAGATTTTACCAGTGCCAAGAGGGCTATATGCTTCAAGGACCATATCATGTTTTTTCGCGTACTCAACAACAGGTGGTTGCAATTCGCCTGGAGCAAGAAATACTTGATTGACCATTGGCATGATTTTTGCTGTTTTTGCAAGTTCATCTAAGTGATGCGGTAAGAAGTTGCTGACACCGATCGCTTTGATTTTGCCAGCTTCGTATAACTCTTCAAAAGCACGCCATGTTTCGGCATTCGCTTCTTGCCAATTTTCGCGGAAAGAAACTGGATTAGGCCAATGGATCAAGAAAAGATCCACATAGTCTGTTTGTAATTTTTTTAAGGACTCTTCGAAAGAGGACATTGCTAGATCGTAGCTATGGTTTTCGTTCCAAAGTTTAGTCGTTAAGAAAATCTCTTCTCTTGGAACACCACTTTCTTTGATTGCTTGTCCGACACTTTCTTCGTTTTTGTACCCTTGAGCGGTATCAATATGACGATAACCGGCAGCTAATGCTTCTTTAACTGAGGAAACAGCAACGTCTCCGTCAGGGGTTTGCCAAGTACCGAAACCGACAACAGGGATTTCATAGCCATTTGATAAACGGTAAGTAGATGTTAGTGAATTCATACTTTCAGCTCCTTTGATTTTAGTACACTTTAAGTGTAGCTTATTTTCTAAAAAAAGAAATGTATTTTGTTTGTTATAAAATATTTTTTTGTTCGTTCCATTTTGTCTCTGGTATTTTTGTTTGATTTTCCGTAAACTAGAGCAGAAAGGAATGAAACGATGGATATCTATTTAAAAAAAGCAATCTTGCATATTATTGATCGAGAAACAGGATCTCCTGTATTTTCACAACAAGAACTGGATCTTACGAAAGATTTTGTCAGGGACTTTCTACAAAAGAAGATCCAAAAAATCTCTTCTGCACAAACTAAAACAGGGCAACTCACTGAAGAAAGCCTATTTTCTCAAAACTTGAAACAGTGTCAAGAAAATTTTGTCGAAGAAAGTGAGCGTTTAGTCCAACGGTGGTTTGACATCTATGCAGAAAGTGAGGAAGCACCTAGTGCAGATGTTTTCGTTGTCTTGTATGAAGTAGACACTGTGATGTATTTAGCCTTATTGAAAGTGAATTATCGTGATGCTTATACTCACTATGTGGAAGCAGATGAAGCCGGTATTGACAACCGTTTGATTTTGAACCGAGCGATCCTTGGCTCAAAATCTCAAAAAGCAGATGAAGCCTTAGCAGTCAATCTGACAGATCTGACGTATGAGTTGATTGAAAAACGCTATGAGTTCTCTGGTAAAAAAGAATGGTACTTTTCGGGAAAAGTGATTGAGAGCGTCCCGGCACCTTCTTTGGAAGACAACGTCAAAGTGATAAAAAAAGTGGCGAAGCAGCTAGGCAAGAAGTTTGAAGCAGAAGAATTCGATATCATGGCGGACTTAAAAGAAGCTGTGTATGATACGATCGAAGAAAAAGGTAGATTGGATCATGAAATGATCGCGGAGAAAGTATTCAAAGAAAATATCACTGCCAAGTTAGCATTCCAAGAAGAAGTCAAAGAACAAGGCTTTATTTCAGAAGCACCACCAGTGAAAGAAGTACAAGAAATCTCAGAGAAAAAATTCGGAAAGCAAAAATTCCGTTTATCAAATGGCATTGAATTGATTGTACCAGTAGACGTTTATCGTAACCCGGATCTGATTGAATTTGTCAATAATCCTGATGGTACGATCTCTGTCATGATTAAAAATGTGGATGAAGTATTGAATCGTCTATAGTTTCTTTTAGATGAATCAAAGAAACCAAATAAAAGTGAATAGTAAAAAAGCAGTCAATATCCACGAAGATCGTTTTTCAAGTCTTGTGGGTGTTGACTGCCTTTTTTGTGTTGTTTATTGTAAACTGGTTCATTGATCTAATTGATCTAACGCTTTGTCCGGCACTTGAGAAGCTGTTACTTCTTCCCAACTGATGACGCCTTTACGTGAATTGACTTTTAGTTTTAAATAAGCATCCATTTTTAAAGGACGTTCTCTCGCTTCACGTAAAGTGACTGCTTTTTCTTCTCCTTGTGCGTTGTAAGCATTTTGGTCGTATACATAAATAGAAACGTCCATGTCATTGTCTGCTGAGTCAACTTCTTTTTCTCCGTTAGTGGTGATTTTTGTATAATAAGTTTCACCGCCATAGAAATAATCATAAGCGATAAAGCTTCCTCCTAGGAAAATTCCCAATACAATCAATAATGCTATCAATTTTTTTATCATTTTTTTCACCTCGGATACTATTATTCAACAAAATCTATTATTCGTCTATCGAAAGTCCAAAATTTATCGTATTTATATATAATAATGGCATATTCGCCGTTTTATGTATAAAATACTTAAGTTTTCTGTGAGAACATTTTTCAAAGTTGAGCTTACGATAATCGAATTTTAGGAGAGCTAGTTGCTTTGCTTAAAAAAACACAAATTATATAATAATGTTATGAAAGGTGGTATTAAAATGGAACTGTATTATTTAGTTGGTTTGTTTGGTATAATTTTTGGACTTTATGTGTTAGCAAAAAGAAACAATAAGATAAAACCATTCTTTTCCAAATTAACTTTAGCATTTTTGGTTGTATACTTGATCTGGCGTCTTTTCTACACGATCCCAAATGATGGCGTGATATCATTAACTTTCGGTCTTATTTTATATGTGGCAGAATTTATTGGTTTATTTGTGTATGGTTTTTTTATTTACTTGTTTTCTAATAAGTTGTCGAAAGAGTCCATGAGAGTTCATTACGATGAGGAGCCATTTCAACCAAGTGTAGCAGCGTTTATATGTACGTATAATGAGGATAATAAATTAGTGATTGCGACTGCTTTGGCTGTCAAAGCGTTACGTTATCCAAATAAGAAAATATATATTTGTGATGATGGTCATCGTGAGGAATTGAAAGAACTTGCAGAAAAATACCATATTGGTTATCTGACAAGAGAAGGTAACGAGAACGCAAAGGCAGGAAATATCAACTATGCACTTTCACAAACAAGTAGCGACTTGATTTTGCTTTTAGATGCTGATTTCATCGTTAAGAAAAATATTATTTACGAGGCTATCGATTATTTTAGAAATCCAAAGGTTGCGTTAATTCAATATCCTCAAACTTTTTATAATAAAGATCCCTTCCAATTATTGAGAAAATCATTTTACAATGAACAGGAATTATTTATGCGTTTTTTAGAACCAGCTCTTTCACGTGAAAATGCGTTGATCCATATCGGGACCAACGCTATCATTCGACGCAGTGCTTTAGAGGAGATAGGTGGCGTCCCAACAAAAAGCATTACTGAAGATATGGCAACAGGGATGTTATTGCAAAATGCTGGTTATGAAACGATTTTCATAAATAAAGCTTATGCTTTGGGAATCACGCCTTATACAGCTCGAGAGCTGTCCTCTCAACGGACACGTTGGGCCCAAGGTACAAAGCAAATATTTGACCATTTTAAACCACGTAAATTTAAAGGGTTATCTCGTATGCAAAAATTGTGTTACTATAATTCTTATTTGTACTGGTTTACTTCATTTCAAAAAATCATTTTTTTATTAGCACCAACTCTTTTTATGGTCTTTGATATATTTATTGTTCGAAGTAACAACAATCAGTTATTATTGTTCTTTTTACCACCGTTTGTCATGATTTCTCTTTCGTTTCGGTTGTATGTTCCTAAAATCAGGAATCTTACTACTTCGCATATCTATGATTGTTTTGTCGCGCCGATCCATACTAGAGCATTGATCAAAGAGTTCTTTCATTCGGAAAAAAAATTCAAAGTGACAAAAAAGGAACTTGTTGACAGTCAATCATTTGATTGGCGAACAGTTTTTCCTCATATGTTACTATTTGGTTGGATCGCTTTCGCCTCTATCGTTGCATTGTACCGACTTTATCGAGGAGAAGGATATGAAACAGGCTATATTGTGACACTTCTATGGTCAGTGTATAACCTCTATGGATTATTCTATGCGATTTTGATTGGTAAAAATCGAACAATTGAAAGCGACAGTGAAGCATTGAGCATTGTAACAAAGAAACAACTAAGTTATCTATCCCAATCATTTGAGATGTATCAAATGAGTTATAACGGATTTAGACTTCGTTCCAAAAAATTAGTTACTCCCACTTTTACACCTGGGAAAGCTTATTTATTTATGGATGAGAAAACTGGACTTAGAATCAATTCGATATGTAAAGAAAATCATGGGAGATATGCGACTTTCTCATTTAACAATTTGACACAAGCTTCTGCAGAAGAACTTGCAAGTTACTACAGTGATCAGTTGAATGCAGCAAAACAATTAGAATTCGATATGGAAACCGATACTTTACAAAGTTGAGAGTATGACTATTACTAATAGAAAACGAACGCTGTCAATAATAACAATAGCGTTATGACAGAGGTCGGCACAGAAGTATTTAGGCTCGAGAAATAAGACGACAGCTACGTAAATTGTTCTTCAAATTTTTGTGGCTGCCGTCTTATTTCCGAAGAGTTTACTTCTGTCCCCGCTGTATATTCCCTTTTAGAATATGCGTGAAGACTAATGTCCCACTCACTTTTTATTGAAATAGTGTATCGAAACACTTTAATTGACTTTGACCAATTTTGACGTATAATAGGGTTTGTTCATAACTTACAAAAAGTAAGTGTAGATGATTTTTTTGAGTTTATACTGAAAAAACTGTTATGGACGATGAGCTGAAATCATTCAGTGCATAAGACTATTTAGGAGGTTTGTTAATTATGGCAAAAGAACATTTTGATAGAAGTAAACCACACGTAAACATCGGAACCATTGGGCACGTTGACCATGGGAAGACCACATTGACTGCTGCAATCACGACAGTATTAGGGAAAAAAGGCTTAGCAAATCCTCAAGATTATGCAAGCATTGATGCAGCTCCAGAAGAACGTGAACGTGGGATCACCATCAACACAGCACACGTAGAATATGAAACTGATAAACGTCACTATGCACATATCGATGCACCAGGACATGCGGATTATGTGAAGAACATGATCACAGGTGCCGCTCAAATGGATGGTGCGATCTTAGTTGTTTCTGCGACAGACGGACCAATGCCTCAAACTCGCGAGCATATCCTTTTGTCACGTCAAGTTGGTGTAAAATATTTGATTGTATTTTTGAATAAAGTTGATTTGGTCGATGATGAAGAATTGATCGATCTTGTAGAAATGGAAGTTCGTGAATTATTGAATGAATATGGTTTCCCAGGTGATGACACACCTGTCATCAAAGGCTCTGCATTGAAAGCATTGCAAGGTGACCCAGAAGCAGAAGCTGCGATCAATGAATTGATGGAAACAGTGGATGACTATATCCCAACACCAGAACGTGATACCGACAAACCATTGCTTTTACCAGTTGAAGATGTTTTCTCAATCACTGGTCGCGGAACGGTAGCATCTGGTCGGATCGACCGTGGAGCTGTTCGTGTCGGTGATGAAATCGAGATCATCGGAATCAAACCTGAAACGAAAAAAGCGGTTGTGACAGGGGTAGAGATGTTCCGTAAAACGTTAGATTATGGCGAAGCTGGAGATAACGTCGGAATCTTGTTACGTGGTATTCAAAGAGAAGATATTGAACGTGGTCAAGTAATTGCGAAACCTGGTTCAATCACACCACATACAAAATTCAAAGCGGAAGTTTATGTATTGACGAAAGAAGAAGGCGGACGTCATACACCGTTCTTCAATAACTACCGCCCACAATTTTATTTCCGCACAACAGACGTAACAGGTACGATCGTGTTGCCAGAAGGAACAGAAATGGTTATGCCTGGTGACAACGTAACCATCGACGTAGAATTGATCCATCCAGTGGCAATCGAACAAGGAACGACTTTCTCTATTCGTGAAGGTGGTCGAACTGTCGGTTCAGGAATGGTAACAGAAATCGAAGCGTAAGTATTTATATAAAAAAAATATAAAACCTGTGGACAAGGTATTTACTTGAATATCTTGTCCAATGGTTGTAATAGAAGTGTTAATCACCGATAAAAAAGCGAGCAAACTCGAAAATTTCTTTGAATTTTTGGGTTTCTCGCTTTTTTTTGTGGGGGGAATCTTCGAACAACATTTTATGAGATTCTGGAAGAATAGATGAATTAGAAATTTGAACGTTCAAAGGGTTGAGCGAAATCCATGACTATTTGTTTTCTGAAATCGATGATTTTATTGGGGAAATTCGCTCAGTAAATAGTGCAAAGGGAAATTTTCGGTTTGCGCCGGTCATGTATTTAGAGTATTCTCTAAAACATATTGACCAAATGCCACAGTCTACTTTTGAAGAAATCATCAAAAAAAATGTAGAGATGAACATCGCTCATCCTTTTCGTGAAGAGAACGGTAGGAGTACTAGAATTTGGTTAGATCTCATTTTGAAATCGGAGATACAGAAAGTGGTTGACTGGAATCTAATTGACAAGTCGGATTATTTATCTGCAATGGAACGTAGTCCGATCAATGACTTAGAAATCAGCTATTTGATTTCTAACGCGTTGACAGATAAGATTTCCGATCGTGAACTGTATATGAAAGGGATCGATGTGAGTTATTTTTATGAAGGTTACTCTGAATATACGATTGATGATTTATAACAGAAGGAAAAAATGTTTTATGAATAAACAAAGTACGCCTGATTTTGACTAAAACAGCAAAATCAGGCGTTTTTTTATTTACGGAACCATTTTTTTAAGCCATTCAAAGGTTTTGTTTTTTGATCAACGGGCGCATTGTCAATGATCAATAACGTGATCATTACATAAGCGATCCAACTATCTCTTGAATAAAGTGTATAGCGAGATTTCCAGTTGGTGGCATATTTATCTTTGTATTCTCTCAACCCTTGAAAAGAATAGAAATGTGAGCCAAATTCATAGACTAGATAAGCAATCCGTTCTTGAATGAAACTTTTTCTTGAAGTCCCAACATTAGACAAAGGAGCCATACCCAAATTGAACCATCGGATATTTTCCTCCTTCATATATTCAAAAAGATGGATGAATAAATAGTCCATGCTGCCGGAAGGGGCAGTATCTGGATCATAGCGCATCAAATCAATCGTTCCGATCTTATCATTCGTATAAGTCGGCATGATCGAAGCGAAAGCGACCAACTCATCTTGATCGTTTTTGACGACTGCAATCGGTGCTCGCTGTAAATAGTCTTCTGAGAAGAAACCTAATGAGAAGCCTTTTTCTTTGCGACTGCCTAGCCAACGATCAGAAATGGTTTTAAGCTCAGCCATTTGTTGGGATGAATATGGGGGCTGAAGTACCTCAAACGTGAATCCTTCTCGTTCGATGCGATTCAGTATCGCACGTGTGCCTTTCATTTTTTTCCCAGAAGTCGTGAAGTCGGCTAACGAAACATGGCCTTCTTCGCCCATTTTGATAAAATCATAGCCAAATTCATGAAGGATCATAACCAGTTCTTCGCTCGTTTCATAAAAGACTGGCAAGTAGCATAAGCGATCTGTTTCTGCGATAAAGGCTTCGATCGCTTCTGGAAAATCTTCTTTTTTGCCTGAGGGATCGCCCATCACCACACACTTATTGTTATAACTAGCAAATTGTAACAAGACGGTTGCTTCCCCGTCTTTTTCATAGGTAAACATCCGTTTATCTTTCAAAAAAATCAGTTGACTATCTGAATTACCGCCGTAAGTTTCTAAAATCGTGGTGGCGACCGCTTCATCTAACTCTTGTCCAACTTGTGATTTTTTACCTTGGAGATAGTGGACAAATAAAATCATGATAAAGGCTACTGCTAAAATTGCTAGAAAACCAGACAACCAAATTTTTTCTGATGGAAATAGAAAAAATGAAATAAACCGATGATTACGATGTGGGAAAGTGGGCATATTATAAACACCGATCACGATATATAAAACGGTCAATGCACCTATGATCAACCCATCGATCGTCAACCATTCCCACGAGTAGATAAATTGATCTCTGAACAATTCATTACGTGAAGCGATCACGATACCTAATAGCAATAGTAAGAAAATAATGCCAGTAGTGCTTAGATCATTCAGTCCAACATAAATTAATGAAACAAGGATCAAAAAAATGGTTGGCCAGTAGACACGCTTGACTCTGGCTGCGATGCCTCGTCCCATAATAACAAACAAGAAGCCTAACAATATGCTTGGAAATTGCATAATAAAATGCATCTTTATAGGATTGATATGATGCAACCAACGAAACTCAGTAAATGCTTGCGGGATCGTTGCTGAAAGAACCAACATGATGCCAGAAAAATACATTAAGATCACCAGGATCTTCCGGGCAATCTGGGTCGCTAATTGCTTTGGAATACCAGAGTATCGTTGGTCGATCGATACACCGACATTTTTAAAGAAGAAAACTAATCCAATGAAAAATGGAATAAAGTAATAGAAGATCCGATAAAGCAAGATCCAGATCACAACGGTTTCTTTAGGGATACCTAGAGCTGATAAACCAAAGATCATCATCACATCAAAACTACCGATTTCTCCTGGGATCATTGAGATGATCCCGATAACTGAAGCAGAGATAAAAAGAGGGATTGTTTGCCATAGATCGATGGGGATCTCCATCAAATAGCCGACTGCAAGAAAGGTTCCTAAGACACCCGTCCATTCCAATAAGGAAACGAGTAACAATTGCCCTTGGGATTTAATTGAAAGACCACCAACATAGCCTTCTTTTTTGATCGTGGTAAAAATAAAAACGATGGGGAAATACAAACCACCGGCAATCAACCAAATCCAATACTGTTTAAGAAACGGAGCGACAGGAGTAAAGAAGACCATAAAAAACGAGACTAAACTATACAGAGATAAACCCGCCATCAAAAATAAAAATACTTTAGATAAAGCTTGCATGACTTGTTTGCTATCTTTTCTTTGACCGTAGAGTTCGGATCGTAAACCGATACTGACAAAGCCACCAAATCCAGCAATGTTATTAATGGTATTGATCATCCAACTTGTTTCAAATAAATATAATGGCTTTTGCTTTTGATTTAGTAACTTGTTGAAAATCAAATCATATCCAATCATGGGTAGAATAGAAATCAACCCAATCAAAAACATGACACCAATTTTCCAGAGTGGGATCGTGGAAAATGTTTGAGCTAGTTGGTCCGCAGATAACAAAGTACTGATTGTCATCAATTCACGAATAATAATCACTAATACAGAAATCAAAAAAATCGTTTTGATAAGTCTCAAGTGGCTTTTGAACCACTGAATGATTGGCTTGAACAAAAAATCACCTACTATTTTCAAATTTATTTTGTCAAGAAGTCTAAAACTTCTTGATTGAAGCGTTCTGGGTTTTGGCGAGCTAATTGGTGTCCTTGTCCTGTGACGAGAACAAATGAAGCATTAGGGATCGTTTTCGCTAAATAAAGCGAATGTTTCAGTTTGATGACATCTTTTTTACCGACGATGATCAGTGTTGGGCAATTGATTTTTTCTAAATGTTCTGTCGTGAGGCCAATATCATGAAGCAATAAATCGATGACCAATAAATGCTGACGTAAATGTGGCTGGAACAGTGCGCGCAACCAAACAAAGAAATAGTGAAAAGCACTGAGTAGTCGTGAGGACCAGAGAACCCCATTCAACCGTGTATTACCCGAATTTAAAATCAAGCGATTGACCCTATCTGGATAATTGCTTGAAAAAACTAAGGCAAGATTGGCTCCATCACTAAATCCCAAGATATTCGCTTGTGAGATTTGTTCCAGCAGCATGACTGTCAATAAATCATCTGCCATCAAACGAAAATTCAATGTTCCTGCTTGATTTGTCGATTGTCCATGCCCGCGACTATCGATGAGATAGATCGTAAAGTATTGTTCTAAAACGGGCACTTGTTCTGAAAAGAAATCACCGCTCCCGTCATTTCCATGAAGTAGCAAGAGGGGAAATCCATGTCCACTTTTTTCATAATAGATGTCAGTACCATCTGCCATTTTTGCAAATTTCTTTTCTCTTTTCACATTTATCACCTACTATTTTGAATTATAACGCTCTTTATCTATTTTAGAAATCGAAACTCTATAAAACGAACGATCATTTTCGTAAGATGAAAGGGAAAATGAAACATTCATTTTTTATTAAATTAAATAAGAAAAAACAGAGAAAAAATAGCCAAGAATGAAAAGAAATAGTAAGATAAAAAAAGATGTCAAATAGCTAGGTGGGTTTGAATGAAGAAAAAAAGAAAATCAATCTTCCGTATGATCGTAGGTCTATTTGTCTTCACGATTCTGGCAACGATTCTTTTTCTATTCGGTAGAACATATCAATCGATCAAGCGTGTAGAAAATTATCAGCCAGAGATTTCGTCAGCATTAGAAAAGTATCAAATGCAAGAACATGAGAATCTAGTGAAGGCAATCATACTTACTGAATCAAGAGGAAATGGTGTCGATTTGATGCAAAGTTCGGAAAGTGCCTATGGACAGATGGAGGCGATCACGACACAAGAAGGAAGTATTGACCAAGGAGTCAAATACCTCTCAGAGATGATAGCTGAGGCGAAAGCATTAGGTTGCGATCTGGCGACAGCGATCCAAGCGTACAATTTTGGCAAAGACTATATTGCTTACGTCAACGAAAGAGGCGGGAAGAACACGGTCCGTTTAGCCGAAGAGTATTCTAGGGATGTGTTGAGTCCGCTTTTAGGCAATGACAACAAAAAAACCTATCGCTATTGGCGAATCCAGTCATTATTGTATAATGGTGGGTATTTATACCATAATGGTGGTAATATGTTTTATGCAGATGTAGTGAAGATGAACCAACAGTTTCTTGAATGGTATGAAAATATTTTTTAAGCCTGTTGGATCGAACCAACTGCAAATCAAAGCAAGACGAATAATGAATACAATGAATGGAAAGAAGGAGTGCTTGGACGAGTGGAAGAAAATCAAAAAGTAATGGAGAAAAGAGAGAATACAACGAAAGATTGGGGATTAAGATTTTTCAAAGGAATGTTTATCGGCTCAGGATTTATCTTGCCGGGAGTGAGCGGAGGAGCTTTAGCAGCAGTATTTGGAATGTATGAGCGGCTGATTTCTTTCTTAGCACATATCACTAGAAACTTTAAAGAAAACGTCTTATTCTTTTTACCAGTCGGCTTAGGTGGTGTCACTGGTGTATTCTTGCTGTCTTTTTTAGTCAGTTTTTTACTAGGGGCCTATGAAACAACGATTTTGTGGTTCTTTGTGGGATGTATTGCTGGAACGGTGCCCGCTTTATGGAAAGAGTCAGGGAAAAAAGGCCGAAACAATACAGATCTCATTATTATGGTTGTGACATTTATTTTAGGTTATCTTTTCTTGTTATATGGTGCCCGTTTATTTGATGGGCAAGTAGAACAAAATGTCTATATCTGGATGATGGCAGGCGGTTTGATTGGTCTCGGAATGATCGTTCCTGGATTAAGTCCATCGAATTTTTTAGTTTATATGGGACTGTATAAAGCGATGGCTGATGGATTTAAAGAAGTGCGTTTAGAAGTGATCATTCCTATTGCAATCGGCGGAATCGTGTGTGTACTAGGTCTTTCCAAAGTAATGGATTTTATTTTCTCAAAAGCTTATAGCAAATTATTCCATTTTATTCTAGGCATTGTTTTTGCATCCACGATCATGATCATTCCTACAAATTATAGTGGACTTGGCATTTTAGGTATCTTGGCATGTCTAGTGTTATTCATTGCTGGTGCTGCACTAGGCTGGTGGATGAGCCGTTTAGAAGAGCAGTATAAGTAGAAGAAGCACAAGAAGAAAAGTCACGTGATCGTTGTATTCAATCAGCCAAGTTCTTGATAGATGGTTCGAAGAAACGATTCTCTTCTGTGATTTTTCTAGGTGAAGTATATGGTGAGATAGAAAAATAGAAAACAGATCCGCTGTTTTTTGATTTTTCTATCTTTTTTTAAAATTAAAAAAACGAGTTGTTTTTAATCGTAGAAACAGCTAGACTAATTGAAGTGATTATTTTTGAAAGTTGGCGTGATATGGAAATGAAAGAATTAAAGGGACTTACAGAAAATGAAGTGAGCCAAAGACGTGCCTCTGGTCAACAGAATGATTACCAAGAGGATGCTACAAAAAGTACGAAACAAATTTTCAGCGATAATATTTTAACATTATTCAATTTTTTGAACTTAGGAATAGGACTATGCTTATTACTAGTTGGAGCCTATTCAAACATGGCTTACTTAGCAATTATTTTTGTAAATATCACCATGGGGATCTATCAGGAAATCCATGCGCGTAATCTTGTGCGCCGATTATCAATCGTCTCACAGGCGGAAGTAACCGTCATTCGTGATGGGAAAGAACAGATGATTGCAACGAAAGAACTAGTTTTAGGCGATCTTGTAAAAATCGGTGCGGGTGAACAGATTCCTTCAGACTTGCAAGTGATCAGTGGTCGGGCAGAGGCAAATGAAGCTTTACTGACCGGTGAATCTGATTTGATCGTCAAAGAGTCAGGAGCAGAATTACTTTCTGGTAGTTACCTGACTAGTGGCTCTGTCTTTGCTACAGTTATCCGTGTTGGGGCAGATAATTATGCTGTCCGCTTGACCAACGAAGCAAAAACACACAAGGAAATTCATTCGGAACTTGTGGAATCGATCCGCAAAGTATCTAAGTTTACAAGTTTTGTGATCATTCCTTTAGGGATCATCTTATTCTTGGAAGCTTTGTTCATTCGAAATGCGTCGATCCAACTATCAGTCGTTGCTTCTGCGGCGGCCTTACTGGGAATGTTACCAAAAGGATTAGTGTTATTGATCAGTATCGCATTGACGACTGGTGTAACTAAACTAGCGAAGAAACGAATCTTAGTCCAAGATATGTATTCGATCGAAACATTGGCACATGTAGATACATTATGTCTTGATAAAACAGGGACGATCACCGAAGGAAAAATGAGCATCCAACGAGTCGAACCCTTAAATAAAACCTATGAAAAAATGATTCCAACCATTATGGGGACATATTTAGCTGAAAGTAGCGATAACAATATCACAATGCGTGCGTTGAGAGAGTATTTCGAGATTTCTAATCGTTACGATGTCGGAGAAAAATTAGCCTTTTCATCTGACCGCAAATGGGGCGCAATGGAATTTCCTGAACTAGGTGTAGTCTATGTCGGGGCTCCGGAACGGTTAGTGGCAGACGATCAGTTGCCGGAAAGTTTAGTGGAAGCCCAGGCCAACGGGTTTCGTGTATTGATGTTAGGTCTTGCTCCCAATCAAACGTTGTCTTCAGGCGATCCTCAAGGGGTTGAACCGATTGCTTTGTTTGAAATCGATGATCCTATCCGTAAAAACGCGCAAGAAACCTTAGCTTATCTACACGAAGAAGGGGTAGACTTGAAAGTGATTTCTGGAGACAATCCTTTTACGGTGTCAAATATTGCGCGACGTGCTGATTTGCCCAACTATCAATCGTATGTTGATCTATCTGATTTGACAGAAGAAGCAGAAGTCAGAAAAGCGGCGCATCAATATACAGTTTTTGGGCGAGTGAGTCCGCAACAAAAGAAACTCTTAGTCAACGAACTGAAAGCAAGTGGACGAACAGTTGCAATGACTGGAGATGGCGTAAACGATGTATTGGCTTTACGTGAAGCCGATTGTAGTATTGCGATGGCAGAAGGAGACGGAGCGACACGACAAATTGCTAATCTTGTCTTGTTAGATTCTGATTTTACGACATTGCCCGAGGTATTGTTTGAGGGACGCCGAGTCGTGAATAACGTAACGAAAGTTTCAGGTATTTTCTTTATTAAGACAATCTATTCATTTATCTTATCGATTTTATGTGCAGTGACGGCTATCGGATTCCCATTTATTCCGATCCAGATCACGTTGATCGATCTTGCTATCGAAGGGTATCCATCTTTCTTCTTATCATTTGAGAATGATAAACGAAAAGTCGATTATCGCTATCTGCCTACTGCGCTAGTCAATGCATTACCTAATGCATTGCTTGTTGCTTTCAATACTGTGGCGATTTACCTGATCGGTCACAACCAAGGTTGGACATCTGGTGAAACAACGACATTGATGTATTATTTATTGATTGGGATCAGCTGTCTGGCAGTGATCAAAGCCTGCTTGCCATTCAATCTATTACGGATTTTCTTAGCAGTCACCACAGTGGTCGGTATTTATGTTGCTGCGATGCTTTTCCATCATATATTAGAAGTCAATCTTGGGTTAGGAAATACTTGGACATATTTTGTTGGCTTTATGGTTTTGAATGTGTTATTACGTTTAGGATATTGGAAATTAGGCATACAAAACAAATTATTGAATAAAGTAAATGCAAATAAAACTCATCATACTCAAGTGGAAGAAAATGTCATATAATCCAGTATCTATCACTTGAAAAAGTATAGGAATATGGTACAATGAAACATGTATAATTGTGTCCTTTAAAATCGCACTGATTTTCGTTAGTGCGATTTTTTACCGGTTATTCTCCTGAAATGTCTTGTCGATGAGTATGAGATATCAACTAATGCAGGGGGTGAGAATATGGCTCAAAGGATCCCTCAAGAGACCATTGAGACGATTCGTAATCAAACGAATATCGTTGAGGTGATTGGGCAATACGTCCAGTTGAAAAAATCTGGGAAGAATTATTTAGGTCTCTGCCCTTTCCATGAAGAACGTACTCCTTCATTTTCGGTTGCGGAAGATAAGCAGATTTTCCATTGCTTTGGTTGTGGAAAAGGTGGGAATGTCTTTACGTTTCTTCAAGAATTGGAAGGTCTGTCTTTTCCAGAAGCAGTGGTCAAGGTCGCTGATTTAGAACAGATCCAACTCGAAGATCAGTGGCGACAACAAACGCTGACTACTCAAACCGGAGATTCAGCTACTGGTAAATTGATCGCGGCTCATGAAAAAGCAGTAGAAGTTTATCATCACATGTTGTTGCACACAAAAGTAGGTGAGCCAGCGTTAAATTATTTACTCGAACGTGGTCTGACCACCGAGTTGATCGAAGAATTCAAGATCGGTTTTGCGCCAAATGAACGCTCATTTTTACAACAAGTGTTCCAAAATGAAGACTATTCTGAGGAAGTATTCAAGCAGTCCGGCTTGTTTGTGACACATGATGATGGACGGATGTCGGATCGTTTTTATCAACGGATCATGTTTCCTCTTCGTAATGGTCAAGGTCGGACGATCGGGTTTTCTGGTCGTTACTTGGCTAGTGAACACGATGCAAAAGATCAACCAAAATATTTGAACAGTCCTGAAACGGATCTATTCAACAAAAGACAAGTCTTATTCAACTTAGACAAAGCACGTAGTGAGATCCGCAAGTCGGGTGAAATCTTACTATTCGAAGGATTTATGGATGTTATCGCTGCATGGCAAGCGGGTCTCAAGACTGGTTTAGCCTCCATGGGAACAAGTCTGACGACTCAACAGATCCAGCAGATGGAAAAACTGACAAAAGAATTAGTGTTTTGTTATGATGGTGACCGTGCGGGTGTAGAAGCTACGAACCGAGGCATCGAACTACTGCGTCAAAATAGTCGAATGCAATTATCTGTCGTAGCGATCCCAGAAAAACTCGATCCAGATGAGTACTTGAGAAAGTATGGGGAAGAGGCTTTTCAAGAATTAGTTTTACACGGACGAGAAACCATTTTTGCTTTTAAATCGCGTTATTTGAAGCAAGAAAAAAATCTGGAAAATGAAAAAGATAAAATTGAATATCTTGAAGCGGTACTAAGTGAATTGAGTAAAGTTGTTTCGCCAATCGAACAAGACATGTATCTAACGCAGTTATCAGCAGAATTTCAGCTGAGTCGAGAAACGATGCAAAAACAAATACGTGATTTGCGCCGAAAGAATCAACCAACCAAGCAAGAACAAGCTCAACCAACGACAGAGCAGGTGTCCGTAAAATCTGGAACGATCAGACAAAAACGCCCACTATCTCAGGTTGAAAAAGCAGAACAAATGCTATTGTATCGAGCGTTCAAAGAACTTGCTGTGCGTAATCTACTCAAGGAACAAGGCGTTCAATTTATTCATGATACTTATGCAGAAATCTATTTTTTATTTGATGCGTTTGTATCTCAAAATGGAGAATTCAAACTTGCGGAGTTTTTAGACTTCTTGCAAGATGAAAATTTAAGGCGGATAGTGGTCGAGATCGAATATATGCGAATGGCTGAAGAAAGTACGCCACGTGAGATCCAAGACTTACTGAGAGTGATCAGTAAATCGGGCTTAGCTGAAGAAATCATAACAAAAAAACAGATGCAGCAAGAAGCACGACGTACTGGGAACAAACAGTTAGAATTGGAATTGACGATTGAGATCATCAATTTAACGAAACAGTTAAAACAAGCCGAATAGCTACTTAAAGGGGGCCTTCTTTTATGGCAAATGGAACAGATGTTAAAAAATATGAAGCAGCAGTGGCAGCGTTCATTAAAGAAAATAAACCAAAAGGGCAAGTGATTTATGATGATCTATCAAATAAACTTGCGACACCATTCACTTTAAATGCAGATGAAATGGATAAGTTGATCCAAAAAGTAGAGGACGCAGGTATCAGCGTCGTTGACGAAAATGGTGAACCATCGATCCATAGTCTGAAAAGTGCTGAGAAAAAAGCAGAACAAGCGAAAACAGAAGATCTTTCTGCACCGACAGGCGTCAAAATCAATGATCCTGTTCGGATGTACCTCAAAGAAATTGGCCGCGTCTCCCTTTTAACTGCAGAAGAAGAAGTAGCATTAGCATTGAAGATCGAAGAAGGTGACCAGGAAGCGAAACAACGCTTAGCTGAAGCTAACCTTCGTTTAGTTGTAAGTATTGCCAAAAGATATGTGGGTCGTGGGATGCAATTTTTAGATTTGATCCAAGAAGGAAATATGGGATTGATGAAAGCTGTTGAAAAATTTGACTACCGTAAAGGGTTCAAATTTTCTACCTACGCAACTTGGTGGATCCGTCAAGCGATCACACGTGCGATTGCTGACCAAGCCCGTACGATTCGTATTCCAGTGCATATGGTGGAAACCATCAATAAATTGATCCGTATCCAACGTCAATTACTACAAGACTTAGGAAGAGAACCAACGCCTGAAGAAATCGGTGCTGAAATGGATCTTCCTACAGAAAAAGTACGCGAAATCTTAAAAATCGCTCAAGAACCTGTCTCATTAGAAACACCAATCGGTGAAGAAGATGATTCACATTTAGGTGATTTTATCGAGGACCAAGAAGCAACTAGTCCTGCGGAACATGCAGCGTATGAATTATTGAAAGAACAATTAGAAGATGTCTTAGATACTTTGACAGATCGTGAAGAAAACGTCTTACGTTTGCGTTTTGGCTTAGATGATGGCCGTACACGTACGTTGGAAGAAGTAGGTAAAGTCTTCGGCGTGACTCGTGAACGTATTCGACAAATCGAAGCAAAAGCATTAAGAAAACTTCGCCACCCATCACGCTCAAAACAATTGAAAGATTTCTTGGAATAATCAAGAAATAATTTTTTAAACAAAAAAACAGATCATTTTTCTTGAATGATAGAAAACCCTCAAAGTAGGAGATCTCTCCAGCTATTGAGGGTTTGTTTTTTATCAAACAATTCGACTAACTTTCAACAAAGGCCCGTTTAAACAAAGTAGCTCATTACGGTCGTTATTTATTTTTTACTGAAAGACTTATTTGTTTTTTTATAAAATCCTTAGGATATCCTATTGGCGTGTGGATTAGATTATGGTAGATTTAATGGTAGCGAAAACCTAGTAAAGGAGCCGATCGCTAAGTGATAAAAAAATGTCCAAAATGTGGATCAGAAAAAATCAAAGATCAATCAAAATGTCCAGAATGTGACTTTGAACCACAACAAGATGAACTGACACAATTACCCCAAACAGATGGAAATCAATCGTTAGACGAAACAGCTGAGGAAGTTTATCCAGACAGTATCGTAAATGATCCAATCGAGTGGTCAGAACTAAAAGATCTACCGTTGGAGTCTGTCATGGAGTTGTTTGACTCAAGTGACACGAGCACTGAGTCAAAGGATGATCAAGTAGATAAAAAAGAAAATATCAATCTTGGCAAAGAAAAAACAGAGACAGATCACTCTGCTACCTCTGAGCAAAGAGAAAAAGCGCAGCAGAAAAAACGAGTAGCTGAATTAAAAGAAGCAGTAAACAATGAAGAAGAAAATTCCATTCTAGCTGCTTACATCAAGGCGCATCGTGAAGATACGACTGAAGAACACGCAAAAGAGCTGCTTCGAATGATCGAAACGGCGGCAGCAACGGGTGAGGATTCAGTCGACATTCGCTTGTCGGAAAATACAACGGAGCAAGTTTCTCCTGAAAAATCTCAAGAGGATGCAATAAAAGAGCCACCAGTGGAAGAACCAACAGAAGAAACGATCATTGAAGATACTGTGGTCGAAGATTCTTCAACAAGTACAGAAGAACAAGTAGACGTAATTACAAATATAGAAGAAACTGCCCCAGTTTCTACGGAAGAACCTGTAGAGACGACTGAACCGATCGAAGAGGAAAGTTCTAAGGTTGAGAGTACGAAAGCTGCTTCAACAGATGCACCGCAACCAAAAGAAGCTCCTGAAACAACTGAACTGGTGGAAACACAGCCGGAACAGACAAAGGTTGAGGAACAAGAAACAAGCAATGCGTCCATCAAAAAAGAAGAATTGCCAAATGATCGAGGATCAAAGAAATCCAAAAAAAGATTATACCTGACGAGTGCGGCAGTGCTTTTACTTGGTGCAGGGGGTTGGATGTATTATGATCATCAGCAAAAAATCCAAGCAGAAATCGCTGCCGAAACCCAACGTAAACAAGATAAAATGGCTGATTTACAATCAGATTTAGCTGCGTTTTATTCAGATGATGATGAACAGTTCATTCGTACAAGTATGATCAATCAAGACTTATCAAAATTAAGGGCATCATTGAATGAGGTCAAAGATGAAAAAGGGTATGCAGATCTGGAAAAAACCTTTGAAGATATCCAATCAAAGATCAAACAGATCCAAACGGTCAATGAATGGTTTGTTACACCAGTTATCGCAGATGATCAACTGATCGCAGAACCCAAATTGAAAGCTGACCAAGCGATCCAAAGTTTTGAAACAGAAGATACAGCATTTGGTCAATTGATCGACAAAGCGACAGATGAAGCAACTAAACAGTATCAACAACTTCAAACAGCAAAAGAAAAAACTGCTGTGATCTATGCAGATGGTCAAGTAAAAGATTCAGCAACGAAAGAGCAGTACGACACAGCAAAAGCAGAAGTGGCGAAAGTAAAAAATACAGAATTAGTCAAAGCACTTGTGACCGAATTGGACAAAGTCGATGAAGCTTTGACGAAAAAAGAAGAAGCGAAGAAAGCCGAAGAAGCAAAGAAAGCTGAAGAAGCGAAGAAAGCCGAAGAAGCGAAACAAGCGCAGGCGCAGGCTGAAGCGCAAGCACAAGCACAAGCTGAGGCAGCTGCTCAACAAACTGAGGCGACACAAACAACGCCAGCGACTAACTCCGCAAACCGTCCAATCATGGAAACAAGAGCCAGTGATGTCGCAGATGCTTCTAATCCTGCTTGGAATTGGGCACCAGGAGTCAAAGAAAGTGTGATCGCAACAAGTATTGCACGAGGCTACATCGTAGAGGGCGGCTATCGATTAGAGAAAGCTCGCATCGAAAACGGTGAAGGATACTACAACCTTTATGCGACTTCTACTAAATCATCTTTGATGAATGGTATCGGTGAAAGTGCTCTACCATTTTATATTGTCACAATCAATTGTAAAACTGGTTGGTTTGGTGGGAACGGTAGTAACTAGATCAGTGGTAGTTAGCTAGAGTATAGTTATATCAGCCTGATTTGCTATTCCTACAAAGCAAAACAACAATGGTCCAGAAGCAATTTTTCTTTCTATCATAGCGTCAAAAATAGGCCTTAGAATCCAAAAATATGAGGATATTTTCGGGTTTTATGGCCTATTTCAGTCGAACACTGACGGCTTAAGCTTTTATGGAGAATCTCTATCTATAAACATGGCGTTATGTTATGATAGCAAAGAAATGTTGGAATACAAAGGCCTTTTAGAAAAGGAGAAAAAGATGAACGAATTATTAGCAAATGTCTTTACCGCAATGGTGATTGACGAAAATGAAAAAAATTATTTTGTCCAAAAAAATGGACAAACTTTCCGTTTGAGCAAAGAGGAGGGAGAGCATACGATCGGCGAAGCAGTCGAAGGTTTTGGTTATCAGAATCAAAAACAAGAGAATCGTTTTACAACGGTGATCCCGAAGAGTCGCATTGGTCATTATGCTTTTGGAACAGTCACTTCTTCAAGAAAAGATCTAGGTGTCTTTATTGATATTGGTTTACCGGATAAAGATTTTGTTGTTTCACTGGATGAGTTACCTACAATGACTGAGTTGTGGCCCAAAAAAGGGGATCAGTTGATGATCGCTTTGCGCGTTGACGCGAAAGATCGCATTTGGGGAAGCCTAGCAGAAGAAAGAATCTTCAAATCACTAAGTAAGCATGGTTCAGAAGAATTGAAAAATAAAAACATCTCAGGAATCGCTTATCGTTTGAAGCTGACTGGCACGTATCTGCTGACGGATGATTTTTATATTGGGTTCATCCATCCTTCAGAACGTTACCGCGAACCACGTTTAGGTGAAAAATTAGAAGGACGCGTAGTTGGGGCTAGACCTGATGGTGTGTTGAATATCTCTTTGAAACCACGTGCACACGAAGCGATTTCTGATGATGCACAAATGATCTTAACGATTTTAGAACGTTCAGCAGATCAACAAATCGCATTCACTGACAAATCAGATCCAGATGAGATCATGCGTGCCTTTGGGATCAGTAAAGGGGCATTTAAGCGAGCAATTGGTAATTTATTGAAACAAGGATTGATCAAACAAGAGGATGGCGTGACGAAACTAGCGAAAAAATCTAATTGAGAATGACTTGCATGTTTTTCTCGTCTAGCTTATAATAATTTTAATCTAGAACGGTTGATTAGATATCTTAATTATAATCATTATAAATTGTTGGGGTTGAGAAAATGGGCATGAATACAATGTCAGTAATGAAAAAAACAAAACAACAGCTACATGAATCTGGGTTTAAACTGACCCCACAACGAGAAGCAACCTTGCTCGTCCTCTTAGAGAACGAAAAAGAACACTTGTCAGCAGAAGAAGTTTTCTTTCTAGTCAAAAAGAAAAACTCAGAGATCGGTTTGGCCACCGTTTATCGGACGTTGGAGATTCTAACGGATCTAAAAGTCATCGACAAAGTTAGCTTCAATGATGGTGTGGCTCGGTATGATCTGCGAAAAGAAGGAGCCAAACATTTTCATCATCATCTCCTGTGCTTAGATTGTGGAACGATCGAGGAAGTCGAAGAAGATCTGCTAAGTGAAGTTGAACAAGTGATCGAACAGCGTTACCACTTTTTTGTCAAAGATCATCGTTTGACCTTTCATGGTATCTGCCAAGAATGCTATAATAAGAAAAAAGAAAGAAAGACCGTCTGAATTGATAGACGGCTTTTTCTTTGAAGTGTCTACTGAAAAATAGACTACCGAAACCAAAGGCTATCTGATATGATAAAGAAGCATGAGGTGAGAAGGATGGAAGAAGAAATCAATGAATATCTTCGCTATTTAAGTATCGAGCGTGGATTATCGTTCAATACTCGAAAAAGTTATGAACGAGACTTGAATCAATACTTGCACTATCTAAAAGAACACGAGATAACCTCTTGGCAAACAATTGATCGATTTGTCGTCATCCAATATTTAGAAACGTTGCATGCGGAAAATAAGGCTTCTGCAACGATTACACGTATGATTACAAGTTTAAGAAAATTCCATCAATTTTTGCGACAAGAACGGTATACAGAACAAGATCCAATGCAACACATCGAGACACCGAAGAAAGCCCAAAAGTTGCCAAGTACATTGTCTTTAAAGGAAGTAGAACGGCTGATCGAAACACCTGATACATCGAAAAGTTTAGGGATCAGAGATCGCGCTATTTTAGAAGTCATGTATGCAACAGGGATGCGTGTGAGTGAGTTAGTCGGACTGAAGTTAGGCGATTTGCACTTGTCTTTAGGGCTGGTTCAAACCTTAGGTAAAGGAGATAAAGAACGAATCATTCCTTTAGGCGATTATGCGATCCAATGGTTAGAACGTTATTTGGATGAGGTTCGTCCTTTACTAGTCAAAAATCCATCTGAAAACCACGTTTTTTTGAATCATCATGGTTCAAGTCTCTCTCGACAAGGAATATGGAAAAATTTAAAACAACTTGTTCGAGAAGCAGGGATCTACAAAGACGTGACCCCTCATACATTGAGGCATAGTTTTGCGACACATTTACTAGAGAATGGGGCGGATTTACGTACCGTTCAAGAACTATTAGGTCATGCAGATATTTCAACGACACAGATCTATACACATATCACGAAAAAAAGAATGACAGATGTCTACAAGCAGCATTTCCCAAGGGCTTAGTTTATAGGATGGTGAGAAAATGTTAACACATTATCGAAAAGAAAACCGAAAAATCGCGATGGGACTATTGAGCTTTCATAAAAAGTTAAATGCAGAATCAAGTTTACTAAAAGAGATCGATACCTATGAATCTGCTGAGGATTATGAACTTTTTTTCTATACGCCAGAAGATTCTACAAATATCCAAGGAATCATTGGTGTGCATTGGAATGATAAAGATCAGATGACGATTCACGATATTTCGTTGAATCCTTCCTACCGGGGGGAGAATATCGGGTTTCAAATGTTGAATGAATTGCAAGCAAAATACCCCGATGTGTTGATCCATCCAACGGATATCACAGAAGCTTATTTAAGTAGATGGATCAATGAAAATAAGGAAGAGTGAATGATGTGTCAGAAATCAATATCAAATTAGATGTCTTTGAAGGTCCATTAGATTTACTCCTTCATCTGATCCAAGATATGTCGATCGATATTTACGATATCCCGATCGCCACTATCACGGAACAATACATGAACTATATCCATACGATGAAGACGCTTGAGTTAGCTGTGGCAGGAGAGTACCTTGTCATGGCAGCAACACTGATGGCAATCAAAAGTAAGACATTATTGCCTATCCAAGAAGTAAGCAATGACGAAGAAGAATTTTGGGAAGAAGATCCGCGTGACGAATTAGTCAATCAGCTGTTAGAATACCGCAAATTCAAGTATGCAGCAGAGAAGCTTACTGAAAAGGCAGAAGAACGTAGTTTGTATTTCACAAAAGAACCTTCTGCAATCGATGAGTTATTGGGGCAAGAAAAACCATTGAAGCGTGGACAAGTGAAAAAAATCGATTTATTTCAAGCCATGCAGAAAATTTTAGAACGAAAGAAATTTGCTCAAAAAGAAGAAAAAACGATCGCACCTGATGATGCGACAATCGAAGAACGAATGACATTTATCCAACAGCGCATCGTCTCTCAAAAAAATGGCTGTTTGTTCGAATCTTTTTTTGAAACGCCTTCTAGAAACGAAGTCGTCACAACATTTTTGGCGATCCTCGAATTGATGAAAAATGGACAGATCGTGGCTCAGCAAGAAAAAAATTATGAATCAATCATGCTTTATCCAGCAGTAGGAGATACACAACATGACGAAATTAAGTGAACTTGAAGCAATCTTATTTATAGTAGGAGAAGAAGGAACGACAATCGAAGAATTGAGTGCCTTACTGACCTATACACGAGAAGAAACGACTGCTTTAGTGGCAGAGTTGGCAGCTAGTTATGAAGCAAATGACAACACAGCGTTACATCTTTTTGAAACAGAAAAACAACTCGTGCTGACTACCAAAAAGGAGTTAGCGCCGATCGTCAAAAGATACGCGCAAGGGACATCGAATACCTTGTCACAAGCGGCAGTCGAAACACTAGCAATCATTGCATATAAACAACCGATCACTAGAAGTGAGGTCGAGTTGATTCGTGGTGTTCAAGTTTCTGGCGCGATTCAACGCTTGACTGCACACCAACTGATCGAAGAAAAAGGGCGAGTCGATGGACCAGGTCGCCCGATCCTTTACGGGACCACAAGTCATTTTTTAGATTATTTTGGTCTGAGATCGCTAAATGAGTTACCCGATATTCAAGATATCGAACGTTCACTGGAAGAAGACGCACCCCTTGATTTATTTTTTGATGGCGTGCATGAAGGAGAAAACATATAATGGAAAGATTACAAAAAGTAATTGCTCACGCAGGAATTACCTCTCGCCGTAAAGCCGAGGAATATATTTTGGCTGGTCGAGTAAAAGTAAATGGTCAAGTCGTCAAAGAACTTGGCGTAAAAGTTGGCAAACACGATACAGTGGAAGTCGACCAAGTGCCGATCTATCAAGAAGAATATGGCTATTATTTACTTTATAAGCCAAAAGGGGTCATTTCTGCTGTAGCAGATGACAAGGGCCGGAAAGTAGTGACAGACCTATTACCAATGGTCAAAGAGCGTATCTATCCAGTTGGACGACTAGATTATGATACTTCTGGCATACTTTTATTGACGAATGATGGTGATTTTGCGCAACGATTGACGCATCCCAAGCATGAAGTTGATAAAGTATATGTTGCCAAAGTCAAAGGAATCGCCACTAAGTCAGCGCTGAACCCATTGACAAAAGGAATCAAAATTGAAGGAAAGAAAACGTCACCTGCAAAGTATGCCATTTTATCTGTTGATCCTCATACGAATCATAGTATCGTAGAATTAACGATCCATGAAGGCCGTAACCACCAAGTAAAAAACATGCTACAAGCCGTCGGGTTACCTGTGCAAAAATTAAAACGAGAAAAATATGGCGAATTGACCTTGCAAGGTTTACGTCCTGGTGAGTATCGTGAGCTGAATAAAAAAGAAATCAGTCAGTTATTGAATCAATCAAAATAAATAACTTACTTTTTGTAAGGCTAAATACCTTGCTTTTTTGTTATGAAATAAGTATAATAAAATGGTAAACAAAAATTAGATATGGTTCGTCTTCAGGGGCAGGGTGAAATTCCCGACCGGTGGTTATAGTCCACGACCTACTTTTGCGAGTAGCTGAATCGGTGAAATTCCGATACCGACAGTAAAGTCTGGATAAAGAAGATAGAGCTTATTTGGCATACGTATGTACAAATGACTCTAACTCTATTTTCCCCTGCGAAAATAGAGTTTTTTTGTTTGTGTTTACGTGGTTGAATAGTTCGCTGAAGAGGAATCCCAACAGGAGGATTTCAACATGAAGAACACCCGAGTACAAAAAATGGTTGCGGTCGCATTATTTGCTGCAATCGGATTGGTTTTGCAATTTTTCTCATTTCCAATCATGCCAACATTTAGTTTTTTGAAAATCGATTTTAGTGATATCCCAGTTTTGATCAGCATGTTTTTATTTGGCCCGTTAGCGGGGATCGTTACCGCGTTTTTACGTTCGATCTTACATTTGATCATGACCGGTTTTAGTCCGGAGAATCTAGTTGGCGACGTCGCTAGTTTCTTTTCAACAGCGGTCTTTACTTTACCGATTTTCTACATCTTCAAAAGAAACAAATACCAAAAAGGAAAAAATCAAATTTTAGGCGTGATCAGTGGAACACTTGCACTAACCATTTTCATGAGTATTGCGAACTATTTTGTAATCACACCTCTTTATTTAACATTTTTAGGCCTAAACGCAACCCAAATGTTAGGTATGCCACTGGCAAATTACATTTTGATCGGTATTGTACCTTTTAACTTGATCAAAGGATTTATCGTTAGTGTGGCATTCCTTGTCTTACACGCCAAACTACTGCCTTGGTTGAGCAGAAAACAACACCAGTTAGAAAAACGGCATAGCGTTGTAAAATAAAAGTAAATGACTCTTTTTAAAAAAAAGACTAGGATAGCATATAATACAAAGAATACAAGTAAACTTGAAAGTAGGAATTCCTACTTTCAAGTTTTTTTTTTATGAAAAAGAGCATTTTCAGTTATTTATATAGAGACTAGATAGGTTATATGGGAGGGGAACAAATGACCAATCATAGGTATTCGCATAACTAACACTTATTTTTTTAAAGTTTTTCTTAATATTTTGTTATGAAAAAAAATTCAATAACCGACATTGTGTAAGCGTTTTATAAATCGTGTCTGAGTATTTTTTGCCTTTTTGTATAAAAATGTATTTTATACGTTTTGATGTGAAATTCTTCTCCTTTTGTTTGTTAGATGGACCGGATATAATAGACGACGGAAACGCTACAATTAGTATGAATAAAGCATTTCAATTAAATAATCAAAGGAGGGACAATAAACGAGGGTTTTGAATAAAATTTATCGAATCTACTAGTTATTATTTTTGTTCTTATCATCTTTTTGATAAAATACCGATGTGTCAAAGATTTTTGAAACAAGAAAGGAAGAAGAAAATGGAACAAACAACGAAGAAGAAATTTCAAATGCCTTCAGCGTACTCGGTCTTATTCATTATTATTGCCATTATCGCTGTACTTACATGGTTCATCCCAGCAGGACACTACAGTGTGGATGAAGCCGGTAATATCATTGCAGGGTCTTACGAAAGAGTCCAACAAAATCCACAAGGACTTTGGGATATCTTTATGGCTCCAGTCAACGGGATGTTGGGTGTACCAGCGGGTGAGTTAACGAAAGAAACACCTGCGGCAATTCCAATTTCCTTCTTTATCTTAATTGTTGGTGGTTTCTTAGGAATCATCAATAAAACTGGCGCATTAGATGCTGGGATCGCAACTGTTGTGAAACGCTTCAAAGGAAAAGAAAAAATGTTGATCCCTGTATTGATGCTTTTATTCGCTTTAGGTGGTTCAACTTATGGAATGGCGGAAGAAACGATTCCATTTTACGCATTATTGATTCCTGTTATGATGGCCGTCGGTTTTGATACTGTCACAGCAGTAGCCATCGTGTTGGTCGGATCTCAAGTGGGTTGTTTGGCATCAACAGTTAACCCATTTGCGACAGGAGTTGCATCACAAGCTGTTGGTATTTCAATGGGTGAAGGAATCGGGTTACGTTTCTTTATGTTCGTTGTCTTACTAGCAATCTCTATTATTTATGTGTATCGCTATGCGTCGAAGATCGAAAAAGATCCAACCAAATCTTTAGTATATAATCAGCGCGAAGAAGACATGAAACACTTTGATATCGAAGCAATCAATCGTCAAGAAATGATCACGAAGAAACAAAAACATGTCAATGTATTGTTCTTCCTTACTTTTGGTATCATGATCATTAGTTTGATTCCATGGACAACATTGAATGAAAACTTCACTATTTTTGAGTCATTGACAAATTGGTTAACTGGCCTACCTGTAATTGGAACTGTTTTAGGTAAAAACATGTTGCCTCTAGGTGATTGGTATTTCCCTGAAATCACAATGTTATTCTTAGTAATGTCAATCGTTGTGGCAATCACTTTTGGTATGAAAGAATCTGATTTTGTCAAAGAATTCTTAGCAGGTGCTTCAGACTTGATTGGTGTAGCAATCGTTGTTGCTGTTGCTCGTGGGATCCAAGTAGTGATGAACAACGGTTTGATCACAGATACGATCTTACATTGGGGAGAACAAGGATTAAGCTCATTATCATCAAGTGTCTTCTTGATCCTTACATTTATCTTCTATATCCCTATGTCATTCTTGATTCCATCAACTTCTGGCTTAGCAGCTGCTACAATGGGCATCATGGGACCAATGGGAGAATTTGCTGGTGTCGGTAAAGATCTAGTAATCACTGCTTACCAATCAGCATCTGGATTAGTGAACTTGATCACGCCAACTTCTGCTATCGTAATGGGTGCAATCGCCATTGCTCGCTTTGATATTTCCGTTTGGTGGAAATTCACTGGGAAGTTGATTGCCATCTTATTTGTTGCTATCTGTGTGATCTTAGGTGTAGCAGCAATGTTCTAATTCTAGACAAATGACAGCCAAAGTTCTATGATAAATGAAGAAACAATATCTATTGACTGAATAAAGAGACATGAATCCTTTATTCACCAAGTACGATGTATCACTTGTATGTAAGAGATCGTCGGTAGAAACAAGACCTTTGAAAAAACGAGTTACTCTGTTGATGAAGTGGTGACTGAAGAATCCAGCGCCAAGAAATAAGCGACAAAACCCGAAACTTGGATTTTGGGTTTTGTCGCTTATTTCCGAAGGCGTTGGCTTTTTCACAGAAAATTTCGTGAATAGTGTCCTATTGCACTCGAGCAGATGTACATGTGGATCAAAGTAGTATTTTCTGCCGTCATCTTTTTTTTAAAATAATGAGGAGGCAAAGTTGATGAAACAATTTGTAACAGAACAACATCATGAACAAGCATTAGAATCATTAAGTGAGTTGATTAGAATTCCTTCTGTGTTGGATGAATCTGATTCTGGAGAGGGACATCCTTTTGGGAAAAAAGTTGTAGAAGCTTTAGATAAAGTGTTAGAAATCAGTGAAGGATTAGGTTTCAAAACATTTAAAGATCCCGAAGGCTACTATGGTTATGCAGAAGTAGGCTCAGGAGACGAGTTATTTGGTATCTTATGCCATATGGACGTTGTCCCTGGAGGCGATGAAAAAAACTGGGAATCTAAACCTTTTGAGCCAACGATCAAAGATGGCTGGTTAGTTGGCCGTGGCTCCCAAGACGATAAAGGACCTTCGATTGCTGCAATGTACGCAGTGAAAGCATTGATGGATGCAGGGGTAGAATTTAATACGCGCATTCGTTTCATCTTCGGAACGGACGAAGAAAATCTTTGGCGTTGTTTAGATAAATACAATGAAAAAGAAGAAGGAATCACACAAGGCTTTGCGCCAGATGCAGAGTTTCCTTTGATCTATGCAGAAAAAGGTTTGCTACAAGCTTACTTGACCGGTCCTGGCACAAATGAATTCTCTGTAAATGCTGGTGGGGCACTAAACGTAGTGCCGGATTCAGCACCTTATTCAGGTGAAAAATTGGCAGAAGTGAAAGCAGCGTTAACGAAACACAACTTCGATTTTGAAGATCAAGGTGACTCGATCACAGTGCTAGGAAAAAGTATCCATGCAAAGGATGCCGCAGAAGGTGTCAATGCGATTTCTCGTTTAGCGATCGCTTTGTCTGAAGTTTTTGATTTTGCGCCAATCAAGTTTTTAGGAGAATTAGTCCAAGAAAATGCGACTGGTGAAAAAGTAGTCGGAAAGACTGTTGACGAACAATCTGGTGAGTTGACGATGAACTTCGCTAGTTTAGAAATCACACCTGAGCAAACAAAAATCGGGGTGGACATGCGTATCCCTGTCACCTTCAAAAAAGATGAACTTGTCGAAAAAATGACAGAAAAAATCAAAGCATACGATTTATCATATGAAGAATTTGATTTCTTGGATTCATTATACGTTCCTTTGGAGAGTGAATTGATCCAAAACTTATTAGCAACGTACCGTGATATCACAGGGGATATGACTGAGCCATTTGTTTCTGGTGGAGCAACCTTTGCTCGTACGATGAACCAATGTGTCGCTTTCGGTGCAATGTTCCCTGATACACCAGACTTCATGCACCAAGCCAATGAACGATGGGAATTAAGCAGTATGTACAAAGCGATGGAAATCTACGCAGAAGCGGTTTATCGCTTGTGTGGGAAGTAAACCAATAGTTAGTTAAGAAACGAATAAGAGTCATAAAAGTAACCACCCCTATTTTGAGGAACTTTGTCAAAATAGGGGTGGTTTTTCATTGTCAGTTGTTCCTCCTTACAAAGATATCCAATAATAACATCTTACATAAAATCATTTGCAATTTTACCGTATTTTATTTAGTGTATAAGAGTATCAAATGAAAGATGACGGAAGGTGATGTTTTTGAAAATATTCAAAAGAGTCCTGATAGGATTAGTGCTCGTGCTGGGATTAGGTGCTATTGGAGGTTATTTTTATTGGCAACAAAGTGTGTACGAACCATCGACTCAAGCAGAGCAATCATTTAAGCAAGGAATAGATAAAGAGGATTATTTATTATTCGAATCGCAAAAATCGGCGAAACATCCAATGGTGATTTTTTATCCTGGTGCGCTCGTCGAACCAGAAAGTTATAGTATATGGGCAGAGCAACTAGCAGAAAATGGCTATACGGTAGCCATTGCTAAAATGCCTTTTGAACTGGCGATCCTGAGTGGCAACAAAGCAGACAAAATCAGAGAGGATTTCAAAGATCAAGATTTTGTGATTGGAGGACATTCTTTAGGTGGGGTGATGGCAAGTCGTTATGCTAATGCAAATCTGGATGATGAACGATTAAAAGGTATTTATTTCATGGCAAGTTATCCGGATGAAAAGGGGACATTGGCAAAAACTGATTTACCGGTCATCAGTATCACCGGAAGTGAAGATGAAGTCATGAACCAAGAAGCAGCTGATGAAGCAAAAGCTTATTTACCTGAACAAACAGAATTTGTTTCCATCGCTGGAGGGAACCATGGCGGATTTGGTAGTTATGGTCATCAAAAAGGTGATGGTGAAGCAACAATCAGTAATGAAGACCAACAAACAGCAATCGTCACGACCATGATGAATTGGCTGAATCAAATCAAGTAAGAGCGTCACTTTTCGGACCGGCGAAAAGAAATGATCCGTTTATAATTGAAAATTTCACAAGCTGATCGGCGGATACAGACGTCTCAAAGGAAGCTCCTAGAAAAATAAGGCGTCATCCACAAAAAAATTTAAGAATCATTTTCGTGGATGACGCCTTATCACTTGAGGGGAATACGATTACCTCATCTATTTTTGTAACATAGAAAAACAAGTAGATCATCGGACAGTCCTGCTAAAAGTTAGTTGTAAGAGAGCGGTCAATTTTCTTTTTCCAATAAGATTGCTCGAACCGGACATTTTTGATAAGCTTTGGTTACGTTGGCTTCTTCTAAAGGCTGAACGAATTGTTGATGTGCTTCTGGTTCTTGTGCAAATAAGACGATTCCTTCTTCATCATAATCAAAGATATCAGGCGCCTCGATTTGACATAGACCACATGCGATACAACGTTCAGGAACTAATTTACATAATAATGACATATTCACCATCCTAACGTAAGGGGATTACTATGACTGAGTTTATTTTATCTTTATTTTCTTCAAGTGACAAGTTACGAGCAAGCTCACTCTATCAATTATTAAGTGGCAAGCGTACATCCTCGGTACTACTTTTTGGCTTTTTTCAGCGATTATTAGTTGTTCATGGTTGTTTTCCTTCACTTGAACAAGCAACGTTTGATACGCAGATCCAACAGATGATAGATGAGGGATTATTAAAGTGGGAAGACCGAGAGTTGCAACTGACGAAAAAAGGGGAAATGCGAAGAAAAAATAAATCCCTCCTTGGACTACACTATGATAAGTATGGACGTACAGCTACTGTTAGTTGGCGTTTGCTGAAATTCTATGTACAAGTCGTCTCTCACTTATCCGCCAATGAAACAGCTTATTTACCAGTAGAGACGGGTCCTTTTTATGCTTACCAAGTTAAGAGATGGTTGAAAGAAGCAACGTGTACCAAAACGGAGCTGGTTGCTCAAGTATCAAAGGAACTTTCTACTATTTTTACTCTGATGCCAGACGAACAAGCGAACTTCTTAGCGAACCAATTTTCTGGTAAAAAGCAAACAGGCTTACTCGCGTACCAACTGACTACCCTTGAAGATGGCACAGCTCAGCAATTATTCCAAGATCAGTGTATCCATCGCTTATTAGCGATTATCGAACAGCATTCAGATTTCTTATTATACGATTTGCTTGCACCGTTGCTTAGACAAAATTATAATCAAAGCATGTTGACGACGAGAGCATTGATTTTATCTGGGGATTCGGTGGAGCAAGTGATGGTGAAACGAGGACTGAAGAAAGGCACGATCAATGACCATTTGATTGAGTGGGCCATCTTTTTTGATGATTTTCCTTTTGAACGCCTGATCCACTCCGAGACAAGAAGATCTTTAGCTTCGTTGGATCGACCACTTCTTACGCTCAGATATAAAGATCTTGAAGGACAAACGATCGATTACGGAGAATTTCGTTTGGCACAAATCGAGGCATTTAAAGGAGGGGATAAAAATGGATTTGCTTGATCCATTGAAACAGTACTTTGGTTTTACCTCTTTTCGCCAAGGACAGGAAGAGATCATTTCCACCTTATTGAATCAGAAAGATGTTTTAGCGATCCTGCCAACTGGTAATGGCAAAAGTTTATGTTATCAGTTGACTGGCTATTTGCAAGATGGGATGGTATTGATCGTTTCTCCGTTACTCTCTTTGATGGAAGATCAAGTAGGGCAATTGCAAAAACGAGGGGAGAAAAGGGTGGTTGCCTATAATAGCTTACTCACTAGAAGTGAGAAACAGTATGTGTTAGCTCATTTATCCGAATATAAATTTGTCTTTGTCAGTCCCGAGATGTTGCAGCAACCGGAAGTGCTTCATGCCCTGAAGCAACAAAAAATCTCGTTGTACGTAGTCGATGAAGCTCATTGCGTGTCACAGTGGGGCATTGATTTTCGACCTGAGTATCAATCTCTCGGAAGAGTCGCAAAAGAATTAGGATCACCAACTACTTTAGCTTTGACGGCAACAGCCACGCGACCGGTACAAGAAGAGATCGAACACATTCTCTTTCGCACACAACCTGCCCTCGTCAAACATTCAGTTAATCGAGAAAACATCTCATTATTTGTCTTTCATACAGATGAAAAAGACCAGCAATTACGTCAGTTGATGGCACAAGCAGACGGAGCAATGATCATTTATTGCGCGACTAAAAAAGAAGTCGAACGTCTTTATCAACTGCTTCGCAAAGACTATGCTGTGGGGTATTATCATGGAGGGCTAGATGCCTCACAACGCCGCCAACTTCAACAACAATTCAGTCAAAATCAACTGCAATTTTTGATTGCGACGAATGCATTTGGTATGGGAATCGATAAAGCAGACATTCGGTATGTCATCCATTACGATCTACCAGATAGCCTGGAAAATTATATGCAAGAAATTGGTCGAGCAGGCAGAGATCAACAACCAAGTAGCGCTATCTTACTTTATCAACCAGGGGACGAAGGGATCCATTACTTTTTCCAACAATTATCTAAAGAACAACGTCAGATTTTCGAAGAACATCTGTCAACTGGGCAAACAGAGGCGCCCCAGTTCGATGAGATCCAGCAAAAATGGCTGATGCTGGTAAATGAAATGCAAAGTCCTGATACATGGCTTCTGCAATTAAAAAAACAAGAACAAGTGAAAATCAAGCAACTACAGCAGATGCTTGCTTATATCCATACAACATCATGTAGACGAGAACGTCTGATGGATTATTTCGGTGAAACCCTCAAAGAAAAACCTGAAAAATGTTGTGATCGAGATGGTGCGTCCTTATTTCTTTCTGAAACTGGACATACTAGTCCAACCGTAGAAGCAACAGACTGGCAAACCATTTTACTAAATTTATTTTAAAAAAATGGTGCGAGGTATTTTTTTCGTACAATCAAGATTATCCTATGGTATAATAACTAGGAAAGAATTTAGGAGGTCAATAAGGTGAGTAGAAAAGATAGACATCAATCATCAGAAAATAACGAAACACAAGAACCATGGGAGCAACCAATTTACGATACAGAGGATGAAGCATCTTCAAGAAGTACGCAAAGACAGCAAAAGAAAGGGAACACCCTGTTCTTATCGCTATTTTTGATTTTATTAGTTTTATGTATTGCCATTCCGGCAGGAGCTTACTTCTGGATCAGAAACGGATCAAGTAATAGTGCGACCGCTGCATCTTCTTCCTCTACGACTTCATCGATCGTAGAAAGTTCGACTGTAGAATCAACTGTAGAATCGACGACAGTTTCTAGTGAACCAACTTCTGATACACAATCAGTTGCTGGAGAAACAACACCCACGAGTGCTGTGACACCAGAAACAACACCATCTTCAACAGTAACAGAGCCAGAACAAACAACACCAAGCAGTGTGGCTCCACAAGAAACAACACCTACTTCAACACCAGAGGCAGGCACAGGTGTTTCAGGCTCAACCACAGTCGTTCAAGCGGGTGAAGGTCCTAGACAAGTAGCAGAACGCGCAGGCATTACAGTCGACCAATTGTTCCAATTGAACGGAATCGATCCAAACAACTACATGTTATATCCAGGACAAGAACTTAGAGTCCAATAAATGGAGTTAAAAAGATAATACTGAAGAGTTGTTTTTCCTCAGAGTATCTTCATAAAATGTAATTAAATAAGGAGCAGTGGCTTGAGCCACAGCCCCTTTTTTTTGAGAAAAGGGAGTTTATGAAAAATGACACGAATTAGTATCGCAATTGACGGTCCTGCCTCTTCAGGCAAAAGTACGGTAGCTAAAATCATCGCAAATGAATTGAACTATATTTATACAGATACGGGCGCGATGTATCGTGCAGTCACTTACTTGGCAATCAAACATCACATTGCTTTTTCAGATGAAACAGAGTTAGTCGATTTGATCAACAAACACCCGATTTCATTTGAGCAAATGGCGGATGGACAACATGTCTTTGTAGCTGGGCAAGACGTTACTTCAGATATTCGACAACCAGACGTTACACGAGCGGTCTCTGAAGTAGCTGCGCATTCAAAAGTACGCGAAGCTCTTGTTGCGATCCAGAAAAAAATCGGTGAAGATGGTGGTGTCGTCATGGATGGTCGAGATATCGGTACCGCTGTTTTACCAAAAGCCGAAGTGAAGATTTTCTTGGTAGCCAGCGTATCTGAACGGGCACAAAGACGACACAAAGAAAACCTTGAAAAAAATATTCCAACAGACTTAGAAGAATTGACAAAAGAAATACAAGCACGTGATGAATATGACTCTACTAGAAAAGTTTCACCCCTGAAGCAAGCAGAAGATGCGATACGGATCGATACAACCGGTAAAACGATTCAAGAAGTTGTCCAAGCGATCAAAGAAGTGATTCAACAAAAAGGATATTTTCTTGACTAAATAGAAAAAAAGCGAGAATCCGACCATTTTAATGGAAAACAAACGAAATCGCTTTATTTTTTTTAAATAATCAATTAAACTATAGGCAGTACCGTAGTTAACGGCAGAATGTTGGTTAGGAGGACAAGTGTTATGACAGAATTTGAACAAAATCAGACAGATAACAACCAATCTATGGAAGATGCAATGAATAGCGTTCAAGAAGTGAGCGTTGGCGATGTCGTCAAAGGAGAAGTTTTAGTTATTGAAGACAAACAAGCCATCGTTGGAATCGAAGGAACGGGTGTTGAAGGCGTAGTTCCTGCAAAAGAATTATCTACTTTACCGGTTGAAGATATCAACGAAGTGGTAAAGGTTGGCGATACGTTAGATCTAGTCGTGATCAGCACGATTGGTAAAGACAAAGAAAACGGAAGTTACCTTTTATCAAAACGACGCTTAGATGCGAAAAAAGTTTGGGAGGATATCGAAAAAGATTTCCAAGCTGGAAACATCATCGAAGCACCAGTGACAAATGTAGTTAAAGGTGGTTTAGTTGTCGATGTCGGTGTTCGTGGATTTGTTCCGGCATCAATGGTAGAAGATCATTTTGTCGCTGATTTTTCTGAATACAAAGGAAAAACGATGACATTCAAAATCGTTGAAATCGAACCATCAGAAAATCGCTTGATCCTTTCACACAAAGCAGTCGTTGAAACAGAAAAAGAAGCACAGAAAAAAGAATTACTATCAACTATCCAAGAAAATGACGTGATCGAAGGACGCGTTGCTCGTATCACAGATTTTGGTGCGTTTGTTGATTTAGGCGGCATCGATGGATTAGTACACGTTTCTGAGATTTCTCACGGACATGTTGCTAAACCCGGTGATGTTTTAGCTGTTGGCGATGAAGTGAAAGTCAAAGTTCTTTCAATCAATCCAGAACAAGGACGTATCTCATTATCGATCAAAGACACATTGCCTGGACCTTGGACAGATATCGAAACAAAAGCTCCAGTAGGCGCTGTACTTGAAGGTAAAGTGAAACGATTAACTAGCTTTGGTGCCTTTGTTGAAGTATTCCCAACAGTGGAAGGGCTTGTCCACATCTCACAAATCTCACATAAACACATCGCGACACCACATGAAGTGTTGCATGAGGGCGATGATGTCCAAGTGAAAGTTTTAGAAGTCAATCCAGAAGAGCATCGGATTGCATTAAGTATCAAAGCATTAGAAGAAAAACCTGCTTCTGATAAAGAACCAAAAGAAGTTGAGTCTTATGAGTTACCTGAAGAAAATACAGGATTTACAATGGGTGACATCTTAGGCGAAGCCTTAAAAGGGGAAGTAGAAGAAACAGCAACAGATGATTCTGAAAAATAAATGAATGATCGTTCCCGAAGCGCGAATTTACAGCATCAAGGGAAGTTGTACATGTGTAAAACAAGTGGTCTGGGGATTACGCCCCAGACCATTTTCTTTTGTAATAGGCAGTGATCCAGAAAAATACTTGAATGTTCACCGATCTAAGCTTGAAAGTTCGCGAAGTATTCGGTACACTAAGTGAGATTGGAAACATGTGAGGAGGAAAAAATATGGCAAATCCAACAATTGCAATCGTTGGTCGCCCAAACGTCGGTAAGTCGACGATTTTTAACCGTATCGCCGGTGAGCGTATTTCGATTGTCGAAGATACTCCAGGAGTTACTCGTGATCGTATTTATGCTAAAGGGGAATGGTTAGGTCGTGATTTCAGTATTATTGATACTGGTGGGATCGACTTAGGCGATGAACCATTTATGGATCAAATCAAGCACCAAGCAGAAATCGCAATCGATGAAGCAGACGTAATCGTCTGTGTCGTCAGTGGCCGTGAAGGCATCACTGATGCAGATGAAGTCGTAGCAAAAATTTTATATCGCAGCAATAAACCGGTGATCTTAGCCGTTAATAAAGTCGACAATCCTGAAATGAGAAACGATATCTATGAATTTTATGCACTAGGTCTAGGTGATCCTTACCCTGTATCTGGAAGTCATGGATTAGGGATCGGCGACATCTTAGATGAGGCAGTGAAATTCTTTGATGAAGAAGCAGAAGAAGAAGAGGATGATACCATCAAATTCAGTTTGATCGGTCGCCCGAATGTAGGGAAATCTTCCTTGATCAATGCGATCCTAGGTGAAGACCGAGTGATTGTTTCGGACATCGAAGGAACGACGCGTGATGCTATCGATACGCACTTCGTCTCAGAAGACGGTCAAAAATTCATGATGATCGATACAGCTGGAATGAGAAAACGTGGGAAAGTTTATGAAACCACAGAAAAATACAGCGTGATGCGTGCCATGCGTGCGATTGACCGTTCAGACATCGTGTTAATGGTCTTGAACGCAGAAGAAGGCATCCGTGAACAAGATAAACGAGTAGCTGGCTATGCGCATGAAGCTGGCCGTGGTGTGATCATCGTTGTCAATAAATGGGATCTAGTAAAAAAAGAAACGAATACGATGCGTGACTTCGAACAAGAGATCCGTGAAGAATTCCGTTACTTAGACTATGCGCCGATTCTGTTTGTTTCAGCTGTGACTAAGCAACGATTAGAACGTTTGCCTGAAATGATCGAAGAAGTGAGTATGAACCAAAACTTACGTGTTTCTTCAGCAGTCTTGAATGATGTGATCATGGATGCCGTAGCGATCAACCCGACACCGACAGATAAAGGTAAACGATTAAAGATTTTCTATGCCACACAAGTTGCAGTTAAACCGCCAACCTTTGTTGTTTTTGTTAATGAAGAAGAATTGATGCATTTCTCTTATGAACGTTTTTTGGAAAATCAAATCAGAAAAGCATTTACGTTTGAAGGAACTTCGATCCGAATTATTCCACGTCGAAGAAAATAGGCATTTTACCATAGTAGTCCGTTTTTTTCAAAAAAAATAAGCATATTTTTGTATTACGTTTTTATGACTAAAAAAAGCGGTTAAATAATGCCAAAAACCTTGCTATTAAGCGATTCATATGATATCGTGATAACAGAATATTGAAACTTAATCAATATTTCTTATAAACTTCTGGACCACTCAGAAAGTTTTTAAACTAAAATGATGTTCCTATCATATCTCTTGTTGGAGGAGGTGAATCTATCCATGGCAAATAAAGCAGAATTAATCGAAAAAGTTGCTTCAGCTACAGATTTAACTAAAAAAGACGCAACTGCAGCAGTTGACGCTGTATTTTCAACTATCCAAGATGCTTTAGCTAACGGCGAAAAAGTTCAATTAATCGGTTTTGGTAACTTTGAAGTACGCGAACGCGCGGCTCGTAAAGGACGTAACCCACAAACTGGTGAAGAAATCGAAATCCCAGCTAGCAAAGTACCTGCATTTAAACCAGGTAAAGCATTGAAAGACGCTGTTAAATAAGACAGTTGAAAAAGCGCTTGTGGCTACGGCTACAGGCGCTTTATTTTTTATATAGATGGATAAAAGAGGCGGAAAGCAGTAGAAAGGCAACAACCAAATAGTTCAGCAACCAAATGGAACTCGTTACATACCAAATAAAAGAATAGAGTTGATCAAAAAAGGCATGGGTTCATTCACTCGTTTTTCTTATTCTTTTTTTATTTTACTTACTAATGGTAAAATAAAAGAAAAGGGGAGGGCAACATGGAGTTATCCTATCGCTACCAACAAGAAGAAACAACAATCTTTTATGGGGAAACATTTGTCAGTCAGTTGAAAAATGAATCGATTGATCAAGCGATTCTTTTTTTAACGAACCAACGTTATTATGATCTATACGCTGAGAAAATGACACAGTCATTCACGAACAAGTTAGCGATTGATTGGTATATTTGTGGCAATACGCAGTGTAATCAATTATCTGAATTGCATAGCCTCTTGTCCTATGCGAGACGCTATCCTGAAAATCGACCGCTTTTAGTAATAGGTTTTGGCAATGAGGGAATTATGGAGTTGGCGGGTTTCTTTCAAAAACATACGTATCTTCAGACTACACTTTGGTTGATCCCCGTCTCGATCCGCTCCATGGCACGGGCACTTAATCCTCAATGCGAGATTTTACATGGGTCGAACGAATCGGCTCTTCAAACGACGAACCTTCCAGAACGGATCATTTATGATCGGACGATCAGTGAAAAACAAATCGAAGGGAAACAAATCGATTTTTTGATTTTTATCTGTTGTGGGTTAGTCTGTGATCATCCGTTTCTTCAAAATCTTTACAAAAATTATCCGAATCGCGAAAAATTATTCAATCGTCCTTTTGCTGGCATGTTAGAAGAAATCATTTATTTTTATCAAGAAGACGCTGAACAAGTGGCAAATTATGGTAAACTATTTGAGCAAGCTTTTTATCTGACTGAAAATAGTCATTTGCTTTCCGCCAGTATGAAAAAATTTTTAGGTATCTTGATGCAACTTATCTGGAATTCAGAAATCAAGTCGCTTTCTTTCCAATTGAAGAATTTTTTTATCTGGCTGCAGCATCTAGGTTATCCAATTATTTGGCCTGAAGAGATATCAAAAATGGATTATCTAGAAAATGTGCTGGTTTTAGCAGAAAAGAGCAAAAAAATTCTCGTTTTGGAAAAAATTGGTATAATAGATGGATATCAATTGCCAAACGAGCAAGAACTATTGAAAACAATGGCGTCCTATGAAAGGATCGTTCAAGAGATTAGAGGGATTTAGATGATGACAAATAGTGAAAAAATGCTACAAGCATTAGCAGACGAAAATTTGACAGAAGCAAATGAATATTTGGCAAAGGCGCTCCAAGAAGATCCGGCTGATGTGTTACATGAGTTAGGAGAAGAATTATTAGCCATCGGTTTTTTAGAAGAAGCAAAAGCAATTTTTGAACATCTGCTAACTGTATCGCCTGAAAATGATGAATGGAATATTCCGTTGGCAGAGATCGCTATCGAAGACAATGAGATCGATCAGGCATTTGACTATTTAGAAAAAATCCAGCAAGATAGTGAGTACTATCCACAAGCACTATTAGCAATCGCTGACTTGTACCAAGTAATCGGTATTCCTGAAGTAAGTGAAGCAAAATTGAAAGAAGCAGCGAAGCTATTACCAGAAGAACCATTGATTCAATTTGCATTGGCTGAATTGTATTTTTCAGTTGACCGTTTCAATGAAGCTTCCGCACTTTACGAAATGTTGTTAGCAAATGGTATAGAAGAAATTTCTAGTATTTCCATGCAAGAACGCTTAGGACAATCGTTGAGTATGCAAGGGGATTTTGAAGCAGCAATCCCACCACTGGAAGCAGCTTTAGCCGAAGAGCGGACAGATGATCGTTTGTTCCAATTAGCGTTCACGAATCTACAATTACATGAGAACGAAAAAGCTATCAATTATTTGCAAGAGTTACGGGAATTGAATCCACAGTATCAATCCTTATACCTTTATCTTGGTCAGGCCCTTCAAGAAGAAGAGATGATCGAAGAAGCACAACAAGTCTTAGAAGATGGTATCAAAGAGAATCCATTCCAAGTAGAACTTTATCACCTAGCTTCGGAAAATGCCTTTCGTCTACATGACAAAGAAAAAGCAGAGAAGTTACTACTTGATGCCTTGAACGTCGGCGACAAACAAGATGAAACGTTGTTGACGTTGAGTAATCTTTACTTGGATCAAGAACGTTATGAAGACGTTGTTCAAACAGTCAACCAAATGGAAGAAGTTGCTAATCCATATGCAGAATGGAACCTCGCTCATGCCTATAATCAATTAGAAGATTTTGCGGTAGCAGCAGTCCACTATGAACAAGCAGCCCACGAATTAGATCATGAGCCAGATTTCTTGAAAGAATATGCTTTATTCTTACGTGAAGAGGGCCAATTAGCAAAAACACGAGAATTATTGGAACAATATTTAACTTATGAACCAGGGGATATGGAGGTATTGTCGCTATTAGATGATTTAACAGAGAGGTGATGAATATGTTGATTGATGTTAAAGAAAAGAAGAATTTCTTAACTTGGATGGTTAACCATGTCTCTTTCAGTCGTAGAGAAGTATTTTGGATTTTGAACTATCTGGCAAATCATGAAGCAATCTTACACAATGTGCGTTTTGTTGAAGGTGCAAACTTAACAAGACGTGGTTTACAGATCACCGATCTTTCCTATGAAGGTGAGCCGATGAAGCTATTTTTAGATGGAAAGGAATTTACTGACACTGATCAGATCTTCCACGAAATCCGTCTGAATTGGAAAAATCCACTCTATGTCGAATGCCTTTTTGAAAATGCGTGGCAAACGAAAGAATATTTAGAAATCATCGAAGATAACCCGTTAGCCTCATGGGAAGATGCAATCAGCGAAGAATCAACAGAATTAATCGAGCATTATTTCCAAGAAAAAGAGCAAGCAGCTAAACTAAACATGCTTTACCAACAGATCGATCAGGCATTAGAAGAAGGCGATAAAGATGCGTTTCTTGAACTATCTGATGAAGTGAACCGCATGATCCTTCAAGCGCCACAGAAGAGTAAGAGTTGAGTGTGGGGAAAGCTGACCAGGGAAAAGTAACATTATGATAAGTAAGTAACTATAGTGAAAATATATATAATAAAGTCTAGGCTTCCTTCCGAGTAATATTTGTAAAGGAAGCCTAGTTTTTATTAAGTTTTTTGGTCAACAAAAAATGGATTTCAATAACAAAATTTCTTAAAAAGCTTATTATAATCAAATTTGTTCCAGAATATCTCTGGTCGCTTCCCTAAATTCCTTTGGTTGATCCGTATGAACGAAATGTCCAGAGATCTTTACATATTCTAGATTTTTGGAAGGTGCGTTGATCTGTTAGAAATGTATACATATTTGATTCCAGTGATATTTTCAGATAGTAATATAGGCTCTCTTAAATATTATCAGTTATATTTTAAATAGTTCATCTATCTTTCATTCTGTGCAAAAAAATATGAAACGATAAAGCTATTGATCAAAAAAAGATGTGACATAAGTATCCAGCTATGGGAAATAAGCGTGAATCCCAAAAATTTGAAGAGCCATTTTCGTTTTTCACGCTTATTTATGAAGGTAAGCTTGTGGAGCACCATATATTCGGTTTTAGGAAGTACAAAAGGCCTAATCGCCCAGGTACTTCTGAATGAACTGAGAATATCTCTAAGTAGACATGTGCAACTCCTTGATCATGAAGTACGCAGAACTACGTTATTCTATATACGTAGAAAGCTTCAGTATCAGGTTGATTGATTCAAAATCATTCTGTTATTTTTTTAAATCGCCTCGTTTGTGGTTTAAGATAGGTAAAGCCTTCTCCTTCTACTTCATGGACATTTAGAATTGAAAGAAAGGCATGTTCGTCAATTTCATGAATGATCCGTTTTACTTCGTTTAATTCCCTGGCACTTACCACCATATAGATCATTTTTTTATCGACACCAGAAAAGCCACCTTCTCCATGCAAGAATGTGACACCACGTTGTAAGCCGGTCATCAATAAAGGTGCAATTTCCTCACTTTTATTTGAGACTACCAGAATCCCTTTGGCAGAGTAGCCACCATCAAGGATAAAATCAATGACACGACTAAATACATAGGAAGCGATTAACGTGTACATCATCCGCTTCAAATCGATATAAGTTAATGAAGCAAGTAAAACGATGACATCAAAAGCTAAAAGGGAACGTCCCATAGAGATTCCATGATTTTTTTCAAGTATCCGAGCGATGATGTCACTTCCTCCTGTAGTACCTCCCATACGATAAACGATCCCGCTGCCGACTCCGGCAATCAGTCCTGCAAGTAAAGAGACGATCAGTAAATCATGCTCTAAGTTGATTTGTAAGGGAATCCTTTGCCAAATCCATAAGAAGACAGAAAGCGAGACAGTGCCTAAGACAGTATACGCGAGCGCGCGTTTTCCTAAGATTTTTCCGCCTAGTAGGATCAATGGAATATTAATCAATAAAGTAGAATAAGCTGGGTCGATATGAAAAAGAGCACGCAAAATCAGGGTAATACCTGAAACTCCACCCTCGGCTAGCTGGTTTGCGATATTCAAATAGACTAGTCCAAAAGCATAAATACTTGTTCCTAAAATAATAAAAAAAACTTCTTTCATTGTTTTCAATGATGTCATCGAATCCCCACTTTCTACTATATGATATGATTCATTGTGCAACAAGCGGTATATCCTAGATATAGACCTAGGGATTAGGAAACTGGTTCTTCATTTTTATAGTTATAGAATAGACCAAGTTGGCTTGTTGCTAAGAATTTATTAAGTATACCTAACATAATGTAGCATGTATTCTTTGTTTTCACAATTGCACTTCTTGCGGTTTTGCTGTAAAGTTTTTTAGGAAGAGATGATTGGAGGGTTCTTAATGAAAGAAGAGCGTTCACTAAAAAGTATGCAAGAAGAGGTCGATGCGTACATCCAACAATTTAAAGTTGGGTATTTTTCGCCATTGGCGCAAATGGCACGTCTGACCGAAGAAGTAGGTGAATTGGCACGAGAGGTCAATCATTCATATGGCGAAAAAAGTAAAAAAGCAACAGAACCTAGTAATTCAGTGGCAGAAGAATTAGGCGATGTTCTATTTGTAACAATGATCATGGCAAACTCGTTAGGAATTGATTTGACGACGGTATTTGAAAAAAATATGGAGAAGTTCAATCGAAGGGACCATCATCGTTTTGCCCGAAAAGATGAGGAACAGTGAGAGGATAGAAGGAGTAAAAATGAGACTAAATGAATTACCGATCGAATATAAAAAAGCAATTCCAGTAATAAGAAAAATTGAGGCAGCTGGATTTGAGGCGTACTTTGTTGGTGGTAGTGTGCGGGACACGTTACTCGGACAAAAAATTCATGATGTAGATATTGCTACTAGTGCGTTTCCAGAAGAAATCAAGCAGTTGTTTCCAAAAACGATCGATATCGGGATCGAACATGGAACGGTTCTCGTCTTCCATGAAGAGGAGCAATATGAGATCACGACATTTCGTACGGAATCGACTTATCAAGATTATCGGCGTCCTGATAGTGTTTCATTTGTTCGTACACTAGAAGAGGATCTAAAGCGCAGAGACTTTACGATCAATGCTTTTGCTTTGAAAGAAGATGGTGAGATCATTGATTTATTCGACGGGTTAACTGATTTAGAAAATCACGTCTTACGAGCAGTTGGACGACCTTTCGAGCGATTTCATGAAGATGCTTTACGAATGATGCGTGGGCTTCGTTTTGTGAGTCAGCTAGGGTTCAAATTGGAAGAAGAAACGGCCAAGGCGATCGAAGACAACCATGCGTTATTGGACAAAATCTCTGTTGAGCGAATGAATGTTGAATTTATCAAAATGCTTTTAGGGGATTTTCGTAATCATGGCTTGGCCGCATTTGTCGAAACAAAATGTTACATCTATTGTCCACAATTAAAAGAAGATGGTGAGGCATTATTAAGATTTGCCGATTTACCATCTATTCCATTAAAAAAAGAAAGTCAAGCTTGGGCATTATTACTCAATCAACTCAGTCGATCTGAGCAAGAGGTGGCACCTTTCTTAAAAGCATGGAAATGTTCCAACCAAATGATTCGAGAAGTCCAACGTTTGGTCAAAGGATTGGCGAAGCGACAAGAACGACGATTAACACCATTGGAGATTTATCATCTTGGAAAAGACGCATCGTTGGATGTGGAAGAATTGATGATTTACTTCCATCAAACCCCTGACACAACAACTGTGCTAGACATCTATCATGCACTTCCTATCAAGACAATGGGTGAGTTGGCGATTGATGGCAAGGTGCTATTAGCTACGAGTGAAAAAAAACCAGGTAAATGGGTCAGTGAAGCGTTAGCACTTGCGGAGTCAGCGGTAGTGAACGGACTGGTACAGAATGAACAAGCTGCATTATTAACCTATCTGAAAGAGCAACAAGGTTAGTCAACGAAATCGTGACAATCACTAATTACGTCTGTTTGGCGGGCTAATCATATACTGACATGGCTAAAGTAAGGGCATGAGAGTTATCTATAGAAGCGTTTGGCTTTTTTGTAGGATGTTTCTCATGTCCCTTTTCTCTTTTAGAGGAGGATTGTTATCAAAAAAGCTGACAGAAAAGCAAACATGAGAGATGACCGCTTTTGTTGTTTTATGCTAAACTAGTAATGAAACAGAATATAATGCGTCAAAAAAGGAGATTTTTTTAATGAGCAAAGAAATGACAGCGCTAAAATTTTATTTCCGTAACGGCGAAACATGGACGATCAATCGTCGTCACATCGGCGACCTTTGGATCAAACAAATCACGACAAGTTTTGGTCGTATCAATGGGAGTGAATTTATTGAGATCCATCCATGTGCCGGTTTTAAAATCGAAATCTTCCATGAGGGAGATTCAGTAGCTACTCATGATATCAATCTAGGTGGTTTGGAAATGGGTATGTTCAATCGTGCTTTGAAATATGAAGATATTGAACGTATGGAAATCTTGTATCGCAATGGTACACCTGATCTAGTATACTTCCCTTACTTGGACAAAGGAACAGAGGGATTAGATAATCAATATCAATCAACAAAAATCAGTGAAAAAACTGGTAACTTATACATTGTGATCAACCCAGAACAACGTGTTGACGATGTTTATGGCGAATATTTCGAATAAGAGCGAATGACGTTTAAAAATAGCACATGCAAAACTTTTGAATAGGTTTTGCATGTGTTTTTCTTTTGTCTTTATTTTACGATTACAGTTGATATTTTATAGTGATTGGACTAGAATGAGTTTCTGGAATTGAAACGAATACTTCATCCTAAAAGTAAAAAGGTTTTAGTTGCATTTTAAAAACTTTTTGCTATAATTGGTGCAGTTTGAATTTAGGAGATCTTGAAAATGAGAGAGAGTTTTGAAGAACAAAAGAAACGACTGGTTGATCACTATGGTACTTTTTCAATGGAAGATCGTCGCCAGATCTTATGTAAGTTGCGTAAAAGGAATATCTTGATGTATCGTCAATTAGGACGCTTGAAACACGAATTGCTCCGTTTAGAATCAAAACGTGTGCAATGTGAGTTAGATGGTCGGGTGACCCAAGCGGAAATTGTTGAAAACAAAATTTTAAAGAAAAAAGAGCAATATTTGAAAGTTCTTGCACAAAATAAAAAATAAAGGGGATCAAGCATGGAATTTGCAGAGTTAGTGATTGTTTTTGCAGTCACGATCACGCTATCCAACATAGCAAGTCGTATCTTGCCAATGATCCCTGCACCACTGATCCAAATATTTCTTGGCGTGGTTTTAGGATTGACCGAATGGGGTGAATCCATCAATTTTGAACCTGAATTATTTTTAGTGATGATCATCGCCCCCTTGCTTTTTAGAGAAGGAGAAAAAGCGGATATCGCCTCGATCCTGAAAAATTTCGATACGATATTGTTTCTCGCTTTTGGTGGGGTGATCTTGACTTTGATTGGCGTTGGAGCAACGTTATCATTTCTGTTGCCCAGTGTCCCTTTAGCCGCGTGTTTCGCTTTTGGTGCAGCACTAGGTCCGACAGATGCGGTGGCAGTCAGTTCGCTTTCCAATCGTGTGAACATTCCGAAAAAAGCCATGCATATTTTAGAAGGTGAAGGGTTACTGAATGATGCTTCTGGCGTAACAGCCTTCCAATTTGCCTTAGCTGCTTTGATCACTGGGACGTTCTCTGCGGTAAACGCAGGCGTTACACTGATTTTATCAAGTATTGGCGGGGCAGTAGTCGGCTTTTTGCTTGTCTGGGTAAAAAGAAAAATCATTGGTTTGATCGAGAAAGCATCGGCACGTGACGTAACAGGCTACTTATTGATTGAATTGTTGTTGCCTTTCTTAGCGTATGTTTTAGCCGAAGTCTTTCATGTTTCAGGAATTATTGCAGCAGTGGTTGCAGGGGTATTACAAGCCTCAGGATTTAAAAAAATCTCAGTCTTTGATGCGGAGTTGTCAACTTTATCGAATAGTACATGGACAACGATTGCCTTCACATTGAATGCGCTGGTATTTATATTTTTAGGAATTGAACTGACACAAGTCTTTACACCAGTTTGGGGAGATGGACTGTATTCGAATAGTTTGTTGCTAATGATCATTTTATTGGTTTCAATCATGCTGTTCGTCATACGCTTCGTTTCAATCAGCTTATTTTATATGTTTAAGGGCGGTTTTCAAAGTTTCAAAAAACAACTGAATGAAGTCTTGATCTTAACTTTTGGGGGTGTAAAAGGAACAGTCAGTTTAGCGACTATTTTTATTTTACCATTCACGATCAATCAAATGGCATTCAATCAACGATCATTGCTCTTATTTTTAACGGCAGGGGTTATTTTGGTCACGTTGATTATCGGGATCATTGTATTGCCAATGTTGACTGAAACAGAAGAAGCAGCGACAACTGATTTAAAAGCTTTGATGATCTTGGAAGAAGTGATTGAAACACTACGCTTAGAAAAAGAAGCGGAAGAACCAGGATCAAAAGCTTATTTAGCGATAGAAGCAGTGATTGAGACTTATCAAGAAAGAATCAGTGAGCTTTATTTATCTGATTTGAGTGGAGATGAAAAGCAAGAAGTCCAAGAAATCCAAGCGTTGATTTTATCGATTGAGCGAGATGGCTTGGATGAAAGATATCGTTCTGGGAAGTTGTCTTCAAATGGCTATCGCTTTTATTCAAGATTCCTAGCTAACTTTGAACAGTCGATCACAAGTCAAATTTTGTCATTCATTGGATTTTGGTTTATTGTGGTACGCCGATTGATGCGGATCGTTCTCCACCCCAAAATGTTTTGGCAAAGACGGCAAAGTGATCGCCAAACTATGATCTCTGATAAAGACATTCAGGAAATTCGAGAGACGTATCAAAAGAATACGCAATTGATCATCGAAAGTTTGGAGAATCTAACGGACGTTTATGATGATACGATGATCGGATTCTTTATCGAACAACGAAAAGCTCAGGGGATTCGGATGATGAGTGGTAATCTGATTTCCACTTGGATGATCCAACAAGATCGTTTGTTTACGAAGAAGATGCTAAGAGGTTACTATTTAGAAAGAAAAGTCATTGATGAATATGAAGTCGCAGAAACGATCACGACTTTTTCTGCGAATCAATATAGACGAAATATCAATCTGTTGGAGTCCTATACAATGAATCAACCGACAGATCGTTTTTCATTTCGCTTTGCGTTCCAAGCGAAAGCAAAGAAATTTCAATTGAAACAAGACCAAAAGAGGAAGTTGTGACAAAGCACAGCTCCTCTTTTTTTTGAGGTTGTGACAGAAGTCGTTTAACCTTAATAATTAAGTTCATCCAGGAAGTCAGGTTTTTGAATCCTGTGTATTTGGTTATATGAAGTGAGAGAACACGTATCTTCAATGCTACCTAAAAAAAAGAATATTCGAAAAAAACTATCTTTTAAACAATTGTTTTATGTTACAATATCCAAGATAAGGGGGGAGTACTGGTGAAAGAGCTAAAAATAACTGACCTCAAAAAAACATATGGAGAAAAAGAATTATTTAATCAGATCTCCTTTTTGATCCATGAACATGATCGCATCGGTTTGATTGGTACCAATGGAACTGGTAAAACAAGTCTTTTGAATATCATCGCTGGACTTGACAGTGGAGATGGTGATCAGCAGACAGTTTTTTATCCGAATGATTACCGTATCGGTTATTTATCACAAACCGATTCATTTGCAGAAAATGATACGGTCTTACAAGCTGTTTTTCAAGGGAATAGTCCATTGATCCAGACTGTACGACTCTATGAGGAAGCCTTGATTGCATTAGCTGAAAATGGCGATGATGAAGCAGTCCAAAAACGCTACGCATTGGCAGAAGAGCGAATGAATAAAGAGGACGCTTGGACGACGGATACAAATGCCAAGATCATTTTGCAAAAACTAGGGATCAGTCAATTAGAAAAGAAAATCGGTGAGCTTTCGGGTGGACAAAAAAAACGTGTCAGCTTAGCACAGGTTTTGATCGATGAACCTGATCTTTTATTACTTGACGAGCCGACAAACCACTTAGATTATGCAGCGATCGAATGGTTGGAATCTTACTTGAAACAATATCGTGGTGCCTTATTGATGGTTACCCATGATCGTTATTTCTTAGATCGTGTCACGAATCGGATCTTTGAACTTGCCTTTGGGAATCTTTATGAATATAAAGGCAATTATGAAGCTTATCTTATTGAAAAAGCCGAGCGAGATCGTGTCGAAGTCGAACAAGAAGAAAAGCGTAAACGCCTGTATAAGCAGGAGCTTTCTTGGATGCGAGCGGGAGTACAAGCTCGTGGGACGAAACAGCAAGCACGTATCAATCGCTTTGAAGATTTAAAAGAAAACTTATATCAAGTCAATCATGATACGGATATCGAACTAAATATCGCGACACAACGTTTAGGTAAAAAAGTGATCGAGATCAAGGATGGTTCGTATTCGATTGAAGGAAAACCTTTGCTCCAACACTTGGATCTATTGATCCAATCAAGAGAGCGTCTAGGAATCACTGGAGAGAACGGTGCTGGAAAGTCAACGTTGTTAAATATCTTAGCAGGGAAATTATCCTTAGATAGTGGCATCTATACGATTGGCGAAACTGTTCGATTAGCTTACTATACACAGGAAAATGAAAAAATGTCTCCGGACAAACGAATGATTGCTTATCTGCAAGAAGCGGCAGAAGAAGTCCAAACTGCGGATGGAACGCAAATCGGTGTCGCCGAACTTTTGGAGCGGTTCTTGTTTCCAAGATTCATGCACGGAACACTGATCCGTAAACTGTCTGGTGGGGAAAAGCGTCGTTTATATTTACTCAAATTATTGATCCAGCAACCAAATGTTCTATTGCTGGATGAGCCAACCAATGACTTAGATATCGCTACTTTAACGATTTTGGAAGATTATTTCCGGACATTCCCTGGAGCGGTGATCACCGTTTCTCATGACCGTTATTTCTTAGATAAGGTAGTTGATAAACTGTTAGTTTTTCTAGGAGATGGCAAACAAGAGCTTTATTATGGCGATATGTCTAGCTATTTAGCCAAACGCAAAGAAGATCAACAGATTCAACCAGAAAAAGTCAAAGCTAAGATAGAAGAAAAAAAATCTGAGCCAAAGAAAAAGCTTTCTTATATGGAACAGAAAGAATGGGCAACAATCGAAGATGAGATTGCGGAACTAGAGAATCGTTTGGATGAATTGCAAGAGGAGATGAACCATCAAGGGGATGATTTCACACGATTGCAAGAATTACAAAAAGAAGTAACCACAACTGAAGAACTGCTGGAAGAAAAAATGTCACGTTGGGAATATTTAAGTGAATGGGCAGATAATTAGGAGGGAAAAGATGGAGCAAGCATATCTTGATCTAGGGAAAAAGTTGTTATCTGATGGACATGTAAAAGGTGATCGTACGGGAACAGGAACATTTAGTTTATTCGGTTATCAAATGCGATTTGACCTGCAAAAAGGCTTTCCGTTATTGACGACAAAACGTGTACCTTTTGGTTTGATCAAAAGCGAATTATTATGGTTTTTAAAAGGAGACACGAATATCCGTTATCTTTTACAAAATAATAACCATATTTGGGATGAATGGGCATTTGAACGGTATATCAAAAGTGAGGATTACCAAGGGCCGGATATGACAGATTTTGGACATCGTAGTTTGACTGATCCAGAATTCAATAAAGTCTATCAAGAAGAAAGCAAGAAATTCTGTGAAAAGATAGTGGCAGATGAAGAATTTGCAGAAAAACATGGAGATCTTGGTCATATTTATGGCTATCAATGGCGTCATTGGGAAACCAAAGAAGGTAGTTTCATCGATCAAATCAAAGAAGTGATCGAAGCTATCAAGCAGACACCTGATTCAAGACGACTGATCGTCTCAGCATGGAATCCAGAAGATGTGCCAAGTATGGCTTTACCTCCTTGCCACACGATGTTTCAATTCTATGTAAATGACAATAAACTAAGTTGCCAGCTGTATCAAAGAAGTGCTGACGTGTTTTTAGGTGTCCCGTTCAATATTGCTAGCTATGCTTTATTGACACATCTGATTGCGCATGAAACGGGATTAGAAGTTGGTGAATTTATCCATACTTTAGGCGATGCGCATCTTTACTCAAATCACGTAGAACAAATGAAAGAACAATTGTCTCGTGAAGTTCGTCCATTTCCGAAGCTAGTATTGAATACAGAAAAAAACTCTGTGTTTGATTTTGAAATGGATGATATCAAAGTTGAAGGATATGAGCCGCATCCTTCAATAAAGGCACCTATCGCGGTCTAAGAAAGGATGAGAAAATGTTCGCTGCAATCTGGGCACAAGATGAAAATGGCCTGATCGGAAAAGAAGATAGACTTCCTTGGCATTTGCCGAATGATTTGAAATTTTTTAAGCAAATGACTGAAGCGAATGTATTGATCATGGGACGAAAAACATTTATGGGGATGGGCGGTAAGCCACTACCTAATCGTAAAACGATTGTTTTGACAAGAGACCGTGAGTTTACAGCCGAGGGCGTACTAGTGATGCATGATGTCAATGAAGTATTAGCTTATGAAAAAGAAGTAGATGAAATTTTATTTGTTGCTGGAGGGTCAGCAATCTATGAAGAATTTTTACCTTACTGCACAATTTTGTATCGTACGGTGATCCATCACTCTTTCGAAGGAGATACGTATTTTCCTGCTGTAGACTGGCAAGCATGGTCATTGATCAATATCAGTCCGGGAGAAATAGATGAAAAAAATAGTTATGCACATCAGTTTGAGACGTATAAACGTAAAGAAGAACACACAACAGAAGAGATATAATGTTTCGTTGAACCTATAGATTCAAAGCGGAAGAAACCAAAATGGATTTTTTATCATTCAGGTTTCTTCTGCTTATTTTGTCGTTCCATCAAAAAAAGTAGAACAGATAAAGAAAACTGAGTAGAACCATGTTATCATAACAAACAATTTATTTTAAATTTGTTTATAACTGAATTTGATGAAAAAACAGAAGTTCTTTGGTATACTGAAAGTGGACCTGCCTGAAAAATGCTAGGCACTTTGTGAAAGAAAGAGTGTGAAATAATGACAAACGTAAAAATAGTAACAGATTCTTCTTGTACAATGGAAAAAGTAGTACGAGATCATTTGAATATTCATGTTATGCCATTATCAATTATGATCGATGGCGTTGTATATCCTGATGACGATCAACTAGGCGGAGAGAAATTCATGGAAATGATGGCTAAATCAAAATCATTACCTAAAACAAGTCAACCGCCGATCGGCGAATTCATTTCAACGTATGATGAATTAGGACAAGATGGTAGTGAAGTGATTTCCATCCATATGACGAAAGGGTTAAGTGGAACGGTTGAAGCTGCAAGACAAGCAAGCAACTTAACGAAAACAAACGTCACAGTCATTGATAGTGATACGACTGACCAAGGTTTATCTTTCCAAGTGATTCGTGCGGCTGAAATGGCCAAAGAAGGTAAATCAGCAGAAGAGATCCTTGCTGAAATCGAGAAGATCAAAAATAATACCAAACTTTATATCGGTATCTCCACATTGGATAACTTAGTAAAAGGTGGAAGAATCAGTCGTGCAACTGGTTTACTATCAAGTATGTTAAACATTCGTGTGGTGATGAACTTTGCTCATTCAGAGCTGATTCCTGTGACAAAAGGTCGTGGGAAAAAGACTTTCGACAAGTGGTTTGATGGCTTGAAGAAAGAACTGAAGGCTCTACCGAACGTTCGCCAGATCGGTATCTCACATGCAGGTGCCACAGAGCTTGCTCGAGAGTTTGAAGAAGGCTTGAAACAATTGTTTCCCGATATGGACATCCCAGTATTGCATACAAATCCAGTGATTGCTACCCATACAGGGGAAAATGCTTTTGCAATCATGTATTATACCGATTGATGAATGTAAAATAAGGAATAGAAGGACAGATCATGTGAAGACAAATAAACGTGTTCTTTGTGATCTGTCTTTTTTCGTTCAAGTGCTACTAGCATAAGGAAGTGAGGAGGAAAAGACATTTTGAGATGCTCCACTTCCTTTAGCAGATGAGAAACAGCCTCTTTCTTTTTTTCAGAAAAGGGCTATTTTTTTAATTGGAATTTTGGTAATATAAGAAACAATCATGGTCTAGAGGTGAAACAATGAAACGAATGAAACAACAGTGGTTGCTTGTTTTGATCCCTTTGTTCACTGCAGTTCTTCTCTTTGTCGGACTCTCTTTGAGCGTGCCGAAAGCACAGCCTTTGTTAAAACCGGCAGCATCGGTTACTTCTGAAAGCAATCAAAAGGAAAAGTTACACTATGTAGCAATTGGCGATTCATTGACTGAAGGAGTAGGCGACCAGACGAAACAAGGTGGTTTTGTTCCGTTAGTCGCAAATGACATAAAAGAAAGATACGGTTTGACAGCCATTGAAATTGAAAACTATGGTGTAAATGGCGAACGAAGTGATCAAATATTAAAAAGATTGAAAAGCAATGAAGAAATCCAAAAGAATATCGAAACCGCAGACATTATTACCTTGACTGTTGGTGGGAATGATTTAATGAAAGTGATCCAAAATAACCTTTTTGGTATCAGTATCCGTTCATTCAATAAACCAATCAAGAAGTATCAAGAAAACGTCCAAGCCATCATCGAAGAGATACGAGGGTTAAATAAAGAGGTACCTATCTATATTTTAGGGATCTACAATCCATTTTATTTGAACTTCCCTGAGATTACAGATATGCAAACGATTGTGGATAACTGGAATGAAGGAACACAGCAAGTAGTAAATGAAGCAGAAAATAGCTATTTTATCCCGATCAATGATCTATTGTATCAAGGATTAAATCAAGAGGTCGGAATTACTGAAGCTTCTGATCAGTCAGCTTCTAGCGATAGTTCGAACGGGACGAAAAATAATGTGTTATATGAAGAAGATCATTTTCATCCTAATAACTTAGGCTATCAATTGATGGCTAATGCTGTGAGAGATCAATTAATCGAAACGCATGAAAAATGGCTGGTCAAGGAGGGAAACAAGGATGGATAAACGTAGTTCAACAGTTGTAAAAAACAAAAGGCATAACTACTGGAAATACGCATTTCTGATTTTATTAGGCCTGATCATTGGTTCGACGATTTTCTTGGGTACGCGGATATTCGCCAATCGTGAACCTGATTTGCCAGAAGTACCAGCGATTACAGAAAGACAAGGCGATCCAGTATTGACGATCAATACTCAAAAAGAAAAAGTCAACCAACTGATCAGCTTTTTCTTGACAGATTTCCAAGAAGGACAAGATATCAAGTACAAATTTTATTTAGAAAATGAAGCATTGCTTAATGGGACGTTTGAAGTGTTAGGATTCCCTATCGACTTTTACTTGTATTTTGATCCGTATGTAATGGAAAATGGTAATGTTCAGTTAAAAGCAAAAAGTCTATCGATCGGTACATTGAATCTGCCGATCAAAGATGTGATGAATATGATCAAGCGAAATTACAAACTACCTGAATGGATCGAGATCAATACAGACGATTTAACGATCATGTTACGATTAGACCAATTCCGTATGCAAAATGGAATGTACATCAAAGCGGACAAAATTGATTTAGTCAACGATGATATTCGCTTTAGTTTGTATTTACCAAAAGATTCCTCAACGACGGAAGAAACGACCGAATCTAGTACTAATTAAGTGATATCTCGAGAGTAAGGGAGGAATCAACAATGGAACGAGCAATATTTGCAGGAGGTTGTTTTTGGTGCATGATCCAGCCTTTTGACACATTACCTGGCATCCACACGATCATGTCCGGTTATACTGGAGGTCATGTGCCAAATCCAACGTATGAACAAGTGAAAGCCAAAACAACAGGACATACTGAAGCAGTAGAAATCTTGTATGATCCTGAATTGATCTCATACGAGGCATTACTTGAGCTTTATTGGCAACAAACAGATCCTACAGACGCTTTTGGTCAATTTGAAGACCGAGGCGACAATTACCGACCTGTGATTTTTTATACTACAGAAGAACAACGTCAAAAAGCTGAAGAAAGCAAACAACAACTTGCAGCAAGTGGTCGCTTTAGTGATCCCATCGTTACGACGATTGAGCCAGCGGAGACCTTCTATTTAGCAGAAGATGAACATCAAGATTACTACAAAAAAAATCCTGAGAACTTTGAGCGTAATCATGCGCGTCGTGCGGCATTTATTGCTGACAATTGGGAGGGAAAGCAATGAATCGCAGCTTCTATCACTATCTGATGACTCTTCGTGGAGGGAAATCTTCCGATGCGTTATCAACGTTTGCAACCGAAGCTGGAAAAGATATCCAGTTTCCAAAACATAGTACGAGTTATGAAGAAATCTCTGATTATTTAGAAATGAATGTTGATTATTTGCCCTCTATGGATATCTTTGATAAAGCTTGGGATCATTATCTAGAGAATAATCATCTCGCCTGAACAATGGATCTGGTATGAAGGGTATGACTTAAAAAAGACGAGACAAGTACTGCTTAGACAATATTTTTGAATAGTCCTATTTGATACAGTGATTTTGGTCTATTCAATTATTTCTAAAGCATCGTACGTATGTCCGTCTTTTTTCGCGTCTATCTGTAAATGATTATTGAACCATTCGCTTTTTCTGTAGTTATTCTATATAATGAGGATAATAGGTTAAGATTTTACGAGGGATGGATTGATGGGCTTTGACAAAAAAGCAGCGTTATATTGACCGTTTTTGGTTATTTATTAAATTTTTACTTTGTTCCATAGTGATTGCATTTATTTTACGGGGATTTATATTGATCCCAGTACCAGTGGAAGGAAACTCGATGGAGAATGTCCTTAAGCAAGGTGATATGGTCGTTATGGAAAAATTCTCTGAAATCAGAAGATTTGATGTAGTCGTTTTCCAAATTTCAGATGGCACGATCTATATCAAGAGAGTCATTGGTCTACCGGGAGAAACTATTAGTTATGAAAAGGACCAACTAAAAATCAACGGCCAGCCAATCGAAGAACCTTATTTAAGTAAAAATATCCGTTCGGACCATGAAAATGCACCTTATACTACCGATTTTACCTTGGAAGAGTTGACAGGATATACAGAATTACCTGAAGATAGCTATTTTGTTTTGGGGGATAATCGTCGTGTATCAAAAGATAGTCGTTCATTTGGAACAATATCTAGAGATGAAATTTTAGGAAAAGCGAGATTTGTGTATTACCCATTAAATGAAATCAAATGGATCAGGTAAAATAAAAGAAGACTTCCCAATAGCAATATGTTGGAAAGTCTTCTTTTTTTGATTATATTTTCATCCACATTGGTTCCAATGTGTTTCCATCAGGATCTTGTACTTCAAGAGAATACATTTCTTCTTCCGGTATTCCCATCTCGACTGTATGGTAGCTACCACCATTTTCTTTTGCAATTTCACCAAAACGTTTGACTTCTGCAGCATTTGCTAAACTAAAAGCAATCAGTGCACCGCTCATTTTTTTTGTGTCTGCGATTTCTTTGTTTTTCAAGAATTTTTTGTAAAAGTCATGTGTCAAGAGCATCACCCAAAATGTGTCATCCCAAACCATTGCGCTTGCTTCCTCAGTTGAAAATTCTTTATTTTGTTTGAATCCTAATTTTGTATAGAATTCGACCGAGCGACCAACATCTTGCACAGGGAAATTGACAAAAACCATTGTGTTCATCTTGCTACAGCTCCTTTCAATTTTCCTCTATCATGCGCTCGTCGGTAAGCGTTGTCAAAGTATTTAACTTGGGAAAGAATTTTTTATTTTATTGGACGTATCCGCTAAATGTATAATCAACAGTACTATAAAAATAATTTTTTCATAAGTACTCCTTTTTTGTTATTTTTTAGTGAACGTTCACCTCTTGATAATAAGTGTTTTGTTTCACATTTTCAATAGCAAGAATCCTTGTTTTACAAGGTGTCACAGATTGTGACATCGAATAATCGGAAATATATCAATTCGTTTCAATAATTCGCTTTTAAGTTCTTTTATGAAATGGTTATAATGAGAGATAGAATAAGGAGGCGATGTTGTGGATTTTGGTAAAATATTAAAAGAAAAAAGGCATCAAGCAGGAATTACACAGGAAGAATTGGCAAAGAGATTAAATGTTAGTCGTTCAGCTATTTCTAATTGGGAAATCGGCAGAAATTACCCAGACATACATACACTAGTGGAAATATCGACCAGCTTAGGTGTGTCTTTAGACGAACTATTGGAAAATTCTACTATGACTGAGACGATGATTGATACTACTAAAGAAATGGCGGTGAATCAGAAAAAAAAGCGAGGAAAATTGTTTTTTGTAGTAGCACTTTGTTCGATTGTTTCAGTCATGTCGCTTTTATTTTTTTCATTTTCTAAGCAACCGACGATTGTCTTGAATGCAGTTGAAAACGCCGATTCAGAAGAGGTAGCGCTCTTTAACAAAGAAGACATCAAAGATATTACCCTCAAAGACAAGAAAATGACTGTTCTTTTTACTATACCTAAAGACAGTGAATATGTTGGCTACTATGTTGACGGAAGTAATCAAAAAGGATTTGTAAACCTTGATTTATATAAGACTGCTGATTCTGATGTCAATCAGCGGAAATTAGTACATGATGGACTGATTGAAGTAGATTTAGATATGTTTACAAAAGTGAATAAAATTAGTGTGAATTATAAAAAATAAAGCGTATAGAAAGAAGTATTCAAAAATAGCTGTATGAGGACAAATGAAGGAGTTCTATGGTTAGTGAAGGTAAGTATGGCAAAATAAAAATCTTCTAAAAAACTTTTAGAAATCAGGTGAATCTTCTTGTCAACGAGCTGTATACTTCGAGTCGGATCAGGTTAAAAAGTAAGCTTCATGAAACGAATCGTTCAGTCGATTGTTTTACGGAGCTTACTTTTTTCATTACTATGCAAATTCTTTTTTACATTGATTGCTTTCTAACGTTGGCTGAATGACCGTTTGACATTTCTTAAAACTGACTCATGGCGTACGCCAAAAGATCGGCTAGGAATCAGAAATATAAAGTATTCCTCTTGTGAGTAGATCGGACAAAGGATTTTATCCTGTTAAGGTATTCCCTCCTCATCAAATATTTTTGTCCAGTTTACGATCTGAATAAGCATGGATTCACTTCTCCAGAGTTTCGCATCATATGTCGGTACACGTTCTGAGATAACTATGAAATAGAAGACTTGTTTCAATGGTAAATATTTCTAGGATAGCCAACATTCTCCTTGAATGACTTTAACAAATGGAAACTTGCTTGTTGAAAGGACGTCTCTCTTTCCATTTTTAGAACATGAGGTGGAATCGATATGGTAAACTGAAGAAAAGAGTCGAAAGCGAGGAGCCAGATGATCGAAAAGAAACCAAAAGGAAGAGACGGTGTAGTGATCCAAGAAGAGCAAGTGATTCGTCCTAAGAAAGTCTGGTCGGAGGAGGTCCAAAAATTTTTAAGTTACCTAAGGAACCAAGGTGTAACTTATGTGCCAGAACCACTAGGCTATGATGAGCAAGGAAATGAAGTGGTATCTTATCTCGCAGGTGAGGTCTATGATTATCCTTTGCCCCCTCAATTGTTGACGGACAGTGCCATTTGTTCAGCAGGTCGGTTGTTAAGAGATTTCCACGACCAAAATCAAGGATACCTTACTTGCTTAAGTGGCACAGAACCGTGGATGCTACATTCGTTCGGAGAGCGTGAGGTAATGTGTCACAATGATTTTGCGCCATACAATGTGACAACGAAAAATGGTATAGCCATTGGTATCATTGATTTTGACACGATCACACCAGGATCAAGAACCTGGGATGTAAGCTATGCCGCCTATCGCTGGGTACCTTTAGAGATGAATCAAGGAGATCCAATCACGGATGAAACGTGTCATCGTTTAAAAAAATTTATTGAAGCATACAGACTAGATGAGTCCGAGTATCCAAATTTGATTCCTACGATGATCGAGCGACTTTCTTATATGATGGACTTCATCACTAAAGCAGCGAGTCGCGGGGAAGCAAATTTTCAAAAAAATATACAAGAAGGCCATCTAAAAAAATATGAGCAAGATATTCAATGGTTGCTCGATAATGAGAAAAAAATTCTTAGAAAGTTGCAAAATGAAGAAACTTGAGAATAAGCCGTTTGATTTTTAGTTTTTTTCTTGTATACTCCTAGAAGTGTAGTTCATTCAAGTACTGTATAAGTAAAGAGCAACTTTTTTAGATTTTAAGTTTTAGAGGAGGAAACACCAATGACTATTCAATGGTTCCCAGGACATATGGCGAAAGCTAGACGTGAAGTTTCAGAAAAGATGAAATATGTTGATATCGTCTTTGAGTTAGTTGATGCACGACTACCTTTGTCTTCACGTAATCCAATGTTAGATCAAATCATCCAACAAAAACCAAGACTTGTTTTATTGAATAAAGCTGATCTAGCGGATCCGCAACAAACAAAATTATGGCAACAATACTTTAGAAAGCAAGGACATCAAGCCTTAGCAATCACCGCTCAAGAAAGTAAAGGAATCAAAGCGTTGATCCCTGCGGCAAAAGAAGCATTGAAAGAAAAACGCGAAAGAGACGCAGCTCGTGGCATCAAACCTCGAGCAATCCGCGCGATGGTCCTAGGAATTCCTAATGTAGGAAAATCGACATTGATGAATCGTTTAGTGGGCAAAAAGATTGCACAAACAGGGAATAAGCCTGGGGTAACGAAAGGGCAACAATGGCTTCGTTTAGGAAGTGAATTAGAACTATTAGATACACCTGGTATTTTATGGCCTAAGTTTGAAGATGAAGAAATCGGTAAAAAACTAGCCTTGACTGGTGCAATCAAAGACCAATTGGTACACCTTGATGATCTAGCAATTTACGGCTTAGATTTCTTTGCCCGTTACTACCCTAATAAAATCAGCGAACGTTATGGACTATCAATAGAAGAAGAGCAACAAGTTGCACCTGAGTTATTGATGACGATCACGGAACGTAGAGGGTATCGCCAAGATTATGACCGTGGGAGCGAGCTAGTCGTTTTTGATATCCGCCAAGGGAAACTTGGTCGCTATACTTTAGATCGTTGTGAAGAAATGGAAGAGACTACTCATGAGTGAATCGATCCAGAGTATCAAAGAAAAACTGAAACAACTCACAACGCTTGATGATCCGATAGTCACACAACTAAGATTAGACACAAGAAAAGGTGTCCAACAAGCGTTAAGCTCTTTTGAAAAACGCTTAGCAAAGGAAGCTTTGCTTCGTGAGAAATATGAGACGATGTCCTTCTACGAAAATGAAGGATATGCTCAAGGGTATGACCTGATTGCAGGGATCGACGAGGTAGGAAGAGGCCCCTTGGCTGGCCCTGTTGTAGCCGCAGCTGTTATTTTACCTAAAGGTGTAGAGATTTACGGATTGAACGATTCCAAGCAATTATCTGAAAAAAAACGTGAAGAACTGTATGAACAGATTCAAGAAAAAGCCCTCTCCGTCGGGATTGGTGTGATCGATGAGCAGACGATCGATCGTGTCAATATCTACGAAGCAAGTAAATTAGCGATGTGTGAAGCTCTTAAAGAATTGACACCAGAACCTACGTATTTATTGATCGATGCGATGACTTTAGATCTGCCGATTGCACAAAATAAATTGATCAAAGGAGATGCCCGTTCAATTTCGATTGCTGCTGCAAGTATCATTGCAAAAGTCTATCGCGACCGTTTGATGAAAGAATACGAGTTACAATATCCTGGCTATGGTTTTGCCAAGAATGCAGGTTATGGAACAAAAGAACATCTGTTAGGATTAGCACAACATGGCATCACGCCAATCCATCGTAAAAGTTTTGCACCAGTCAAACAATATTTATCATAAGCGATGCGCCACTTTTTACGTATCTTATAAAAAAGATTAGAAAAGGTGGCGCTTTATGCTTATATACAATGAATTTATTACAAAGTTGGCATTAGTCAAAGGACTGAGCGGAGAGCAAAAATGGCGTGTGATCCGTCATCTATTAAGTGAAAAGAAAGAATGGTTGTCGGTTGATGATATGTTGACAGTTTCGCACTTCAATCGCTCTAGAGCAATTTTTTATGACTATTGGAGCCAGATCAACTATACTTGGCGGAATAGAATAGGAGAGAATCCATACATAACTTTTCTTGATCCGATCTACCCTTCACAATTGCTTCATTTGGCAAATCCCCCGATCTTATTATTTTATCAAGGGGATCTTTCGCTGATGAAACGAAAAATGATCGCTGTCGTTGGTGGTAGACAAACATCTGGTTATGCGCGAAAAATCGTAGAGCGAGTGATCACTCCTGTGATTGACCAAGACTATCTAGTTGTTAGTGGCTGTGCGAAAGGCGTAGACACTTATGCGCATCAAGTAGCGATCCGCTGTTCAGGCAGAACGATTGCAGTGATCGGTACGGGGATCAATCATAGTTATCCGAAAGAAAATCAGCAGTTGCAACGAGGGATTGCTAGAGATCATCTTGTATTAAGTGAGTTTTTACCAGATGTTGGTCCACAAAAATTTCATTTTCCTATGAGAAATCGTCTGATTGCCGCTTTATCAAGTGGAATCTGTGTGATTGAAGCAAAAGCAAAAAGCGGATCATTGATCACAGCAGAGCAAGGCTTAGAGATTGGACGTCCGATTTTTTCTGTCCCTGGGAATATTTTGACAGGTCAATCCACTGGTTGTCACCAATTGATCCAAGATGGAGCGATATGTACCTTTTCAGGACAAGATATCCTTAATGAATTGGAATCATAACGATTGATTTATTATTGCTTTCCTTGACAAACGATTTCTGAATGGATATGATAAGCTACGATTTGTAAAAGTCCTTGTAACATATATATAGTAGGAACCCGAAAATGGAAAGGAGTCCATTCAGGAATGGCATATAAATATTTAGTGATCGTAGAATCACCTGCAAAAGCCAAGACGATTGAAAAATATCTTGGCCGTAATTATAAAGTAATGGCTAGTGTAGGACATATTCGTGACTTACCTAAAAGTAAGATGGGGATCGATTTTGAAAATAATTATGAACCGCATTATATCTCGATTCGAGGAAAAGGCGATGTCATCAAAAGTCTAAAAGCAGCAGCAAAAAAAGCGCAAAAAGTTTACCTCGCAAGTGACCCGGATAGAGAAGGGGAAGCAATTGCTTGGCATTTGGCTTACTTGTTAGGCTTGGATCTCAACGATAAAAATCGTGTTGTCTTCAATGAAATCACCAAGGATGCAGTCAAAGCGGCATTTAAAGAACCACGTACGATCGATGTGGATCTTGTCGATGCGCAACAAGCACGTCGAACGCTTGACCGTATCGTTGGTTATTCGATTAGTCCTATCTTATGGCGTAAAGTAAAAAAAGGCTTGAGTGCTGGTCGAGTCCAGTCGATCGCATTGAAGATCATCATTGAACGCGAAAGAGAGATCCGTGATTTTACGCCGGAAGAGTATTGGAGTATTGACGGAAACTTTAAGAAAGAACGTAAGAAGTTCAAAGCAAACTTTTGGGGAGTCGATGGCAAAAAGAAAAAATTGTCCGATGCCGAAACTGTCAAAGAAGTGACTGACCGGATCACTGGTAAAGAGTTTGCAGTAACAAAAGTCGAAAAGAAGGAACGCAAGCGAAATCCTGCGAACCCATTCACGACAAGTAGTTTGCAACAAGAAGCCGCTCGTAAATTGAATTTCAGAACACGTAAAACCATGATGGTGGCGCAACAGTTGTATGAAGGAATCTCACTTGGAAAACAAGGTACGATCGGGTTGATCACGTATATGCGTACCGATTCTACACGGATCGCCGATACTGCTAAAGCCGAAGTCGCAACGTTCATCGAAGAAACATACGGAAAAGAATTCTCCAGTCATTCGGAACGTAAAGCAACGAACTCTAAAGGGGCACAAGATGCCCATGAAGCAGTGCGTCCAACCAGTGCATTACGTACACCAGATGAGTTGAAACAATACTTGGATAAAGACCAATTGAAATTATATACATTGATTTGGTCACGATTTGTTGCAAGTCAAATGACGCCAGCTGTATTGGATACGATGAAAGTCACGTTGGAACAAAATGATGTAAGATTCATTGCGAATGGCTCAAAAATCAAATTCAAAGGGTTCATGCAAGTGTATGTTGAAGGCCGCGATGATGGGAAAGAAGAAAAAGAAAACATTTTGCCAGAGTTAGCAGAAGGCGATACGGTGCAATCTGTCGATATCGAACCGAAACAACATTTCACACAACCGCCTGCACGTTATAGTGAAGCGACATTGATCCGTGCATTGGAAGAAAACGGGGTAGGTCGTCCCTCGACTTATGCGCCAACGTTAGATACGATCCAACGACGATATTATGTGAAGTTGACACAAAAACGTTTTGAACCAACCGAATTAGGTGAGATCGTCAATTCGTTGATCTGTGAGTTCTTCCCACAAATCGTAGATATCCATTTTACAGCTGAAATGGAAGATGACTTGGATAAAGTCGAAGAAGGAAAAGAAGAATGGATCGAAGTCGTCGATCGTTTTTATAAACCATTTGAAAAAGAATTATCGAATGCCGAAGAAAAAATCGAGAAAATCCAGATCAAAGATGAACCAGCTGGTTTTGATTGTGATTTGTGTGGGCATCCGATGGTGATAAAATTAGGGAAGTATGGTAAATTCTATGCATGTAGTAATTTTCCAGATTGCCGAAACACCAAACCAATCGTCAAGGAAATCGGCGTCACTTGTCCTGTGTGTCATGAAGGACAAGTCATCGAACGTAAATCTAAGAAAAATCGTCTATTCTATGGCTGCTCTCGTTTCCCAGAATGTGAATTCACCTCTTGGGAAAAACCAATCGGCAGAAATTGTCCGAAATGTGACCATTATTTGGTCGAGAAAAAAGTCAAAGGCGGCAAACAAGTGGTTTGTACGAATGGCGATTACGAAGAAGATGTTCAAAAATAAAGAAATGAGAAGAGGTTTTTAGTTGAAAATCGTCAATGTAGTAGGTGCAGGTCTAGCTGGAAGCGAAGCAGCATGGCAAATCGCTCAAGCGGGTGTACCTGTAAAGTTATATGAAATGAGACCAGTTAAGAAGACAGAAGCGCATCATACAGATAATTTTGCTGAATTAGTCTGTTCCAATTCTCTAAGAGGGAATAGTCTTGCGAACGCAGTTGGTTTATTGAAAGAAGAAATGCGTCGCTTAGATTCAGTGATCATCCATTCAGCAGATGAAACAGCTGTACCTGCAGGCGGTGCCTTAGCAGTGGACCGCGATTCATTTTCTGAAACTATCACTCGTAAGGTCAAAGAGCATCCTTTAGTCACAGTGGTGAATGAAGAAATCACTGAGATACCAGAAGGAATCACGGTGATAGCGACAGGACCTCTGACTTCTCATCCTTTAGCAGAAAGCATCAAAGCATTCAATGGCTCAGACGGTTTCTATTTCTACGATGCTGCGGCACCGATCGTCGACAAATCAACGATCGATATGGACAAGGTGTATTTAAAATCACGTTATGACAAAGGCGAGGCGGCTTACTTAAACTGTCCGATGGCCGAAGAAGAATTTAAAGCTTTCCATGAAGCCTTGGTCAATGCGGAAGTTGCTGAATTGAAATCTTTTGAAAAAGAAAAATATTTTGAAGGTTGTATGCCAATCGAAGTAATGGCGCAACGTGGCTTTAAGACAATGCTATTCGGACCAATGAAACCAGTCGGCCTAGAAGATCCTAAAACAGGAAAAAGACCATATGCAGTCATCCAGTTAAGACAAGATAATGCAGCCGCTTCTCTTTATAATATCGTTGGGTTCCAGACGCATTTAAAATGGGGCGAACAAAAGCGCGTGTTCCGCATGATCCCAGGATTAGAAAATGCAGAATTTGTCCGTTATGGTGTAATGCATCGCAACAGTTTCATGAATTCACCAGAACTCTTGAAGCCGACTTATCAATCGACTAAACGCGAAGATCTATTTTTTGCAGGACAAATGACGGGTGTAGAGGGTTATGTTGAAAGTGCGGCAAGTGGCTTGCTTGCAGGGATCAACGCTGCTCGCTTAGCGAAAGAATTGGAACCTGTGACGTTGCCACAAGAAACAGCCATGGGAAGTATGGCCTACTACATCACACATGCGGAAGGCAAACATTTCCAACCAATGAATGCAAACTACGGATTATTCCCAGAATTACCTGAACGAATCCGTGATAAAAAATCTCGGTATGAAGCAATTGCACAACGTGCCTTAGCAGCCAATGAAAAAGTGAAGCAAGAAGTCTTGAATAAAGAATTTGCTTCTCGTTAAATGGATGTTATGTAATAAGTCGAAGTGTCTCAGGATGGTGTTTGCCATTTTTGAGTACTTCGGCTTATTTCTCGGTTATTGACTGAACTCATGCCAATTTATATAATAACTATGGTTTTTTTATGTTGGTTCTGGACAGCTCATCCCTTAATTGTCAAGCAAACGAATTGAATTGTGAACAAACTTAGAAATATTAGTTAAATTCTGACAATTTGTTTGTTTTTTCTCTGGGGCTATGCTAAATTTATTTTGGGATCTAAAGGTAGGTGTAAAAAGAATGAAGCCAACTTTACAAGAAGATTTTTTGCGTTATTTAATCATAGAGCGCGGGTATTCAGAAAAAACCAAATCTGCCTATGAAGAAGATATCAATGATTTTCAACGATTCTTGGCGGAATCGGGGGAATCGGATCTACTGAAAGTCAGCTATTTGGATGTACGAGTTTATCTAAGTTATCTATCTGATAAGTCGTACAGTCGAAATTCGGTGAGTCGGAAAATTGCGAGTTTACGCTCATTTTATCAATACCTTCTTCGTGAAGAAAAAATCGCTGAAAATCCATTTTCGTATGTTCATTTGAAGAAAAAAAATGTTAAACTTCCTCGTTTTTTTTATGAGAATGAGATGCAAAGCTTATTTGAAAGTGTGACAGGGGATAGTCCTTTAGCATTAAGAGATCGAGCATTATTAGAAGTACTATATGGATCAGGTATCCGTTTGAGTGAATGTAGCCAATTGACGATGTCTGCCATCGATTTTGGCTCAGAGGTGATGTTGATCCATGGAAAAGGAAATAAAGAACGCTATGCGCCGTTGGGTTCATTTGCGCAAGATGCTTTGCAAGAGTATTTTGCCAAAGGGCGCAGCGTTTTAATGACGAAATACCATAAGTCACATGACTATGTCTTCGTGAATCATCATGGAGAACCAATCACACCTACTGGGATCGAGTATGTATTAAATCAAATCATTAAAAAGAGTAGTTTGGATAGTGATATCCATCCTCACATGTTACGTCATACTTTTGCGACGCACTTATTGAATAATGGTGCCGATATGCGTACAGTGCAAGAACTTTTAGGTCATGCAAATTTATCAACGACTCAAATCTATGCGCATGTCACAAAAGAAAGCTTACAAAAAAATTATCGCTCTTTCCATCCACGAGCGTGATCACATTATTAGGAGGAAATATCTATGGTAGAATCACAGTTTCATTCAACAACCATTTGTGCAGTTGAAAAAAACGGGAAATTCGCGATGGCAGGTGATGGCCAAGTAACGATGGGCGAATCTGTCGTGATGAAGGGCAGTGCGAGAAAAGTACGTCGCATTTACAACGATGAAGTAGTCGTTGGCTTTGCAGGAAGCGTTGCTGACGCGTTTACTTTAGAAGAAAAATTTGAAGGTAAACTAAATGAATACAACGGAAATCTCCAACGAGCAGCCGTTGAATTAGCCCAAGAATGGCGTACACAACAGTCGATGCAAAAGCTAGAAGCGATGTTGATCGTGATGAATGACAAAGAAATGTTACTAGTTTCTGGTACAGGTGAAGTGATTACACCGGATGATGGGATCTTAGCCATTGGTTCTGGTGGAAACTTTGCGTTAGCTGCCGCACGAGCAATGAAAAACTATGCACAAAATGAGATGAGTGCAAAAGAGATTGCTGAAAATGCGTTGAATATTGCAGCAGACATCTGCGTCTTTACAAATCACAACATTATTGTAGAAGAATTATAGAGGTGAATGACATGTATGAATTAAAACAAACACCAAAACAAATCGTCAGTGAATTAGATCAATATATCATTGGCCAACAAGCAGCAAAAAAATCAGTGGCAGTTGCCCTTAGAAATCGTTATCGACGTCTTCAATTAGATGAAAAGATGCAACAAGATATCACACCTAAAAATATGTTGATGATCGGGCCAACTGGGGTCGGTAAAACAGAGATCGCTCGTCGTCTGGCAAAAATCGTCAACGCACCTTTTGTTAAGGTTGAAGCAACGAAGTTTACTGAAGTTGGTTACGTAGGACGTGACGTGGAATCGATGGTTCGTGATCTTGTCGAAAATGCAATCCAGATCGTTGAAAAAGATCAGTATCTTCGTGTTCGTCCACAAGCCAAGAAAAATGCGGAAAAACAATTAGTGAAGATCCTTGTACCAGGTATCAAAAAAGAACAAAAACAATCAAACAACCAGTTTGAGCAAATGATGAATATGTTCAATGCTTCGCAACAACCGGCAGAAACACAAGAAGAAGTCACAGAAGAGATTCGAGTGAATCGTCGCACGGTGTTAGAACAATTGCAAAAAGGCTTGCTTGACAACCGAGAAGTGACGATCGAAGTCCAAGATCAAAAAAAACCAGCACCGATGATGAACAATGGACTGGAACAAATGGGAATCGATTTGAATGAAACACTTGGTGCGTTGACGCCGAAGAAAAAAATCGAACGAACAGTGACCGTCAAAGAAGCCTTAGAATTATTGATCAAAGAAGAATCAGCAAAATTAGTCAATGATGCGGATATCCATAGTGAGGCAATCAAATTAGCTGAATCAAGCGGCATCATTTTTATTGATGAAATCGATAAAATCACTTCTAAATCGCAACAATCTGGGGAAGTATCAAGAGAAGGTGTCCAAAGAGATATCTTGCCGATCGTTGAAGGTTCACAAGTCAATACGAAATACGGTACCTTACAAACAGACCACATTTTATTTATCGCTTCAGGAGCGTTCCACTTATCAAAACCAAGCGATTTGATTCCTGAATTACAAGGTCGTTTCCCAATCCGTGTTGAGTTAGATGACTTAACTGCTGAGGACTTTGTCAAGATCTTGACTGAACCAAACAATGCGTTAGTCAAACAATATATTGCCTTGATTGGTACTGAAAATGTGACTGTCACATTTACTAAAGAAGCAATCGAACGGATTGCCCAAATCGCTTATGATGTGAATCGTGATACCGATAATATCGGTGCACGACGTTTACACACGATATTAGAGAAATTGTTGGAAGACTTGTTATTCGAAGCGCCAGAAATGCAAATGGGAGAAATTACCATTACAGAAGCCTATGTCAATGATAAATTAGGATCAATTGCGGCAAATGAAGATCTAAGTCGCTATATATTATAAAATCGGAGGAAAAAAATGACGGATTTGTTGACGAACACTCGAAAGATAAACAAATTATTGCAACAAAAAAATACGTTTGATATGCAGGCGGATTTACCTTACGATAAAATGGCGGTCACTTTAGGTGCTGTTTTAGACAGCAATACGTATATCATTGGCAGTGAAGGGGTTTTACTTGGTTATAATGAACGGCACGATGTGAACAATGATCGTGTGAAAACAATGTTTGTGCAAAAACAATTTCCTGATGCCTACACAGAAACAGTCGATATGATCACGAAAACAGAGTCCAATATCCCGATCACAAGCGATATGACGGCATTTCCATTTGAAAGTCGCGAAAAATATCCTTTTGGATTGACGACAGTAGTGCCGATCTTTGGCGCTGGTGAACGCTTAGGAACGATCATTTTAGCAAGAATGGAACAAGCCTTTAACGATGAAGACCTTGTTTTAGCAGAATACGGCGCGACAGTAGTAGGGATGCAGATCCTTTATCAAAAATCACGAGATATCGAAGCGGATGTTCGCAGTACGACCGCTGTCCAAATGGCGATCAATACGTTGTCATACAGTGAATTAAAAGCAGTTCAAGCCATTTTTGATGCTTTAGAAGGTAATGAAGGCCGATTGACTGCCTCAAATATTGCGGACAAGATCGGTATTACTCGTTCGGTCATCGTAAATGCCTTACGTAAATTAGAATCAGCTGGAATCATTGAATCCCGCTCTTTGGGAATGAAAGGCACGTATTTAAAAGTATTGAATGCTCGTTTTAAAGATGAGCTGACGAAGCATAGTTATTAAAAGGAAGATTTTTCAGAGGCTTGCTACTCGAAGAAGTGAGTGTCTGAGAAAAGATGGAGGATGACGATGACTGTTATTATTCAAAATGATCAGCTGATTGCTGAAATTTCCGAACATGGAGCAGAATTGATCAGTTTGAAATCAAAAGAACATGATCTAGAATATATTTGGCAAGGCGATCCTAAGTATTGGGGAAGACATGCCCCCGTTCTTTTCCCTATTGTTGGACGTTTGAAAAACGATCAATATGTGTACCAAGGAAAAACGTATTCAATGGGTCAACATGGTTTTGCTCGTGATATGGATTTTGAGATGGTGGAGCACGAACAAGAACGTGCGAAGTTTGTCCTGAAAAGTACCCCTGAAACAAAAGAGAATTATCCGTTTGATTTTGAATTGGTACTTGTTTATGAATTAGGGGGAGACGGGATCACTGTTCATTATCAAGTTGAAAATATTGGGGAAGAAGAGATGTATTTCTCGATTGGCGGTCATCCAGCATTCAATGTGCCATTAGAAGAAGGTTTGACTTTTGAAGACTTTTATTTGGCTTTCTCTCCTAGAAAATCACGTTTGCGTTTACCATTAGCTGGACCATTCATCGACATGGAACAAAAAACGATTGGACAAACGAACACCAACCTTGCGTTATTTCGGGAGCTGTTTGACCAGGATGCGTTAGTATTTGAAACAAGGGGTTTGAATGCTTACAGTATCCGTAGTGAAAAGTCTAGTCACAGTGTCACCCTCAGTTACAAAGATATGCCTTACGTTGGGATATGGTCGCCCTATCCTAAAGAAGCACCATTTGTTTGTATCGAGCCGTGGTTTGGAATCGCAGACACTGTTGATAGTAATGGGCAGTTGAACGAAAAAGCAGGAATCAATCAATTAGGCGCTCACGAATTATTCAAGACGAAATATTCGATCACTGTCAAGTAAATACAAGTCGATTACATGTGTTCTCTTGATCTAGTTCGATGAAACAAAACATGCCTTCTGAACAAATGAACGAATTGTTGAGCAATCGATCAGTCATTTGTTTAGAAGGCATTGTTTTTTATCATTCATCAAAAAGATTATTTCTTTTTGCTACTATTCAAACCGAATGGGATTCGGCTTTCTGTTTTATTTTTGATACGCTTGATATTGTCTTTATGACGGTAAAAAATAAAAGCGGAGACACCACAAGCAATCAACGTCAAAAGTAAATTTGGTTCTGGTAAGATTGCTGGTGCAATGTATGGTAAGAAGATGGTGGATAAAGTGATCAAGACCGCACTGATCATGCTCGTTAAGCTTACCATGCTCGTGCAGTATAAACTGATCACGAAAATTGCTGATGAATAAAGAAAGAACAGTGGATTGAAGCCTAATAACATACCGGCACTTGTCGCCACTGCTTTGCCACCTTTGAACTTAGCAAAGATTGGAAATGTATGTCCTAAGATCGCACAGACACCAAACCATAGCGGGTTGACAGAAGTGACATGGAAGATGACGGGTAAGGCAGTAGCTAATGTTCCCTTTAAGATGTCCATGAATAATACCACTATTCCAGCGGTTTTACCTAAAACACGAAATGTATTGGTCGTTCCCATATTTCCACTACCGTGTTCACGGATGTCTTTTTTAAAAAAGATTTTACCAACCCATACTCCAGATGGAATGGAACCCAAAAGATATGCTACAATAAACAATAAGATTATTTTCATTTTTTAACCTCTTTCAAGTTGAAGCTAATGTATATTTTAGCATGAAAGAATGCTTCAAACAATCGAAAAAATCGAACGATCGAAAGGAGTCATCCACATGTCATTTAAAAATCCAGAACAAGCGAATATCTTTCGCTATCTTCAAGAAGCAAAAACGATCGCGGTCGTTGGTTTAAGTAATAAGCCTGAACGGACAAGTTATCAGATCGCACAATTACTACAAGAACACGGCTATCGTATCATTCCAGTCAATCCAGTATTGGCAGGGGAGGAAGTGTTAGGCGAAACCGTTGTCGCACAGCTGACAGATATCAATGAACCTATTGATATCGTGGATATTTTCCGCCGTAGTGAGTTTTTACCAGAAGTAGCGGTAGATTTTCTGAAAACAGATGCGAAAGTCTTCTGGGCACAGTTAGGCATTGAGAATGAAGAAGCTGCTGAAATGCTCCAAGCAGCTGAAAGAAATGATATCGTCATGGATCGCTGTATCAAGATCGAATTAGCAAAAATGGAACAATAAAAAACAGGAATAACAGAAGCACATATCCTGATAGTCAGTGACACTTTTACTGGCAAACGGTTTAGCTAAGTGATGAAAAATGTTTTGACCTGTTATCAAAAAAGAGTAAGTGATCGTTACCACTGACAAGCTGAGAGAAAAGAAAGAAAAAAGCGGGAGGGTTGGTTGTTTCTTGTAATTCTGACCTTCCCTCTTTTTTTTTGAGGACTTTTCTAGTATGATAAGCGTGGTGCGGTTATATCGCAAGTATTATTGAAGGAGCGTTTGCCTTGGCAAAAAAAATTAAAAATGAATACAATGATGCCTCGATCCAAGTTCTTGAAGGATTAGAAGCAGTAAGAAAACGACCAGGGATGTATATCGGGTCGACTGATAGCCGAGGCTTGCATCATTTAGTCTATGAAATCGTTGATAATGCCGTAGATGAAGCTTTATCAGGCTACGGAAATGAAATCGCTGTGACGATCCACGAGGATAACAGTGTGACTGTTACGGATAGTGGACGTGGTATGCCTGTTGGCATGCATGCTTCAGGTATCCCAACGGTCGAAGTTATTTTCACTGTGCTACATGCCGGCGGTAAATTTGGCCAAGGAGGATATAAAACTTCTGGTGGACTTCATGGTGTAGGTGCCAGTGTCGTCAATGCTTTATCTAAATGGCTAACAGTGACGATCGTCCGAGATGGTATCGAATACCAACAAACATTCAAACAAGGTGGAAAACCAGACGGAACGTTGAAAAAAATTGGCAAAACGAAGAAAGCCAATGGGACGTCTGTTCATTTCTTACCAGATGATAGTATTTTCTCAACCACTAAATTTTCCTATGATACGTTATCTGAACGTTTAAGAGAGTCTGCATTTCTGTTAAAAGGTGTAAAAATCACTTTGACAGATCTAAGAGGTGACGAAACAGTTCAAGAAGTCTTTCATTACGAAGAAGGAATCAAAGAATTCGTTGCGTATTTAAATGAAGAAAAAGATACGTTGACGCCAGTAGTCTATTTCTCTGGTGAAAAAGAAGGAATCGAAGTAGAAGTGGCCTATCAGTATAATGATGGCTATTCTGAAAATGTCCTGTCGTTTGTTAACAACGTGCGAACAAAAGATGGTGGGACACATGAAGTCGGCATGAAAACAGCAATGACCAAAGCCTACAATGAATATGCCCGTAAAGTAGGCTTGTTGAAAGAACGAGATAAGAACCTAGAAGGTAGTGACTTCCGTGAAGGACTTGCGACAGTCTTGTCGATCCGGGTACCTGAACATTTGCTACAATTTGAAGGACAAACGAAAGAAAAACTAGGTACACCGATTGCTCGCTCCGTCGTTGATAATGTCATGAGCGAACAAATGGGCTTCTACTTGCAAGAAAATAGCGAAATGAGCCAAATGCTGATCCGTAAAGCAATCAAAGCGAGAGAAGCAAGGGAAGCCGCTCGTAAAGCCAGAGAAGAAAGCCGTAATGGAAAAAAACGTAAAAAGGGCGAATCATTACTTTCTGGAAAATTAACACCTGCACAATCGAGAAACCCTAAGAAAAATGAATTGTATCTTGTCGAAGGAGATTCAGCCGGTGGATCAGCCAAACAAGGGAGAGATCGGAAATTTCAAGCGATATTGCCACTTCGAGGAAAAGTCATCAATACCGAAAAAGCAAAAATGCAAGATATCTTAAAAAATGAAGAAATCAATACGATGATCTATACGATCGGTGCCGGCGTCGGGCCTGAATTTTCACTTGAAGATTGCAACTATGACAAGATCATCATCATGACCGATGCGGATACCGATGGTGCCCATATCCAAGTCTTGTTGTTGACATTTTTCTATCGCTATATGAAACCATTGATCGAAGCAGGGAAAGTTTACATTGCTTTACCGCCGCTATATAAAGTATCTAAAGGCCAAGGGAAAAAACAAGTAGTCGAGTATGCATGGACCGATGACGAATTAGCTGCAGTCATTAAGACTGTCGGTAAAGGCTATATGTTGCAACGGTACAAAGGTCTTGGGGAGATGAATGCGGAGCAGTTATGGGAAACGACGATGGACCCAACCTCTCGGACCTTGATCCGGGTGAGGATCGATGATGCTGCGCAAGCAGAGCGACGCGTAACCACCTTGATGGGGGATAAAGTCGAACCACGTCGTAAATGGATCGAAAACCATGTCCAATTCAGCTTAGAAGAAGAACGTAGTATTCTAGACAAAAAAGAAGAAACTGAGACTTCCGCGTCTGTTTCTAATGACCTATTAGAAGAAGAACGCGCAGAAGAAAACAAAAATGAACAATCAGTAGAGGTAGAATAGGAGGTCACCTAATGGAAGAACGTCAAGAAATCCAAGAATTAACGTTAGAAGAAGTGATGGGTGACCGCTTCGGACGTTACTCGAAATATATTATTCAAGAACGTGCTTTGCCGGATATCCGTGATGGTCTGAAACCCGTTCAACGTCGTATTTTATTTGCGATGAACAAAGACGGCAATACGTTTGATAAAGGATTCCGTAAATCAGCAAAATCTGTCGGGAATATCATGGGTAATTATCATCCTCATGGTGACAGCAGTATCTATGATGCAATGGTTCGTATGAGCCAAGATTGGAAACTACGAGAAGTACTCGTAGAAATGCACGGAAACAACGGAAGTATGGACGGAGACCCACCAGCGGCGATGCGTTATACAGAAGCGCGCTTATCGAAATTGAGTGGTGAGATGCTTGCTGATATCGAAAAAAATACGGTCGACCTTGTGTGGAACTTTGATGACACTGAAAAAGAGCCGACTGTATTACCAGCGAGATACCCCAATCTATTAGTCAATGGATCAACCGGTATCTCTGCGGGCTATGCTACTGAGATACCAACGCACAATCTCGCGGAAGTCATTGATGGAACGGTCTATATGATCGACCATCCACAAGCCAGCTTAGACAAATTGATGGAATTCATTCCAGGTCCTGATTTTCCAACTGGGGGCATTTTACAAGGAAAAGATGAAATCAAGAAAGCTTATGAAACTGGTCGTGGGAAAGTGATCCTACGCTCAAAAACGGCGATCGAATCTATCAAAGGAAACAAGCAACAAATCGTGATCACTGAGATTCCTTACGAAGTGAACAAAGCGACTCTTGTCAAAAAAATGGATGAGATACGCTTGAACAAGAAAATCGATGGGATCGCAGAAGTTCGTGACGAAAGTGATCGTACGGGTCTACAGATCGTTGTGGAATTGAAAAAAGACGCTAACGCTCAAGGAATCTTGAATTATTTATTCAAGAATACCGAATTACAGATCAACTACAACTTCAATATGGTGGCAATCGATCATATGACCCCTCATCAAGTAGGGTTGAAGGATATTTTAAGTAGTTACATCGAGCACCGCAAACAAGTGATCACCAAACGTAGTCAGTTTGACTTGGAGAAAGCGCAAAGAAGACAACATATCGTTGAAGGGCTGATGAAAGCTCTATCGATTTTAGATGAAGTCATTGCAACGATCCGTGAGAGTAAAGATAAAAAAGATGCGAAGCACAATTTAGTCCAAATGTTCCAATTTACAGAAGAACAAGCTGAAGCAATCGTTACGTTACAGCTTTATCGTTTGACGAATACAGACATTACCGAACTACGCCGTGAATCGCAAGAATTGATTGCTCTGATCACTGAATTAAATAAAATCCTTTCAAACGATAAAGAATTATTTTCTGTCATGAAAAAAGAACTACGTGAAGTCAAGAAGAAATATGCTTCTTCTCGCTTGACGATGATCGAAGATGAAATCGAAGAAATCAAAATCGATACACAAGTATTAGTTGCGCAAGAGGATGTCATTGTTAGTGTCACACGTGAAGGCTATGTGAAACGAACAAGCCTTCGTTCCTATAGTGCATCAAAACCAGAAGAAATCGGTATGCGTGAAGGAGATTATCTTCTATATGCTGGGGAACTGAATACGTTAGAGCATTTGTTACTGGTCACCAATAAAGCCAATGTGATCTATCGACCAGTTCACGAACTACCAGATTTGAAATGGAAAGATGCCGGTGAGCATATCTCACAAACGATAGTGAATCTAGCTGTTGATGAATCCATTTTAGCGGTATTCCCCTATCAGAAAATCGATTCCGAAAAAACATTTGTATTTATCAGTAAAAACGGCTTGATCAAACAGACGCGGATGACAGATTTTGAACCATGGCGTACGTATAAGAGTCGTCCATTGAGTGGCATGAAGCTAAAAGCCAGTGAAGATGAATTAGTGGCTGTCTATCTTGAAAAAGAACAAACAGATCGTGATATTTTCCTTGTTACGCATCAAGGAATGGGCCTACGCTATCCGTTGACTGAAGTGCCAGTTGTTGGAACGAAGGCTGCAGGTGTCAAATCGATCAATTTGAAAGAAGAAGATTATGTCGTTAATGGTTTACTTGTCTTAGCAGAAGGAGATACGCCTATCGTTATCGTCAGCCAGCGTGGGGCAGTAAAACGAATGCTTGCACAAGAAATCAGTCAGACTTCTCGTGCCAAACGAGGTGTGACTGTATTGCGAGAATTGAAGAAACAACCACATCGAGTGATCTATATGTCAGAGGGGCATGCCAAAACGATGACGTTGATCAATCAAAAAGGACAAGAATTACCAATCGATCCGACGGATTATCCAATTGGTGATCGTACGTCCAACGGTTCATTTGTTTTAGATGAGAAAAAAGGCGGAGAAGTACAAATGGTGATTGATTCTCCAACGATGGATATCAAGGAATAACTGTTATAGTTTTTTATGGGATAGCTGGCAACTGTATTATTACAGTTGCCAGCTATTTTTTATTTATTAACATAAAATTAAGACTTGCACAAATAAAATATGAATAGATTCACAATAGATAAATGCCTATGTATCAGCTTTAATAACTACTATTATTTTATATTTGCTTTATTTGTTAATAAAAAAACAAGAAAACCCTTGCATTGGAGGTGACATGTGTTATACTTATCACGTAAAAACTGTTACATAAAACAGAAACGGGAGGTCCATACGATGGAACAATGGAATGGATTTAAAGGAACTAAGTGGAAAGAAGGCGTGGATACACGTGACTTTATCCAAAACAACTATACAGAATACCGCGGTGATGACAGCTTTTTAGAAAAACCCACTGAAGCAACAGAAAATTTGTGGGAAAAATTACAAAAATTGAATGATATCCAATTTGAACGTAATGGTGTATATGACATGGATACAGATGTCGTATCAACAATCACTTCTCACGAAGCAGGATACCTAGACAAAGATTTAGAAAAAATCGTCGGTCTGCAAACTGAAACTCCTTTGAAACAAGCATTCATGCCATTTGGTGGCATCAACATGGCGAATCATGCGTTAACAAGTAACGGCTATGAGCCAAAAGAAGAGTTAACACATATTTTCACAGACTGGAGAAAAACACATAACCAAGGTGTATTCGATGCTTATACTGCAGAAATGCGTGCTGCACGTAAAAACAAGATCATCACTGGACTTCCTGACGCTTACGGACGTGGCCGCATCATCGGTGACTACCGTCGTATCGCATTATACGGAATCGACTATTTGATGGCTCAAAAGAAAAAAGACCATGACAATACAGGCTACCATACGATGAGTGAAGAGGTTATCCGTCTTCGTGAAGAAATCTCAGAACAATATCGTGCATTAGCTCAAATGAAAGAAATGGCTGCAAAATATGGGTATGACATTTCAAAACCAGCTGCAAACGCAAAAGAAGCCGTTCAATGGTTATACTTTGGTTATCTAGCTGCAATCAAATCTCAAAATGGTGCAGCTATGTCGATCGGACGTATCTCTGCATTCTTAGACATTTATATCCAACGTGATTTAGACAACGGTGTGATCACTGAAAAAGAAGCACAAGAATTAATCGACCATTTAGTAATGAAATTACGTATGGTGAAATTTGCACGTACGCCTGAATACAACCAATTGTTCTCTGGCTTCCCGATCTGGGCAACCTTATCAATCGCTGGTATGGGCTTAGACGGACGTTCATTAGTCACAAAAAATGATTTCCGTATGTTGCACACATTGACAAATATGGGACCTTCACCAGAACCAAACTTGACTGTTTTATACTCAGAAAACTTACCAGAAGGCTTCAGAACGTATGCAAGTAAAATTGCGATCGAAAGTTCTTCGATCCAATTTGAAAATGATAACTTGCTTCGTGAACAATGGGGTTCAGATGACTGTGCGATTGCATGTTGTGTATCTGGAACGGTTGTTGGTAAAGATATGCAATTCTTCGGTGCTCGCGCAAACTTAGCTAAGGCTTTGTTATACGCGATCAACGGTGGCGTGGATGAAATGACAGGCGCACAAGTAGGTCCTGAGTATCGTCCGATCACAAGCGACACATTAGACTTTGAAGAAGTAAAACACAACTTCATGAACATCATGGACTGGTTAGCTGAGCTTTATGTCAATACGCTAAACATCATCCACTATATGCACGACAAATATTCTTATGAAGCAGCACAATTAGCTGTCATGGATACAGACTTGAAACGTACATTTGCGACAGGTATCGCAGGTATCTCTCACGCAGCAGATAGCTTATCTGCAATCAAATATGCACAAGTTAAACCAATCCGTAATGACAAAGGGATCACAGTTGACTTTGAAGTAACTGGTGACTTCCCTAAATATGGTAATGACGATGACCGTGCCGATGAGATCGCTGAATGGATCTTAGAATACTTCATGGGTCAAATCAAACGTCATAAAACTTACCGTAATTCAACTCCGACAACTTCATTATTAACGATCACATCAAATGTCGTTTACGGGAAAAATACTGGGAATACACCTGACGGACGTGAAGCTGGTAAACCTTTAGCACCTGGTGCAAACCCAAGTTATCAAGCAGAACAAAATGGGTTGCTTGCAAGCTTGAACTCAACTGCGAAATTCAACTATGCACACGCACGTGATGGTATCTCTAATACACAAACAATCAACCCTTCTGGTTTAGGGAAAGATGAAGAAACAAGAATCGACAACTTACGTAACGTCTTAGATGGTTACTTCTCAAGAGGAGCATACCACTTGAACGTGAACGTATTCAGTAATGACTTATTGCGTGATGCCATGGAAAACCCAATGAAATATCCAAACTTAACGATCCGTGTTTCTGGATATGCGGTTAAATTCCGTGACTTGACAAGAGAACAACAATTAGACGTATTAATGAGAACGTCACACGACAGAATGTAAGACAATTAATGCAGTGTAAAAAGGAAAGGCAAAAGTTCCGCATGAGCTTTTGTCTTCCTTTTTTACAACTATATGTAAAAAAAGGATATATAGAGTGTTAGAGGCAAACAGATAGATCTCCTCTTCACAGCATGTTGAGAAGTCGCAACATTGTCCGTGGCTCATAACGAAAGAAACTAAAGAAAAGAAGTGATTAAAATGGAAGAACAAACAAAAGGCTATGTCCATTCGATTGAAACATTTGGGTCTGTAGATGGACCAGGCGTTCGCTTTGTCGTCTTCATGCAAGGTTGTCGCATGCGTTGTGAATTTTGCCATAACCCAGACACCTGGAATATTGGTGGAGGAAAAGAATATACCACAGATGCAATTTTAGACCAAGCAGAACGTTACCGTTCTTATTGGGGGAAACAAGGAGGGATCACGATCAGTGGTGGTGAACCTTTATTGCAGATCGATTTCCTGATCGAATTATTCCAAAAGGCGAAAGAACGTGGCATTCATACAACAATCGACACATGTGGAAAACCATTTAGCCATGATGAGCCTTTCTTTTCTCGTTTTGAAGAGTTGATGAACTATACGGACTTACTGTTATTCGATATCAAACACATCGATAACGAAGCACATAAAAAATTAACTCATTGGGGCAATGAAAATATCTTAGAAATGGCTCAGTATCTTTCAGATATCAAGAAACCTGTCTGGATTCGTCATGTGTTAGTCCCAGAACGTAGTGACTATGATGAGTATTTGATCCGCCTTGATGCATTCATCAAAACACTTGAAAATGTCGATCGTGTGGAAATCCTTCCTTATCATACAATGGGTAAATACAAATGGGAAACGCTTGGTTTGACGTATCCATTAGAAGGAATCGAACCACCGACAAAAGAACGAGTAGAAAATGCAAAACGTCTTCTTCATATCGAAGATTATACAAAGTATTTAACTAGATAGACGCGAACGGAAGGAAGATAAGTATTGCTTCTTTCCGTTTTTTTGCTATTATTGAATAGGAGAAAACAAAAAGGAGCGAGTCAAATGTCAAAAGTTTTAGTTTTTGGTCATCAAAATCCTGATACAGATGCAATTGGAGCAGCGATTGCATTTTCATATTTGCAAAATCAATTAGGAGTAAACGCTGAGCCTGTCGCTTTAGGCACGCCAAGTGAAGAAACACAATTTGCACTAGATTACTTCAAATTAGAGGCGCCTCGAGTGATCACATCGATCAAAGAGGAACAAGCAGATGTCATGCTTGTCGATCATAATGAATTCCAACAAAGTGTGGTAGATATTGCGGAAGCTACGATTCTAGCAGTAGTTGACCATCATCGTATCGCCAACTTTGAAACAGCGAATCCATTGTATTATCGTGCTGAACCAGTGGGTTGTACAAGTACGATCATTCTAAAATTATTTAAAGAAAATCAAATTGAGATTCCGAAAGAAATCGCTGGAATCATGTTATCAGCAATCATTTCAGATACATTGTTGTTCAAATCACCAACTTCAACAGAAGCAGATCAATTGGCTGCAAAAGAGCTAGTTGAAATCTCTGGTGTAGACTTAGAAGCGTATGGTTTAGACATGTTGAAAGCAGGTACAAATCTAAGTGATAAACCAGCAGAAGTATTACTTGATCTAGATGCGAAAAGTTTCCCTATGGGTGAAGCAAGTGTTCGTATCGCTCAAGTCAATACAGTTGATCTAAATGAAGTAATGGATCGTCAAGCTGAACTTGAAACTGCTATGCAAACAGAGATCGCGACAAATGGGTATGATCTTTTTGTTCTTGTTGTAACAGACATCTTGAACAGCAACTCAGAATTATTGATTGCTGGTGAAAGAAAAGAACAAGTTGAACAAGCTTTTGGCGTGAAGTTAGAAAATAATCGCGCATTTTTACAAGGGGTCGTTTCACGTAAAAAACAAGTGGTACCTCAATTAACAGAAGTTTTCAATTAGGCAATGAGATTGGAAGAAGGGAGTGGGAGTGTAACCAGTTGGCTGGGACCTCCCGCTTTTTTCATTCAAGGTGTCACATAGAAAGCAGGTAAACAGATATGCAATATTTTTATTCTTTAGAGAACGAACGAAAACTAATTGAGCATCCGCTCTTCCAACCAATGATCGACTATTTGATCGAACAAGGCTCACAAGAGGTCATTTTACGCCAACTAAAGAAAGCATTTCCCCAAAAGAAAATGGAACACTTTCTTGATCAAATGATCGATAGTGGCTTGATCATCCGAGAAAATCGCCGTTACCGCTGTGCTTTTCCGGTCTATGACCAAGGAGATTTCCAAACAGAGATCAATCAACTGACTAAAGAATTGATCAATGAATTAATGAAACAACCGGAACACCTCAGAAATCTCTTCTTATCAGAAGAAATTTGGGATTTCTGCCATGAAACAACGTCTCCTTATTTTTATGCCACTACTTTTTCAGTTCCTACGATTGTGCGGTTGGAAGCAGGAAATGAGAACTATCGCTTTGTAACGCTCAACCAAGGAGAGAACGTGGTTTCTTTACCAACGTATTTCCATCTCCAAAAACAGCAAACCCCACTATCTGAGGAATTTCAGGCTCTAGGTCAGTTGATTGGCGATGTGAATGAAACCTATTTTTTTGACCAAATAGAAGTGATTATCGAACGAATTTGTGAAAACAAATACAAAAAACGCCGTGAGTCGATTTTTTTAGATGCCTTATTATTAGCGGGGGTTGTTGTCCAACAGGAGCAATATCAATTGCTCTTGCCTGTAACAGAGGATAGGAATGACGCATTGCTACAAAAATATAAACCTTCAACGGAAACACCGATGCAAGCCGCCTTTATTAAAGAACAAGCGTTGGTCGAAGTCATGCGGCAATTGGATTTAAAATCTTATTCTTATATCAAGAAAATATGACCTCAACAATTGTCGGGGATCCCGCCGACTAAAACCGAAAAAAGTGAGAACAGAAGGAACTACTTCGAAAAATCAGGCAGCATCCACAAAAATTAGAAAATAATTTTTGTGGATGCTGCCTGATTTCACGAGACTTAACACTCCTGTCCAGATCTCATTGGGATCATGCTGCTTTACGAAAATGCCGCATCATATAAGCCAAATTCCCAATAAACAAGATATCTAGAATATTACTAGTGATTTGGATATTGGCAGAATTAATCGATGGCGCAAAGGCTAGGATGAATAGTGCTACGAGACTATAGCAAAAACAGAAAAAGGTGCTGGTTTGTATGACCATTGGCATTCTTAATTGCTTGGTGATCAATGAAAAAATAAAGAAAGTAAATATCGTTAAAATCACAACTAAACCGTTAATAATGAAGAAAAAAAGTGAATCTTGATTAACCGTATAGAGCATAGCTGTTAAAAGGTTCAGTGATTTCAGTATCACGAAAATAACATTTACTTCATTAAATGTATTCATCTTTTTTTTAGCAAAATAGGCGGCGAAACATAACGAGAAGATAAGGCCGCAGAAAGTAGAAAGAATCAAGAATGTTGGGTTGTCAGTCGATTGGTTCAGCTCGGAATGGTCAAGCAATAACCAGCCAAATGAATTGCATGGGATGCTTGAAGTCTTAAAATAAGCATAAAAGAAAAAAAGTAAAGCATTCAAAACGGCAAAAACAGATCCCCAATGTAGATAGGTCGTTGTTTTTTGTTGTATTTCCATAAGTACTCCCATAAATTTAATGATATACAATATAATAACAAAATGATGAGGAATTGTCGATGGTTTTTAATAAAACAAATAAATAGACGATGGTCGGATGAAAAAATTTCATCGGATCATCGTCTATTTTGTGAATATTCATTTCACATTACTTCGACGTTTGCGCACTTTCTTTGTCCAGAATCCGCCAGAAATATATTTTGGTTCGTAGGAGATAATAAAAGCGCGTTCTTCAACTTCTTTGATCAAGCGATAAAGCTCACGTTCACTTTTGCGTGGAGATAAAATCTCTAGAACTAACCGTTCACCTTCTAAACCAGTTGCTGACGTTTGAGTCACTCCAAACCCATTTTGTCGAAGAATGATCGGTAAATTTTTATCCTCTGAAGTATTTGCTGGTAGGATCGTCGTTACCATGATATATCCTAGTGCTAATTTATCCTCAATGGCAATCCCAACACTGATACCAACAGCATAGCCTAACGCATAAACGAACAAATTCAATGGATTATCTAAGCGGTCTAAAACCAGCGATAAACCAACGATATAAATAGTGATCTCAACCATACTAACTAATGGAGCGATGTAGCGATAGCCTTTCATGGTCAACATAAAGCGTAGGGTATTTAATGTGATGTAAGCGAAATTGATGAAAAAGATCATCGCTAACATTTTTGGATCGAACATAATAAGAACTCCTTTCAGTAGCGTCTATGTTCATCATATCAGAAATAATGCGATTGAAGAAAAGAATAAACGTTTATTACTTTAAAAAAATGATAAAATGATTATAATAGAATTATAAAGAGAGTCAGGTGAGCGCGATGAAGCGAATGAACAGGGTCATTGGAGTCAGTCATATATGTAGTATTTTTCTTAGTATGTATTTAGGGACCCATGCGATCCAACAACCCATTGAAGCGAATTCCTTGTTATTCCCAATCTCACTAACTGATGGGGTAATATTAAGTATTTTTCTTTTTCTAATGGTGTTTATTGGTAATATTTTTGGTAGTGTGGCTAGCTTCTTTAAAATGTCGATTTCCCCAGCCTTATCCATAGGATTAGGAACCATAGGAATATTCGCCATGTTATTCTTTGTTAAAAGAATGGATTTTTATACTATTACATTTGGGCTACTATGCCTTGTACAAGTCATGCTAAGTTTATGGTTGTCTTTACGGTCAACCAATCTAATGAAAATCAGGTGAATCAATCAGTGAATCCAATTATTTTGAAACGAACCATCAAAAACATACCCGTATTAGAAGTTGTCCAAAAAGAGTTGAAGACAGAGAAAATCCCAGTAGTGATCTACTATCATGGTTGGCAGACAAGCAAGGAGCTTGTATTGACTCAAGGTAGAAAAATGGCTAAAAAAGGGATGCGAGTTTTGCTTCCAGATGCGATGAACCATGGCGAGCGTAAACAACCCGTTTCAAAAATTCCTTCCTTTACTTTTTGGAGTAGTATCTACGGGAATCTATTCGAGTTTGATACATTGATCGAACATCTAAAAAAACGTGAACTTCTTTCAGATAAATTAGCTGTGGGTGGTGTGTCAATGGGTGGAATGACCACTTGTGCATTGCTAGCCAAACACCCAGAAATCACTGGCGGAATTTGTTTGATGGGATCACCATCACCACTTGAATATGGTGAAGAAATCTCACGTAGAGCACAAGAATTCCAGTACAAGTTGCCCGTTGACTACTTTGATTTGATTTCTTGGGTTAACCAATATGATCTATCTTTACAACCAGAAAAATTAGCAGGTCGTCCTTTATTTTTCTGGCATGGTGAAAAAGATGAAAAGATTCCTTTTCGACAAGTGTCTAAATTTGTCAAAAAAAACCAAGATAAGTCTTATGGTAAGGGAATCGTCTTTCGTGCTTCTTCGGAAAAACGTCATATGGTTGAAGTCCCATTGATGGATGAAGCAGCGGATTTTTTGAGCCAAATGATGGCTGTGTCTATATAGTAAGTAAGAGGACTAAATAGATAAAACGTCTATCAAAGAGAAATTTTTTTCTTTGATAGATTTTTTTTTCAGAACTACTTCAGAGTTGCTCTTTTTTAGCACAAATCTTTGCTATAATGACTATAGTTATGGAATTAGGCATGGAAGGGGAGATTTTATGCCAACATTGGCAGATGTAGCTAAACGAGCAAATGTCTCGAAAATGACGGTTTCTCGGGTGATCAATCATCCAGAACAAGTCACTGATGAGCTAAAGGAACTAGTTTTTACAGCCATGGCTGAATTGGATTATCGTCCAAATATTGCAGCAAAAGCGTTAGTTTCGAACCGTTCACAGATCATCAAGTTGTTTATTCTTGAGGAAATCGATACCACGGAACCCTATTATATGAATCTACTCATGGGAATTGCTAAAAGGATTGGTAAAGAGCACTATTCCTTGCAATTAGTGACCAACGATGCTTTTGACGTCGGCTCCTGCGATGGTTATATCATCACTGGCGTGCGTCAAAGAGATTTTGATTGGATCAATCGTCTAGAAAAGCCAGTCGTGTTATTTGGTGAAAATCGTATGGGCTATGATTATGTTGATAGCGATAATCAATATGGGACCGCCAAAGCGACACAATATGCCTTAGAAGTTGGTTATCAAACGGTTGTTTATATCGGCATTGATGAAGCAGAACCTTTTGAACTATCTAGAGAAGCGGGCTATCTAAAAGTGATGGAAGAGGCTGGGCTAACTCCGAAAATGCTGCGTTTTGATAATCATTCCACCACACCAGAAAAATATATCACGGAACATTGGGACGAATTTTCAGATAAAACGTGTTTTGTTTGCAGTTCTGATCGTTTAGCGCTTGGTATCGTTCGTGGCATCACACAAGTTGGCGGACAGTTACCCGATCAATTTGGCGTTATTGGTTTCGATGGCGTATTTCTTGATCAAATCAGTTCCCCAAAACTGACTACCGTTAAACAAGACATCATTCGTATGGGGGAAGTGTGCGGCGAAATGCTATTAAAGAAAATTACTGAAAAAGGAGCAAGCCAAGGATACCGTAACTTTTTCCCAGAATTGATCATTCGTGAAACGACAAGAAAGTTAAATAAGACTAACGCTTAGCTATAGAAAATAGACGATTTGTGCTATTATAAGAGAAAGTCCACTTAAAAAGGATGGTTTACATGACAGAAATCAAACGAAAACATTTTCGCTTTCCTGCATACGATGATCACATAGGTGTAAAGTTAAAAAATGAAAATAGGCGTGTGCTGTTTGACGGACAAGATGATCTGATGACCGATACAAGCGACAAACCATTGTTCGAGCAAATCAATGAATTTCATTTTGAGGATTATTCAAAAAATGAAAAAAATCCTCATTCGACAGTCAATGTTCGGCATGCTTCAACACAAAAAGCAAATCTAGCAAAACATAAACAAAATTTGCCAGACTATAGGCAGAGTAAAAAAACACAAACCAAACGAAACAGTCAGACGAATTTTGGCTATAATCGTCATGCCAGCCCTTCAGAGCAAAGACCAACACAAGAAAAAACAAGCCAATCACGAAGTGTATTCAATAGTTCGGGAAGAGAACGTTCTTATTTTGTACCTAAGTACGTACCAGCTTCGATCATTCCTGATCCGAAGAAAAATAAAATCTCTGAAGAAGAATTGCTCGCTTCGATCAAAAAAGAAAAGAATGCGTATCTTTTATTTGAAACAGAAAATACACCCTATGATGGAAAACAAGGTGTAACAATGAACCAAGAGAAAAGTTCAAGTAAGAAAACTCATGGAGTATTAGATCGTTCGTTGGAAGGCCTGATCAATGACCAAGGTAATTCCTTGAAAGGCAATGGTTATTTCCAATAAGTAGTGACTGCTCAAGTATGAGAAAAAGTTGTTCCTTCAAACATTCAGACACATAAGAAACAAGCAGGACTTGTGAAAAAATGTCTGGATGTTGGAGCGGAACAGCTTTTTTTTGACCGACTATATTATTGCAGTAGAAAGGAACAGGAAAATGATAAATAGACCCTCATCAATGAAAAGGTTTGGTTTTACTTATGAGACCCCTTATCCACAATTGATTGAAGAAGATACTATGGTACCAAAACCTGGCGAACACGACTTATTGATCGAAGTTGTAGCACTTTCGATCAATCCTATAGATACGAAGCGAAGAGAAATCGTCAAAGAAGAAACATTCACTGTGCTCGGCTATGATAGTGTGGGTTATGTACGGGAAATGGGCGCGGCTGTAAAGGGGTTCGAGCTGAATGACCGTGTCTATTATGCAGGAACGACTCAACGTGAAGGGAGTCAACAAGAGTATCAAATCGTTGATGCACGGATCGCTGCAAAGGCTCCTAAGAATCTTAGCGACGAAGCTGCTGCAGGGATTCCATTGACTGCACTCACTGCCTATGAATTGCTATTTGAAAATTTTCAGTTAGTTCCTCAAGAAAAAGCAAATGAAGGGAAAGAGCTTTTGGTGATCAATGGAGGAGGTGGCGTTGGTTCGATCATGACGCAACTAGCGAAGTGGACGGGTATGAAAGTTTATGCAACTGCTAGTCCGCACAATTTTGGATGGCTTGAAAAAAATGGCGTAGATGTTCCGATAGATTACCATCATTCTCTTTATGACCAATTAAAACAAGCTGGGAGCGATGGTGTTGACTATATCGCAGTGTTGTATGATATTGAATCCTATCTACCAGAAATAAAAAAAATCATTCAACCTTTAGGGCATATCGGAATGATCGTCAATACAAAAGCGAAAATCGATTGGAATGAATATAAAAATGATTCAATCAGCTTCCATTGGGAGTATGTTTTCACGAAAACAGATCATAATAAAGAAATCGCAACACAAGGCGCAATCCTAGAGACATTGACAAAGTTATTTGAAGAAAATAAACTTCATAGCCACGTAACCACTGTTTACTCAGATGGTATCAGCCGAGCTTCACTTGAACAAGCGATGAAGTTGGTGAAGGAAGGTAGCCAGCAAGGCAAAGTCGTTTTGTCAGGTGGGTTCAAATCCACCGGTGGAAAAATGGCTCGATAAGACAAGTAGTAAGAATGACTATAAAAAAGCAACTGTGGCTGGAACATGGTTTCTCTCGCACTATCTAAAACCAGATAAACGGCGAGAAATAAACACTTCTGTTCCGACCTCAGTTGCTTTTTATGGTAAGAGTTCAATCTATATATGAATCTTCCACAGGTTCTAATTGATTGACTGTTGGGGATGGAGCTGTGATTTTTTTGAAAGGATTAGCGAAGCGGAAGTACTTCACTTTATTCAATGTATAAGATAAAATTGAGCAACTCAAAAGAGTATAGGCAAAATGCGTAAAATCCAAATACAACAAAGACACAACTAAAATCCCAAACGTGATAACAAATAGACTTTTCCCGATATTCACATGATAATATTTTTCAATTGCTTGATAAACGATATCGGTTCCGCCAGTGCTGCCCCCAAAACGAAAAACTAAGCCACAACCGATTCCCGAAAGAATGCCAGTCATTAGACTATTCACTAAAAGATTTCCAACAGCAAAGTGGACATTTAAATTTTCCCATACATGCAAGAAGAAGACCAGAGAAAATGTTCCGACGATCGTTCGAATAAATGCATGTTTTCCAAAAATAAACAAGGAAATCAGCAATAAAGGTAAATTTATGATCAGTGAGGTGATGGAAGGCGCAAAGCCAAATAAATGATTAAGTAAAAGAGCAATTCCTGTGACACCACCGTCAGCTAATTTTGAAGGGAGATTGATTCCGGTTACCGCTAATCCATAAAGAGCAGCCCCAAAAATAATTCCACATAAGTCTAATAAAAATTTTACTTGTTTCATCTCTAACCTCTTTTCTTTTTGAAAATTTTCAGCAATCTTTATATTACACTGAACGGCTCTATAAATTCAATAGGTAAATAGAAAAAAATATACATAATGAAGTGTATTTAATTTCGGTCAATCATTCCTTGTAAAACAATCTTTTAAATCAAAAATGATTCTATGTAAAAATATGTATTGCATAATTTAGGGATAAAAAAATAGTGAATAAAATAGTGTGATAAATAAAAAAATGTATTTAAATATAAAAAAACATAAATTATTTTATTAAATTTAACGATTATGATGTTAAAACAACCGATTTTTACTTTTTTGGTCACTGACACACAACTTAAAGTATAATAATTATTGAACAAGCCAGTAAACAAGTATCTCCCCCACGAGATTTTAAAAGTTACTGGCTGTTTTTTTTGTTCAAAATTCCAACTTCTACTTTACAACGGGAACAATTGTTCGTATAATGAAAGAGCGAACAATCGTTCGGTATAAAATAATAGAGGTGATCAGAGATGCAATCAATGAGACGTTTTGGTGCGATGTTGTTGATTTTATTTTTTGGAATTATTATAGGTAATTATGGGTTACAAACAGCATTATTGATTTTTTTACCTTCGTTTGTATTATGGTTTGTGATGTGGGATGAAAAAAAATATCGACAAAATGAACGAAAACGCAGGTATGAAGAAACCTTCTATCAACATAGAGCTACGTACGATTCAAAATAACTAAATACAAAAACAAAACTTGCAATCACTTCTCACCATCTAGTCGATTGCAAGTTTTTTTTAAAACAACTTAGTTGGGGATTTACTTCGCTATGTTTATACTTAAAGGAGAACAGAAAGGAAGGTCATATGAATACGTTTATCGAAACGCTCAGTGAGAGAAAAGAAGAGTTATTCGCAGCAACATTTCAGCACTTATCTATTTCATTGATTGCATTATTGATTGCCGCAGTGATTGCGATCCCGCTTGCTATTTGGGCAGTCAACCACAAAAGAATGGCAGAATTTTTGTTACAAGTAACGAGTGTGCTGCAAACCATTCCCTCACTTGCACTTTTAGGATTATTGATTCCATTTGTAGGGATTGGCACTTTACCGGCATTGATTGCCTTGATCTTATACGCCTTATTACCGATATTTCAAAGCACTTATATAGGATTAGCAGAAATCGATCCATCAATTGAAGAAGCAGCAGTTGCTTTTGGGATGTCTCGTTTTCGAAGATTGATCAAAGTAGAGTTACCCATCGCGCTGCCTGTCATTATCTCAGGTATCCGCACTGCGTTAGTATTGATCATTGGTACAGCAACATTAGCAGCCTTGATCGGTGCTGGCGGGCTAGGAACATTTATCTTACTAGGAATCGATCGGAATACACCTGTTTTAACTTTGATCGGCGCAATCAGCTCCGCCTTGTTAGCTATTGTTTTCAGTAGCTTGATCCGTCTATTACAACACTTGAAACCTCGTTATACGATGATCACTTTAGGCTTGATTTTGACTTTAGTCGCAGGTGCTTCCATTTATCAAACTGGTTTCTTAAAACAAGAGAAAATCACGATTGCCGGTAAGCTTGGTGCAGAACCAGATATATTGATCCAGATGTACAAAGGATTGATTGAAGAAGAAACCGAAGCGGAAGTCGAATTAAAACCGAATTTCGGTAAAACCAGTTTTCTATTCAGCGCTTTAGAAAACAAACAAATTGATATTTATCCTGAGTTTACTGGAACAGTATTAGAGAGTCTGGTTACAGTTCCAGAATCAATCAAGGACCAAAAATTAACAAAAGAAGAAACGTATCACGAGGCCAATAGACTGTTAAATGAACAGTTCTCAATGACACTTTTAAGTCCGATGGCTTATCAAAACACATATGCTCTTGCTGTTAAACGTGACTTTGCGGATGAGCACCAAGTAAAATCAATTTCTGATTTAGCTAAAATCGAAAATCAAATCAAGGCAGGGTTCACGTTAGAATTTATCGATCGTGCAGATGGGTACAAGGGGATACAGGAACTTTATCAGTTAGATTTTCCGAGTGTCCAAAGCATGGAACCTAGTTTGCGTTACCAAGCAATAAATAATGGTGATGTCAATGTAGTTGATGCCTATTCTACCGACAGTGAACTGAAACAATACGATTTAGTCGTCCTAGAAGATGACCGAGGCTTGTTCCCTACCTACCAAGGCGCACCATTGATGAATGAAGATTTTGCCAATGATCATCCAGAAGTCGTGGCAGCTTTAGAGAAACTTAGCGGCAAAATAACGGAAGAACAGATGCAAACGATGAATTATCAAGTAAATGTCGAGAAAAAACAACCAGCTGAAGTGGCACGACAATTTTTGGTTGACCAAGGTTTAGTGAAGGAGGATAACAATTGACCGAACTGATTGAATTTAAAAACGTCCAAAAAACCTTTAATGACAAGTATGCAATTAGACAATTAGACCTTTCAATCAATGAGGGAGAGATCTTTGTATTGGTAGGTCCTTCGGGAAGTGGAAAGACAACTTCACTAAAAATGATCAATGGACTCTCATTACCAAGTGTCGGTGAGGTATATTTCAAAGGTAAATCATTAAAGGACTATAACTTGCAAAAAATGCGTTGGCAAATGGGATATGTCTTGCAACAGATTGCATTATTTCCAACGATGACTGTCAAACAGAATATCGAAGTGATCCCTGAAATGTTAGGCTGGGAAAAACAGAAACGATCCGAGACTTCGGATCAGTTACTGACAAAAGTTGGTTTAGATCCTGATGTCTATCGTGATCGAATGCCACAAGAATTGTCTGGAGGAGAACAACAGCGTGTAGGGATCATTCGGGCGTTAGCAGCCAATCCTGAAGTGATCTTGATGGATGAGCCTTTCAGTGCGTTGGACCCTCTATCAAGAACTTCCTTGCAGGAGCTTGTTTTATCACTTCATAAAGAATTAGGTACGACGATTGTTTTTGTTACCCATAATATGGAAGAAGCAATTAAACTAGGGGATCGCATCGCTGTGATGAAAGAAGGGGCATTGATCCAATGTGATACACCAGAACAATTATTGATGCATCCTAAGAATGACTTTGTACGTAGTTTCTTCGAGGAATCGATCCAAGAAAAAGATCAGACAGTTGAACAACTTGTACTTGCTGGCTTTTTTGAGAAAGAGATCACTGAACAACGAAGAGTGGTTCAGCTTGATACACCACTAAAACAATTATTTGCTCAACTAGAAGCAGTCGAAACAGTCAACATCTATAAACAAGAAATTCCGATTGGATCGATCTCCAGAGAAAATGTCTTTGCATTTCTAAGTGGGAAACAGAGTTGATTTGGATGTTTTAGACAGGTGAACAATGACTTGTTTAGATAACTAGACACAAAGAAGTAGTGGTTCAATAAAAGTTATTTAAAAAAATATTAGAATAACAAATAAAGAAATGATTGAATAAAGGCGTTGATTTTCGGATGCTTTTATTCGATCATTTATTATTACGAATATTATTTAACGGTAAATTAAAAATATCTCATGTTATCTTCATTTTTCTTGTAGACATAAGACGATTTATATTTTAAAATTATGATTAAGTAATAGTACATATAAGAAAAAAATGAAAAAATCACAGACGGGGTGTTATTTTTTTTGTTTATTACTGTGCTTTTTTATTAGATTTGGGGGAGTAAAATGAAAGGAATATTAAATAAACAAAGTACAAGGCAATTAGCATTATTAGAATTACTGTGGGAAAATGAATGGTTGACCGTATCGAAAATTGTCCAAGTCATCGGGGGAGTCGAAAAGACGATACGAACGGATATCAAACATTTAAATGAAATAATCAAACCGCTTAAAATTGAAACATCTTTTAAACACGGGGTTTTCTTGGATAAAACACTTGGGGTCTCAAAAACACATCTTTATTCTTTGTTTTTGCAAAACTGCATCGAATGTCAGATCATCGAAGAAATTTTTATCAATCCGAAGCTTTCTAAAGGAGAGTTATGTGATTGCTTGTTTATCTCAGAGACACAGTTGAACCGCTTGTTGGCCAAGCTAAATTCAGTTTTAGAAAAATTTTCAATACAAATCAGTCATGAATTGACGATTGAAGGTTCAGAGATAAATATTCGTAAATTATTTGCTAGTTTGATGTATGAAAAATATCTTTCTGCGGAACCGCTTCTTTTAAAAGAAGAGTTTGACCTGATCGATCGATTGATCCAATGTTTTTATGAGGAAAACATAACGATCATTGAAGCGAATGACCAACATCATTTTTTATTAAATAAAATACATTTAAAAGTACTAGCTGCGCTATATCGATGCAAGCAAGGCGCTTTTATAGAAAAAAAAGCAACTGTTTTTAACTACAAAACCATTTTGAATGACGAAGAATTAAAACGTAGATGTAAAGAATCTTTTGAAATTGAACTGAATGAAGACATATTATACAATTTATTTGCCAACTATTGCGAACCTTTTAAAGTGACCGGAGCTTGCCAACAGTTTGGTATGTTTCAATCATCCTTACATAGTAAAATTGAACGACTGATCAAAGATTTATCTCAACGATTTAATATCGAGTGTTCCCATAGTGATACATTGATTGCTGACATTTTATGGAGTAGTTTTCGAATCACTGGCCCGACTTTCATATTGAACAATGTGATTGAAGAATTTGTTTTAGAATTAATGGGTGAAAATCAAACAATCATGTTTGAATTAAGAGAGTGTTTTGCAGAAATATATGAAGAACTTGAACTTAAACCGTTTGATAAGAAAAATATGGTGTATCAATCGATCTATAGTTTGGTTACACAGTGGTCTGATTTTAGGATCGAGATGAAAAAGACCCATCAGATCAAGGCTGCATTGATCTTGGATGTTCCCATTGGTCATTTGCGTATGTTGAAGGAAGAAATCGAAATGCATTTCAGAAGTACGTACTCCGTTGATATCTTGTCACCATTTGATCTGTTCAGCCAAGTAAAATTAGAAAAATATGACTGTGTGTTGACAGATGTTTGTACAATCCGAGGGTCTATCGAACAACCGAGGGTGATTGGCATCCCACATTATTTCGATAATGAGTTCATTCACAAATTACATACTTTTATTATAAACAGAAAAGAAAGTGTCAAGTTATTTAGAAAAGAACTTGTGATGTAATCTGTTTAATAATCCAATTTATTAGATATGCCTATACTGGTATATCTTTTCTTATTTTTAATTAATAAAAACGCAAAAAATCATTGCTAAACATCTGTTTTGAAAATGGTTATAAATAGAATGATCACTGAATAAATGAGAATACATTAACTTTTTAATCTATACCAATTTTTTTAATGATAGAATTATTGACATTTTCAATACATTCACCTATAAGTTCTAACGTTATTTTACCAAGCGGTCGGTAGATTGAGATTATTTTTAGATAAATCATTATGTTAAAAATAATGTAGACGTTCAATATTTTTTGTTTGGAGAGGTGGAACCGAAATGAGAGAAATCTTAGATGGACGTTTGAAACGTCAGTTGAAGATTTTGGAAATATTATGGGATACTCAGTGGATGACGACAGCTGAATTAGCCGAAATGATCGAAAGCTCAGAAAAAACAACTCGAAATGATCTTTCACAAATCAATGAGATGATTGCACCGCTGACAATTGAAACCTCCTTTAGATCAGGAGTATTGCTAAAGAAAAATATGAAAACACCAAAAGCATTCATCTATTCAAAAATTTTGAGTAAAAGTTTGGAATATACCTTACTTGAGACACTATTTTTTAGAAGAGTAAGTTCAAAAGACGATCTAAGTGATAGTTTATACATATCTGAAACACAAGTATCACGTGTTATTAATCGAATCAATCAAGTCATCAGTAAATATGAATTTCAAATCAATAATCATCTCGATATTGTAGGTAATGAAGGGAATATTAGAGATTTTTTTTCTGCTTTCTTTGCAGAAAAATATAATTTACCTGAGAATTTAATGAAAGGCGATGATCTCTCTCTGATCACGGATATCATCGAAGTATTTGTAAAAGAGAATACGATCTGGGCATTAGTCAATAATGACAATCATTTGTTTTTAGGAAATATGAAATTTCATTTATTTATTTGTTTTGTTCGTTTGAAGCAAGATTATCAGTTGATATCGAGGAATATACCGTTTATTTTCCAACATTTCGCAAATGAAACAGAACTTTTAGGACGTATCAATGAAAAGTTTGTCGTCAATTTAAGAGAAGAAAACCTCCAACAACTTTTCTATGAGTTTTATCAACCGATTCATCCGACTTTACGATTACAATATTTAAATGTCCAAGTTGATGCAGTAAATCAAAAAAATAAACTAAATCAAGTAATTGAATACTTAGAAAATAAGTTCGGTATAATTTGTGAAAATCGTGATCAATTGATTCATGATATTTATTGGACAACCATGAATATGGTAAGACCCACCTATATTTTACATAATAAGAAACGAGAATTTTTTCAAAACGTAAAAAGAGACAGTCCCACACTAGTGAAAGATTTAGAAGACCGATTTTTTGAGATTTATCAGACATTAGGATCTGCATTTCATAGTTATTTAGATGAAATGATCCATCAATCTGTCTTCAAGTTGTTGACTTCCTGGTCAGATCTATGGGTACAAGTACGGAAGCAAAAGATAAAACTCAATGTCGCCCTATTATTAGATAGTTCTTATGATCATATGTGTATGCTCAAAGAGGAAATCAAATTTTATTTTCGACATAATATCAATATAGAGATTCTTCACCCTGCGACAAAAATACAAAATGATTATTTAAAAAAGTTTGATTGTCTTCTGACAGATATATATTTCAATGACTATTTTGAAGTGCCTACTCTTGGAATTTCTAACTATTTAGATGAAGTCATCATTGATAAATTGGTCGAGTACTATCACATCAAAGTGGATGAACTTGCTGAGATTTGATCTACTATACAAAAATCAGTTGGCAATTATTTCTGTTGGTGGGAATTATTAAGAAAAGTTCAAACTGATTAGTTAAAATAATATGTTATTTATTTTTTCTTGATTTCATATGGACTCTATAATGCTATTTTATCACTGTTATATATGGGTGATTGGTCAATTATTGTAAGTCTGGTTTGTATTTGTTACTAAAATAAATAACTATATATTCTTATTTTGTTTACCAAACTGGCGGTAAAACTTGGTTTTAAAAGTGCTGGTTTTTTAAGGATAATTGTTTTGTGGGAATTGTGTCGTTTATATTAGGAGGTGAAGGGTGAGATAAAAAAGACGATGTATTACATGATAGGTGTGTTGTTGTTATGCTTTATGAGTCCAACTGTCTATCATGCTCAACAATCAGAAATACAAACAGTTCATGTCGAAGCAACGATCGGTGATTTAGGTAATAGTTCCGAAAATCAAGACGACACAGGGCAGAGTACCCAAAATGAAGAACAGCAAGCTACAGGTCCAACATCAAACAAAAGTGAAGGTTCTTCCTCTAAATTCCCACAAACTGGGGAACGTTTGACCAATGGAATTGCTTTGATCGGTTTATTGCTTACTCTTTTTTCGATAGGATCGTTTTATACATTCAATCAAAAAGAAGAACGACTACAAAAAATTTAGTGAAATAATATAGATTATTTCAGCAAGGAGAGAAATTCAATATGAAGAAGCTAAGTAATTTAGCGATTGTATCTACAATTTTATTAAGTGGTTTAGGACTTGGTTCAATAAACGTTGCTGCCAATGACTTGGGATGGATTCCTGGACAACCAGACAATACACCGGGACAAACGATCAAAGGTGATGACAAAGCAGATGTTCAAGTTTCAGGATGGATCGGAGAATGGGATCCAGTTGATCCAGAAGATAAACGCTATATCGATATCACGATCCCAACGACTGTAAGATATGCAAATGCGATGGCAGAAGACGGAACGCCTCAACCAGAGATCGTTTCCCCATTATATGCAATGACAAATAATTCAACTTCACATAGAGTGATGATCGAAGTAGATAGTTTTGCGGAGACAAGCTCAACTGGGATCACTCAAGATTTGTTCTTTACACCATTAAATGAAGCAGCGGTTCGTTTGCAAAGTGCTTCTGGACAGTTCTTGAATACTCGTACTTATTTGACAACTATTGGAACAGGACAAACAAAATCCTTGAAATTTGAAGGAGCAATCACTAGTCCTTTCCAACAGGATGTTATTGTGACACCTGCATACACGATGTCATTCCATTTTTCTGCATTAGCTAACTAATCTTAGCAAAGTTGATAAGTATTCCATTACTCAGTTTAGTAGAAAGAGCCTGAATGAAAGACTTTTCAGTTATAATTTTGAGAAAGGAGGTTGAGAAAAATGGCACATAGTAATAATATTGAAAAAAAGAATCATAGTAAAAAGAAGAGAACTTATATCTTGTTTTCTTTGCTACTTGTATGTCTTGTAGCAGGGATCGGCGGATACTTTTATTTTAATCAATCTCCTCCTCAAGTAGTGGCAGGATTGCCTGATTTAGATGATCATCTGTCAAGATTGAGTAATGAAGAGATTTTAAAAGCAATGCAAGATCAAGTAGATAAAGACAAAATGCGTATTCTTTTGAAACATGATATAGAAGTTGATAAAGAAGGAAAAGCGAGTGTCGATGTACGTAATAATGGTCAGAATGCATTCAATATCCAAGTAGAATACTATCTAGCATCAAATAATAAACAATTGTATAAATCAGGATTGATTCCTCCAAACAACCGAATAGACTCTATCCCTTTTGAGAATCTACCTGATGCTGGCAGTCATGATGTTAGAATTTTATACAATATTTATAACGAAGAAAAATTGGTCAATACAACAACGATCGATGGTAAAATCAACATTAGTTGATCGCTGATTGAAGGTAACATAAATAAAAAATGGAAGGCTCTGAAAATAGATTATCTATTTTCGAGCCTTCCAATTTTTTATTTAGCTTTTAACTCAATGATAAATTGTTCTTAGTACCAACCGTTAGCTAACCAGAAAGCTTTGGCTGCATCCCAAGAGCCATAACGAGAAGCAACATATTGTTCTGCCACTCTTTCTTGATTGGCAGCAGAATAGTCACCGTTCAAGTAAGAAGAGTCTAATTGGTAACGGCCGATATAACGTCCGTTTGTTGCTGTATAAGAACCGCTAGATTCTTTTTGTGCGATCCATTCTTTGGCATCGTTCGTACCAGTTGAAACAGCGACTTCAGTAGCTGGTGCTTGTTCTACAACTGGTGCTTGTTCTACTACAGGTGTTTCCACAACTGGCGCTGTTTCTTGAACAGGTTCTACAGGTGCTTGAGTAGCG